>NZ_JAPEOR010000002.1:1800000-2100000 GCF_026341125.1 Streptomyces sp. NBC_01142
TCGGCCGGCTGACTTCGTAGCGTTCGATTAGCTGTGCCTCTGAGGGGAGCGGGGCACCAGGTGGGAACTCTCCATCTGCGATGCCTTGCCGGATGGCGGCGGCCACCTGCTGGTACAGCGGTCCGGGCCGCTCAATGCCTGCCATGTCTGTGGCCTCCGCTCATGGGCGCGAGCTTGGGATGCGGGCGGCTGACGCCCGTCGCGTTACGTCACTCGTCAGCATAAGTGCTTGCATCGTTGCGTCAAGACATGCATGGTTGTCACTCGTCAGTACGAGTGACGTCAGGTGAATTCTGGCGTCCTGGATGGCCAAGGAGGCCAACTACCCATGCAGTCCATACCTGTGGACACATCCCGGCTCGGCGTACTGCGGTGCGCTGTCGAACCGGAAGCGAAGGTCAGCAACTTCGAGACGAAGGAGGTGAAGAAGGACCGGGACGGCAACACGATCTACACCGTGGGCATCATGGTCCGGCAGGAAGGGCGTCGAGTCTCGGTGATCGAAATCTCGGTGACCGGTGAGCCGAAGGGCGTCACGGAGGGCACCGAGGTCAAGGTGACCGGCCTGGAGGCATTTGCTTGGGCGATGGGCGACCGTCACGGCATCAGCTTCCGCGCCGCCGCGATCACGCCCGTGCCGACTACTGGTGGGTCGGGAACTGCCGCTGCCAGTAAGGCGGGTGGCGTGTGATGGGACCGATCGTGCTCGCGTTCACTCTCGCCGCGCTGGCCTGGTTACTCGTCGGCGGCTCCGCGCTCAAGCAACGGCACCCGGTGTGGTTCTGGTACCTCACTGGCTACCCGGTCAGCGCGCTGCGGGTGGTGCTCACATGGCGCAAGGTCGCGCAGTTCAACGGGCTCACCGCCACCCACAAGCCCACCCGACGAGTGCTGGGGGACCTTGAGGTACGGGGGGAGCCGGTGCGCATCATCGCTCCGCGCATTTCCTTTCCCCGCGCCACACCGACCGGTCTCTCACTGGTGGTGCGGCTGCACCCGGGCCAGACGCCGGGTCCCTTCATCGCGGCAGCCGACTCGCTCCTGCACGCCTGGCGTGTGCACGGGGTGCGGGTGACCTCCCCGGAGCGGGGAACCGTGTTGATCACGGCAACGGCCCGGGATCCGTTGGAGCGACCCGGCCTGGCCTCGGCCCCGGCCGAACTACTCTGCGCGTTGGTCGGAGTGCTGGAGTCGGGTGGGGCCTGGGTGATGGACCTGCGGCAGATCCCGCACTGGTTGATCACCGGTGCGACCCAGTCGGGCAAGTCCACCCTCCTCGCCCGGCTGGTGACCCAACTTGCCCCGCAGTCGGTCTCACTGGTCGGCATCGACTGCAAGGGCGGCATGGAACTCGGTCTGTTCGGTGACCGCCTCACCGCACTCACCACCAACCGGCGTGAGGCGGTGGCCGTACTCGGCGCGCTCGTGGTCGAGACACAGGACCGGATGCGCCTCTGCCGCGCCGCTGGTGCCCGCTCAATTTGGGAACTGCCCCACACACAGCGCCCAGTGCCGGTCGTGGTCATCGTCGACGAGCTCGCCGAGCTCTACCTGACGGACGGCACCCGTGAGGGCAAGGCGGAAGCCGAGCAGTGCTCCACCTACCTCTTGCGCCTGGGACAACTCGGCGCAGCCCTCGGCGTGCATCTCGTGATCGCCGGGCAACGTGTCGGCTCCGACCTCGGGCCAGGAGTGACCGCGCTGCGCGCTCAGCTGGCGGGCCGGATCTGCCACCGCGTCAATGACCCAGGAACAGCGGAAATGACCCTGGGCGACCTCAACAAGGACGCGGTAGCCGTCGCACAGTCCATCTCCTCCCAAGAGAAAGGTGTGGCCGTGTGCACCGGGACAGAAGGCGGGTGGGACCGGGCCCGCTCCCACCTGACCACAACCGAGGAGGCCCGCAAGACCGCCTCCGCCTACGCAGGCATGACCCCGGAACTGCCCGCCGTGAACCTCGCCCTAAAAGCCTCGGCTGGGGGTGAGAACGCATGACTGAAGAAGCGGCGATTCCCTTCGCGCTGGTCTTCGGGATCATCACCGTCCTCCTGGTCCGCTCCCGCGATGTGAAGGCATGGGAGGCCGTCATGATCGGCCTGTTCGGCCTCTATCTCGGCCAGACCCCCGTCATCTTCACCGTGGATGGCCTCGTGACCTGGATCTTCTCCGGATTCACCCACACCTGACAGGGAGTCGTATGCCGATGCGCCGCGTGCGCTGCCCCGTCTGCAAGGGGGAGCGCTACCGCAAGACCCGCACCGGACACAGGCGGCGCTGCCGCTGCTGCCGGGGCACCGGAACCATCCGCTGACCTGACCAACCAACACACCGACCAGCAGGGAGTGATCGCCATGGACACAACCCACCCATCAACCGTCCGTGCCGCCTCGGCGGCCCAACAAGGGAGGTCCCCACCATCACCGCCGAGATCACCTCGGCTGACAGACGCGCCGTGCTCGACCGCGCGGCGCGTCTGCGTCAGCTCACCGAAGTCGACCAAGACGCCATCCGCCTGGCCCAGCACCCCCAGTTCGCCCGCTGGCTGGAACAGATCACCGCCACCGGCGGCTGCGCCCACCCGATCCACCTCACCGGCGCAACGACCGTCCGAGACACCTGCAGCGGCGAGGTCCTGCACCACTACGACACGACCGGGGAACCGGGCGAGCGGCTGCTCGTCCGCTGCCGCAACCGACGCGCCACCGTATGCGCGCCCTGCTCCCGCCTCCACGCCGGAGACACCTTCCACCTCGTGCGTGCCGGACTAGTCGGCGGCAAGACCGTCTCTGCCGACGTACGCGAACACCCCCGGCTCTTCCTCACCCTCACCGCCCCCGGCTTCGGCCCCGTCCACCACACCACTACCGGGACGGAGCGCTGCCGCCCCCGCCGCAATGGCGGGCACTGCGAACACGGTCGGTCACTCGGCTGCCCTGCCCGTCACACCGACACCGATCCGCTCGCCGGCCAGCCGATGTGCCCCGATTGCTACGACTACCCGGGCCACGTCCTATGGCACGCCCACACCGGCGAACTGTGGGCACGCTTCACCCGTGGCGTCCGCCGGGCGCTGGCCTCGGCCGCCGGATTCGTCCAGACCCAATTTCCTGACCACGCCCGGCTCTCCTTCGCCAAGGTCGCCGAGTACCAGAAGCGTGCAGCCATCCACGTTCACGCCGTGGTGCGCCTGGACGGCCCGGCCGGTCCCCACGATCCACCCCCGCCCTGGGGAACCGCCGACGCACTTACCAGTGCCGTCCACACTGCCGCGCGCGCCGTCACGGTCCACAGCCCCTACAGCCCAGCCATCGGCGAACATGCCTTGCGATGGGGTGCCCAACTCGACGCCCGTCCTCTGCGTGCCTTCGGCGACGGTGACGGACTCGCAGACGATGCGGTCGCCGCGTACGTGGCCAAGTACGTCACCAAAGGAGCGGCCGACACAGCTGCCGGCACCGACTACCGATTGGCCTCCGCCGACGACATAGAGACCGCCCCGGTCTCCCCGCACCTGCTATCCCTCATGCGTGCCTGCTGGCGTCTCGGCGGCCTGCCGGAATTCGCGCCCCTACGGCTTCGGGCCTGGGCGCACACCCTCGGCTACCGCGGCCACATCCTCACCAAGTCCCGCGCATACTCCACCACCTACACAACCCTGCGCGCCGAACGCGCCGACCACGAACGCACTGCCGCCGGGGCCGATCTGCTCGACGACTCGGGCACGATCACTGACGCGCACTGGCGATACCTCGGCTCAGGCCACACTCCAGGAGCGGTCCTTGTCGCCGCCGCGATCGCTGAAGACCTCGCCCGAAACCGGGAGATCGCCCGCGAAGAGATGAGCCGGGCCAGGGCGGGCCGATGACGAAACGCGACCGCGAGGCAGAGATGGCCCGGCACCTGGACCGCGTCTGTAAGAAGTTCTCCACCAAGATCAGTCCGGAAGCGGCAAAACGCCTGGCTCGGCTTCTGGAACGTCAGCCCGGTGGAAGGATCGAGTGAGGCAGGAGGAGGAGCGCGCGGGCCCCTCCTCGTCTGTCGTGGTCAGACCCAGATCGGGTTCTGCTCGATGTCGATCCTGCCGTAGTCGAATTGGCGGCCTTTCTTCGTGGCCTCTTTGATCTTGACCGCGGCGAACAGGAACCGTATGACAGCGTTCATGCGCTGGTAGTCCTTCGCCTCCTCCAGTTCTTCCCAGCTCTCACGCGCATGCGGGCCGACAAGACCATCAAGGACCTCTGCCGTAGGACGAACAATCATCTTGCGCTCTATCTCGGCGATGCGCGCCTCAACCGTCCTGCGCATCTCGCGGTACTCCCGCGTCTTCAACTCCTGGCTTTCCCACATGTCTTTGAGATCGTCGAGTTCCTGGCGGTCGGCCTGGATGGCTGCCCGCTCCTCCTCCGACAGGGCGGACGGCGTGGGAGCGTCGGTGAGGTCAAGTCGCTCCAACAGATTGATCGCGGCCTCGCTGACGAACTCCTCCAAGATGGGGGCTGAGACAGCCCGATTGCAGCGCGGGACATCGAGGCGGTGAGTGTGGTTGCAGACGTACTTGGCCCCTGTACCCCCCGATCCCCCCATGACCTTGCCGCATCCCGTGCAGGCGACCACGCCACGCAGCAGGTAGAACCTGCCCGGCCGCCCACTCGTCGCCGTGGCTGCGGCACGGTAGGCGCGGCGCTCGCGCACCTCCATCCACATTCCCCGGTCGATGATCGCGGGCCACTCGCCGTCTCCAATCTCCTCGCCTCGGAAGACGCGGATTCCGGCAACGTGGCGGTTGTCGAGAAGGTCGCGCACTCGTGGTGCGCTCCAGTCGCGTCCCTCGGCGGTCTTCACACCACGGGCGTACAACTCCTTCGCCAGCTGGACCGGGCTCTCGCCGTCCAGGTAGCGGGTGAAGACCTCCCGCACGATGGCGGCCTCTTCGGGGATGATCTGCGTGCCGGTTTTGTCGTACCCGTAGCGGCGCCTGCCGGTGTGCGGCCTTCCGTCCTGGGCCCGGTCAATCATGGAATCGATCAGCCGGCGTGAGGTGTCGTCACTGGAGCGGCAGGCGTGAGCCACCTCGATGCGCAGAAAGAAGCGGTCGTCGGGGTCCGCCAGATCGCGCCGGTTGGCCTGGCCGTGCAAGGTGATGTCGTGGTCATCAGCGATCTGCAACAGCTCTTCAAGATCGCGTGGTTGCCGCATCAACCGGTCGGGGTGGTACGTGAGGACGTGACGGATGCGGCCCTGGTTGGCTTCGGCGAGCAGAGCATCCCATCCCGGGCGCTTACGCTTCCGCTGCCAGGCCGACCGGTTGTTGTCCACGAAGACTTGATCTTCATCGACGATGAGTCCAAGACGCTCGGCGACATCGCGGCAGATGCGCTCTTGGCGCTCCACCCCGGTCTGGTCGTCGTCGTTCACGTGGGAGATCCGGCAGTAGATAGCAGCGGACTCCCCCGCCCAGTCGGAACGGTGCTTCTTGGTCCGCTGGGTACCGGCTGCCTGCCTCGCGCGAAGGCCTCGCCGTGAACTGGCGCTCAACTGCTGGTCCTTGTCGTCTGCCGTCATGGAAAAAGACTATGAGCGCGGCTTGATCCATGTCATTCGCTCGCGCTTCCAGGCGGCGGGAAACCGCCCGTCGCGGGCGGCCGGGAGGCCGATTCCGGGGGCGTACGCCTGGTAGACGGTGAGGGTCGACTCGGTGTGGAGCGCGCGGATGCGCCGCTTCGGTTCGTGCATGCACACAAGGGTGGCCCGGCCGGAACGGCCGGACCACCCAATTTACGCGCGGGCAGTCAGTGATTGCGGGGGAAGCCCAGGTCCACGCCCGCCGGGGCGTGGACCTGTCAGCGGGTGGTGACGACCTTGCCGCGGGTGTAGAAGTGCACGCCGTCGTTGCCGTAGATGTGGTGGTCGCCGAAGAGCGAGTCCTTCCAGCCGCCCAAGGTGTGTTCCCGGGCGGTCCGGCTCCTCACCGCGTCCGGACGACTACGGCTGCACGGTCGCCGTGGCCGTGAAGCCGCAGCACTCGAAGGTCTGTACCGGCGCGGCGGACGTCCGCGTGATCCGTACATCGTCGAGCACCGCGTTCGTGTCGACCGACGCCGCGACGACTGCGACACCATGCACCCCGCCCTTGATCCGGTCCTTCCGGACCGTGAACGAACCGTCCTGGAGCGCGATTCCGACGTACGAGCTCCGCTGGATGTCGTTGCGGCCGATATTGATCGCCCCGCCGACAACGTAGATCCCGACCTGGTTGTTGAGGATCCGGTTGTCCTGCACGACGGTGCCAGGCGTGTCGGCGACGATGCCCGCGTGCTGGATCTCATTGAAGAAGTCGGGGCCGCAGCCCGGGTCGGGCTCCCGGCACCGGTTGTCGCTGACGGTGCTCCGGGTGACGCGGCCGACCGCGCCGGCCACGAACTCGATGCCATCGGTCGACAGCTTCCGGTGCCCGGTGACGGTGGCGCGCTCAATGGTGGCGGTGGACCCCTCGTTGAGGACGACCACGCCCGCGCCCTGGTAGCCCGTGATCTTGGTGTCGTGGATGGTCGCCGAGCCCGTACCGGTCGGCAGGTCCCCGATGAAGACCGCGTTCGCGCTGCGGAAACAGGGCGCGGCGGGGGTGTCCGTGATGTGGGTGACGGCGGCGTGGCCGAGGTCGAGACGAGCACCCCCGAGCACGCGAATGCCTGAGCCGAGCGCGCCGTTGTCGCACGTGCCGGAGCCCGGCCCGCTGACGGCGAGCTGGGACAGCGAGACGGACGCGCCGTTGTGGATCTCGACGATCGAGGTGCCGCCGTCGTCGCCGGGGGCCAGCGTCCGAGGGGCCCGAATCGTTGTCTTCCGGTCACCCGAGCCGGTGATCGACACGTTCTTGCCGATCACCACTTGCTCGCGGTATACACCCGGTCGGATGGTGATCCGGTCACCGGGCCGGGCGGCGTCGACCGCTGCCTGGATCGTCGAATAGTCCTTGGGGACCACGAGGTTGTGTGGCCTCTCGGCCGCTGCCGACGTCGACACCAGCGGACAGGCGATTACGGTGACGACGCAGAGGCCCAGGCGGGCGGCCGTCCTGATACGTGGGATTGCCATTCCGATTCCGCTCTCGTGCGGTACTCACACCGTGGATCCAGGTGTCCCCGGGACCCGCCTGCCGGACAACCGGCCGCGCTGCCAACGTATCCACGGCTGTGGGCACACGGCGCGCCCGGACGTCCGACTGGGTTCCCGCTTCGCTCCGTCGGCCCATCGACGTGACGGGCCCCGGAATCGCATCGCACCTGCCGCCAAGTCGATCCACTGCCCTCGCGACTGGGTAAGACTGCTCGGTGCCGCTGCCGTTGATGTCAGCCATGGATGTCACCACACCCCCGACTGCTTCACTTGCGATGCCTACGCGCCTTCGCTTGACGCTCGGCTTCCTTGCGCCGCTTGATGGTGTACGAGGACCAGTCGCCGCGGTGGAGATCGCACCTCGATGCGTTCACCATCGCCGGTCGCCGGCACCGGGTCCCCTTCTGCGTCAGCGCCCCACACCTGGACTGCGTACGAGCCACGATCCCCACCCCTGGTCTCGGCTGTCGTGCGGACAGGTCCAGGGTTTCGGGGAGTACGCCGTCGGTGGAAGGCACACCGCTCCGCGAACCGGTGCACGGCGGTTGCTCGGGGGCGCACGCTTTCCAGACCAATCATGCGCGGCTACTTCCACGGACCCCACGTCCGCTAGACCCTCAAAGAGAAGAACTCGTTGAGCTTCTGACTCAAGAGCAAGCTTGCGGACCTCCTCACCACCCCGTCGCGCCAGCATTTCGAGGATCTGTGAGTCATGGGCAGGACGGGACAGGTGGGCACCGGCAATGGCTCCCGTGGGGCGTCGGCTTCGTCGTCGATCCCGTACGCAGAGTTTTGGCAGGGCGTATGCAGGGGAGACACTTTACGCGGCGGGCAACTAATGATCTCTGGGGGGAATCTTGGTAGCTCTGATTTTCGGTTCAATAGCCTCCGTGGCGGCAATATTAACGATTCTGTTTTCCGCCTTACAGACCCGCACCCTGAGCCGACAGACGGCCATAAGTAATGGAATATCCGCCGCCTCGGCCATCTATAACAGCATCGAGAGACTCCATAATATTGGCAATCTCTTATACCAGGCACCTCACCTGGCCAAGTACTTCCATGAGGGTGCACCGATTCCCGCAGAATCGAGCACTGAACGAACCCAGGTGCTGCTGCTTGCGCACATGTACGCAGATTGCTTGGACTATGGCCTGATGATCAAAGGACTGGCCCCTGAGGCGGGCGCTTATGATTGCTGGGACACTTATGCTGAAGGCAGGCTGAGTTCATCGCCGGCGATCGTATTCGTTTTGGCTCAGCATCGGTCATGGTGGCCCACGCTCGTCTCGCACATGCAGCATGCCCTGCCGCCAGAGTGAGGCGATAGGCACAGTAAAGCTGACTGACATATACCTTCATGAGCATGTACCGTCATCGAACACCACAGATCCTGCCGCCACCGTCAGCCTCACTTTCGCATCTGCTATCGGCGCCCGACTCTCGGTAATAAACCCCGATTTGAATATATTCGTATCGAGGACGGCAAGGTCGGCTCGATACCCTAAAGCAATTTTGCCGGACTGTTCGTCATGATTAACGTGAGCCGAGCCCTCCGTAAATGCATCAAATGCGTCGTCCAGTTTCAGCCGCTGCGATGGAAGAAACGGCACCTGGTCGCGGCTGTCGGGCGAGACCCTTGTTACTGCCACCTCGAGTTGTTCCAGTGGGTTTGCTGTCGTCACTGCCCAGTCGCTCCCCATTGCGAGAGACGCCCCCGCGGAAATGAGGTCTGCGAAGGGAAACTGCATGCCGCTTCTTTTGGTGCCCAAGTACGGAGCAGTTAATTTGTCTCTGTCGGGAGCGCTTTGAGCCCAGAAGGTTTGACAGTTCGCGATCACTCCCAGTTCGGCGAAGCGACGGATGTCCGAAGGCTGGACGAGCTGAATATGCGCTATATGGTGCCGCCGATCGGAGTGCCCGTTGCAGCGCAGGGCAGTTTCGATCGCATCCAGGCAATTGCGCACAGCCCGGTCTCCGATGGCATGCAAATGAACCTGGAATCCATGGCGATCGAGATCGGTAACCACCGCCGCCAACAACTCTCGATCGATGTAGGTCAATCCTCGATTCTCCGTCCGACCTCCACAGTCATTGCAATAGGGCTCAAGCAATGCGCCGGTGAAATTTTCGAGAACGCCATCCGTCATGATCTTGACGGATATGGGGTGGAAACCACCCCCTAGGTGACTCATGGGGGTGTCGATACGGAGGCCGCGATCCCGACGCTCGAGCAATTCCTCTACTTGCTCAATACCTCGATGCCGATCCCACCAGAGGGCACCCACTACCCGTGCAGTCAACAGTCCATCGGCGGCTAACTTTTCATATGCCGTCTGCGTGTCTGGAGTGACCCAAGCATCCTGCCAACCCGTAATCCCCAGAGAATGCAGATATGTTTGGGCGTTGAGAATTGCGGACCTCCACTCCGCTATGCTCGCCCGAGGAACGACTCGTTCGTCAACTTGGTAAGCGGCTCCCTCGTGGAGCATTCCAGACGCCTCCCCCGTAACCGGGTCCCGCTCAATTCGACCATCCAGCGGGTCGGGCGTGCCTCGATCGATGCCGGCGGCCTCAAGCGCCCGCGTGTTGACCCAAGCTCCGTGCAGGTCCTGGTTGAAGAGGAAGACAGGCCGATCCGGGACGATGGAATCGAGATCTTCCTTGTCAGGAACCCCGCGGGGGAAGTGCTCCACTGCCCAGCCGCCACCGAGGATCCAAGGCTCGGACGGGTGGGTACTGGCATAGGCGGCGATCGCCCCCATGTACGCGTCCCGTCCCGACAAGCCGTGGAGCGACAAACGCAGTCGTTCCCGCCCGGCAAACGGCGCATGGATGTGACTGTCCTGGAAGCCTGGAACAACTAACCCACCTCGTGCGTGAACCACACGGGTGTGCCGCCCGATCATGTCGCGAACGCTCGACGCGTCGTCACCGATGAAGGTGACTCTTCCCTCGCGAACGGCCACCGCTCCTGCCCATCGTCCCCGTGCGAGACGAACGCGTGCACCAGTAACTACCAGGTCCGCGGCTACGTTTGGCACGATTCCTCCTGCCCCGCTATTCGCCTACCGTGGTCCGGTCGGCCGCACGCGCAGCACGCGGAGTGCGCGGCCGACGCCCTTCTCTCCAGGTGTACCTGTGGAGCAGACTCGGGGACTAGTCCCAGGGCGGTGAGCGTAGAGAAGCCCACCGGAGCCGGCCCTGCGGCCACCGCGGGCATTACCGCAGCGCGGAAGCCTGCAAGCCGGCGCCACTGCGGCAGCACCGCCTCCCCGTCCAGTCGAAACGGTGCTTCTTGGTCCGCTGGGTACCGACTGCCTGCCTCGCGCGAAGGGCTCGCGAACCGGCGCTCAACTGCTGGTCGTTGTCGTCTGAAGGTCGACTCGGTGTGGAACGCGCGGGATGCGCCGCTTCGGTTCGTGCATGCACACAAGGGTGGCCCGGCCGGAACGGCCGGACCACCCAATTTACGCGCGGGATTACGTGCGGGCGGTCAGTGGTTGCGGGGGAAGCCCAGGTCCACGCCCGCCGGGGCGTCCGAGGGGTCCGGCCAGCGGGTGGTGACGACCTTGCCGCGGGTGTAGAAGTGCACGCCGTCGTTGCCGTAGATGTGGTGGTCGCCGAAGAGCGAGTCCTTCCAGCCGCCGAAGGAGTGGTAGCCCACCGGCACCGGGATCGGAACGTTCACGCCGACCATGCCCGCCTCGATCTCCATCTGGAAGCGGCGGGCCGCGCCACCGTCGCGGGTGAAGATGGCCGTGCCGTTGCCGAACGGGGAGGCGTTGATCAGATCGACGCCCTCCTCGTAGGTCTCCGCGCGCAGCACACACAGCACCGGGCCGAAGATCTCGTCGCGGTAGGCGTCGGAGTCGGTGGAGACCTTGTCGAGGAGCGACAGGCCGATCCAGTGACCGTCCTCGAAGCCGTCGACGGTGTACCCCGTGCCGTCCAGGACGACCTCCGCGCCCTGGGCCGCCGCGCCCGTGACGTACGACGCCACCTTGTCGCGGTGGGCCTTGGTGATCAGGGGGCCCATCTCGGAGGTCGGGTCGTTGCCGGGGCCGATCTTGATCTTCTCGGCGCGCTCGCGGATCTTCTGCACCAGCTCGTCGGCGATGGAGCTGACCGCGACGACCGCCGAGATCGCCATGCAGCGCTCGCCGGCGGAGCCGTACGCCGCCGAGACGGCGGCGTCCGCGGCCGCGTCCAGGTCCGCGTCCGGCAGGACCAGCATGTGGTTCTTCGCGCCGCCCAGCGCCTGGACGCGCTTGTGGTTGGCGGAGGCGGTGGTGTGGATGTAGCGGGCGATCGGCGTCGAGCCGACGAAGGAGATCGCCGAGATGTCCGGGTGTGCGAGCAGCGCGTCCACCGCGACCTTGTCGCCGTGGACGACATTGAGCACGCCATCGGGCAGCCCGGCCTCCGTGGCCAGCTCCGCGAGGAGGTTGGAGGCGGAGGGATCCTTCTCGCTCGGCTTCAGTACGAAGGTGTTTCCGCAGGCGATCGCCAGCGGGAACATCCACATCGGGACCATCGCCGGGAAGTTGAACGGCGTGATGCCCGCGACGACGCCGAGCGGCTGACGGATCGCGGAGACATCGACCCGGTTGGAGACCTGGGTGGACAGCTCGCCCTTGAGCTGGGTGGTGATGCCGCAGGCGAGCTCGACGATCTCCAGACCGCGGGCGACCTCGCCGAGCGCGTCGGAGTGGACCTTGCCGTGCTCGGCGGTGATCAGCGCGGCGATGTCGTCGCGGTGCGCGTCGAGCAGCGCGCGGTAGCGGAAGAGGATCCCGGTGCGCTGCGCGAGCGAGGACGTGCCCCACATCGCGTACGCCTCCTTCGCCGCCGAGACGGCCGCGTCGACCTCTTCCACCGAAGCCAGCGGGACCTGGGTGGTGACGGCGCCGGACGCGGGGTCGGTGACCGGACCCCAGTTGCCCGACGCGCCCTCGACGGCCTTGCCACCGATCCAGTGGTTGACGGTCTTCATTTCATGCTCCTTCAGAGATGGCGGCGTCGGGCTGCGACCTGCCGGTCGTACTCCTCCCGGGCCTTGACCGCTGACGGGCGGGTCGCGGTTTCGGCCACCGGAACATCCCACCACGCCTGTGCCGGGGGCGCGCCCGACACAGTGTCTGCCGTTTCCGTCTCGACGTAGACACATGTGGGAACGTCCGCGGCGCGGGCCTCGGCAAGCGCTTCGTGCAGGTCACGCACTGTCTTGGCACGGATCACCCGCATCCCGAGGGAGGCGGCGTTGGCGGCCAGGTCGACGGGCAGCGGAGCCCCTGTGTACGTACGGTCGGGGGCCCGGTAGCGGTAGGCGGTGCCGAAGCGCTCCGCGCCCACCGACTCGGAGAGGCCGCCGATCGAGGCGTACCCGTGGTTCTGCAGGATCACGACCTTGATGGGGACGTTCTCCTGCACGGCCGTGACGATTTCGGTGGGATTCATCAGGTACGTACCGTCGCCGACGAGTGCCCAAACGGGGCGGCCGGGTGCGGCCATCCCGACACCGATGGCCGCGGGGATCTCGTATCCCATGCAGGAGTAGCCGTACTCGACGTGGTACTGGTCGCTGGAACGGGTGCGCCACAGCTTGTGGAGGTCACCCGGGAGCGAACCCGCCGCGTTGATCACGATGTCGTCACCGGTGACCAGAGTGTCGAGTGCGCCGAGCACCTGGGGCTGGGTGGGGCGGGTGTCCGGGTCCTCGGCCTCGTACGCGGCGTCGACGCGGTACTCCCAGCGCTCCTTGTCGTCGGCGTACTCGCACTCGTACGCGGGCTCGACGCGGAAGCGGCTGCCCAGCGCCCCGGCGAGCTCTTCGAGGGCGGCGCGGGCGTCGGCGACCAGGGAGAGACCGGCCATCTTGTGGGTGTCGAAGGACGTGATGTTGAGATTCAGGAAGCGGACGGCCGGGTTCTGGAAGAGGGTCGACGAGGCGGTGGTGAAGTCGGACCAGCGGGTGCCGACGCCGATCACCAGATCCGCGGTACGGGCCAGCTCGTCGGCCGTGGCTGTGCCGGTGTGGCCGATGCCGCCGACGTCGCAGGGGTGGTCGTGGGGCAGCGAGCCCTTGCCCGCCTGGGTGGAGGCGACCGGGATGCCGGTGGCGTCGGCGAAGGATCTCAGCGCTTCCTCAGCCTCGCTGTGGTGGACGCCGCCCCCCGCGACGATCAGAGGGCGACGGGCGGCGGTGAGCGCCCGGCGCGCCGCGTCCAGTGCGTCCCGGTCGGGACGGGGGCGGTGCACCTGCCAGACGCGCTCGGCGAAGAAGTCCTCCGGCCAGTCGTACGCCTCGGCCTGCACGTCCTGCGGGAGCGCGAGCGTGACCGCGCCCGTCTCGGCAGGGTCGGCGAGGACACGCATGGCCTGCAGGGCCGCGGGGATCAGCGCCTCGGGGCGGGTGACGCGGTCGAAGTAGCGGGAGACGGGCCGCAGGGTGTCGTTGACCGACACATCGCCCGCGTAAGGGACTTCGAGCTGCTGGAGGACCGGGTCGGCGGGGCGGGTCGCGAACACATCGCCGGGCAGGAGCAGGACGGGCAGCCGGTTGATGGTGGCGAGCGCGGCGCCGGTGACCAGATTCGTCGCGCCGGGTCCGACGGAGGTGGTGACGGCGTGGGCGGAGAGGCGGCGGGACTGGCGGGCGTAGCCGACGGCGGCGTGCACCATGGACTGTTCGTTGCGGCCCTGGATGTACGGCATGGAGGGTCCCGGGGGCGCCTCCCCGGGAAGCCCTGTGCTGCCGGACTCCAGGAGTGCCTGGCCGAGGCCGGCCACGTTGCCGTGGCCGAAGATGCCCCAGGTGGCGCTGATCAGACGGTGGCGGTGGCCGTCGCGCTCGGTGTACTGGCGGGCGAGGAACGCGACGAGCGCCTGGGCGACGGTGAGTCGGCGCGTACTGCTGCGCGTACTGCTCATCGGGGGCCCTCCTGGGCTTCGGCTCGAGTCCCGGCTGCGCTGCGGGCTGCGGTTGCGGTTCCGGCTGCGGCTTCGTACAGCGGCAGCCGGGGGTCGACGGGCTGTTCCGGCCAGGTGTCGCGGATCCAGCCGTGGTCGGGGTGGTCGCAGATCAGCCACTCCCGCGTCTCGCCCGGCCCTGCCATCACATTGAGGTAGTACATGTCGCGCCCAGGGGCCGCGATGGAAGGGCCGTGCCAGCCGTCGGGGATCAGGACGGCGTCGCCCGTGCGAACCTCGGCGAGGACGTCGGTGCCGCCGGGCCGCGAGGGGGAGACCCGGTGGTAGCCCATGCCGCCGCGGTCGATCTCGAAGTAGTAGATCTCCTCGAGCTCGGCCTCGACGCCGGGGCGGTGCTCGTCGTGCTTGTGCGGCGGGTAGGAGGACCAGTTGCCGCCGGGCGTGAGCACCTCGACCGCGATGAGGCGATCGCACTCGAAGGTGTCGGCCGCGGCGAAGTTGTTGACCTGGCGCGAACAGTTGCCTGCGCCGCGCAGCTCGACCGGTACCTCCGGCGCGGGGCCGTAGCGAGCGGGGAGTCGTCGCTCGCACTTCGCTCCTGCCAGGGCGAAGCGGCCTCCCGCACCGGAGGCGATCTGTGCATGGGCATCGCGCGGGACATAGGCAAAGTCCGTCACTCCGCCGAACACGCTTTCCCTGCCCAGCAGTTCAAAGATCCTGCCTTCCGTGCGCACCGTGCAACCACCGCTGAGCGGGAGCACGATCCACTCACTGTCACCCGCGGCGAAGGAGTGCGAGCCGCCGGGTTCCAGCTCCAGCACACGGAGGCCGGAGTACCCCCAGCCGGCCTGCTCGGGGTCGATACGCAGCGCGTACGGTCCGCTCGCCGCGCTGTCGGCCGGTACGTACCACTCGTGCTTCTGGTCGCTCATGACTTCTCCGTACCCCCTACAGCAGTCCCACGGCCGTATCGACCGCCCCGGCGACGTTCCCGTCGACCGGATAGAGCAGCGAGCGTCCCACCACCATTCCCTGGACGGTGGGCAGTTGCAGCGCACCACGCCATTTCTCGTACGCGCCGTCCTGGTCGTCCCCTATCTCGCCGCCGAGGATGACCGCCGGCAGGGTCGAGGTCTCCATCACGGCCGCCATGTCGTCGGGGTCGTCGGTGACGGGGACCTTCAGCCAGGTGTACGCGGAGGTGCCGGCCAGCCCGGAGGCGATGGCGATCGACCGGGTGACTGCTTCCGCGCTGAGATCGTTCCGGAGGTGGCCGTCGGTCCGGTGACAGATGAACGGCTCGATGAAGACGGGAAGCTGACGCTCGGCCATCTCGCCGACGGCACGGGCAGTGGAGTCCAGGGTGTCGAGGGAGCCCGGGTCGTTGTAGTCGATGCGGAGCAGCAGCTTGCCCGCGTCGAAACCGAGCCGGTCCAGGTCCTTGGCGCGGTGGCCGGTGAACCGGTCGTCGAGTTCGAAAACCGCTCCCGCCAGGCCCCCGCGGTTCATCGAGCCCATGACGACCTTGCCTTCGAGGGCGCCGAGAAGCAGCAGGTCGTCGAGGATATCTGCGGTGGCGAGGACGCCGTCGACGCCCGGGCGGGAGAGTGCGAGGCAGAGCCGCTCCAGCAGATCGAGGCGGTTGGCCATGGCGAAGGGGCGGTCGCCGACGCCGAGGGCTCCGCGGGCGGGGTGGTCGGCGGCGATGATCATCAGCCGCCCGCTCTCGCCGATGAGCCCGGGCCGCCTGCGCCGCCGGGTGGCGGCCTCGGCGACGGCCTCGGGGTGCCGGGTGCGGATCCCGACGAGCTCGGCGATGTCGACACGGCTCACGAAGCGCCTCCTGGTGGAGCCGTCTCGCCGGGCTTCGGGGCTGCCGTGCCGGACGGGACGGGGACGGCGGAGGACGGGGCGGGAAGGTCGGAGCCTGGGACCGGGAGGCCGGAGGGCGGGACCGGGCCTCCCGCGAGGACCTGGTCGACCTCGGGGGCGTACGGCATCGCGGAGGAGCAGGCGAGGCGCGCGGCGACGATGGCCCCGGCGGCATTGGCGTATCGCATGATGCGCTCCAACTCCCATCCGGAGAGCAGGCCGTGGCAGAGCGCCCCGCCGAAAGCGTCGCCGGCGCCCAGGCCGTTGACCACCTCGACGGGGACGGGCGGGACCTCGGCCTGCGTCCCGTCGCGGTGCACGGCGAGGACACCCTTGGGTCCCTGTTTGACGACGGCAAGCTCGACCCCGGCGTCGAGCAGCGCGCGGGCCGCGGCGTACGGCTCGCGCTCGCCCGTGGCGATCTCGCACTCCTCGAGATTGCCCACGGCGACGGTGGCGTGCGCCAGGGCCTCGGCGTAGTACGGCCGTGCCTCGTCCGGGTTGCCCCAGAACATCGGCCGCCAGTCGAGGTCGAAGACAGTGGTGCCGGAGCGGCCCCGGTGGGCGAGCGCTGCCAGCGTCGCCGTACGGCTCGGCTCCGCGCACAGTCCGGTGCCGGTCATCCAGAAGACCCGCGCCGCACGGATCGCCTCAAGGTCCAGCTCGCGCTCGTGGATCTCGAGATCGGGGGCTTTGGGCTGCCGGTAGAAGTAGAGGGGGAAGTCGTCGGGCGGGAAGATCTCGCAGAAGGTGACCGGGGTCGGGTAGGCGGCCACCGCCGTCACCCAGCGGGCGTCGACCCCGAACTCCCCCAGCGCCTGGTGGAGATATTCACCGAACGCGTCCTGACCCGTGCGGGTGATGACCGCCGCCCGCCGGCCCAGTCTGGCCGCCGCGACCGCGACATTGGTGGCCGAGCCGCCGAGGAACTTCCCGAACGTGTCGACCTGTGCCAACGGGACCCCGGTCCGCAGCGGATAGAGGTCCACTCCGATCCGGCCCATCGTGATCACGTCGTACGGCTGAGGCATACGCGTCCCTTCGGTTCAACACCGGCTGCCCCCAGGTCTAGTCGCCCCTCCTGAGCCCTGTCAACATTTTGTCCTTACATTCGGACGAAGCCTTGACACCCCTCTTCGACGGCCGGAAAGCTGACCGGCATGACCTCCTCCGCTCCCTCCCTGAACCGCATCCGGGTCGGCTCGGCCCCCGACTCCTGGGGGGTGTGGTTCCCCGACGATCCTCAGCAGGTGCCCTGGCAGCGCTTCCTCGACGAGGTGGCTCGCGCCGGGTACGAGTGGATCGAGCTCGGCCCCTACGGCTATCTCCCGAGCGACCCCGCCCGCCTCACCGAAGAGACCGCCCAGCGAGGGCTCAAGGTCTCGGCCGGGACGGTCTTCACCGGGCTGCACCATGGGCCGGCGGTCTGGGAGAAGACCTGGGCCCACGTCTCGGACATCGCAGCGCTCACGCGCGCGATGGGCGCGGAACATCTGGTCGTCATCCCCTCCTTCTGGCGCGACGACAAGACCGGCGAGGTGCTGGAGGACCGCACTCTGACCCCGTCACAGTGGCGCGATCTCACTGCCCAGACCGAGCGACTGGGCCACGAGGTGCGCGAGCGCTACGGGCTGAAGATCGTCGTCCATCCACACGCGGACACCCATATCGACAGCGAGGAGAACGTCAGCCGTTTCCTCGACGCCACCGATCCCGACCTGGTCTCGCTCTGCCTGGACACCGGGCACTACGCCTACTGCGGCGGCGACAGCGTCAAGCTGATCGAGACCTACGGGGAGCGCATCGGCTATCTCCACCTCAAGCAGGTGGACCCGGAGATCCTCGCCGAAGTGGTCGACGGCGAGGTGCCGTTCGGGCCGGCCGTCGGCCGCGGCGTGATGTGCGAGCCGCCGTCCGGAGTGCCCGCTCTGGAGCCCGTACTGGCCGCGGCCCAGGCGTTGGACGTCGAACTCTTCGCCATCGTCGAACAGGACATGTACCCCTGCCCGCCGGACAAACCCTTCCCGATCGCTCAGCGCACCCGCGGCTTTCTGCGCTCTTGCGGCGCCTGACGCACGCACACCACTTCTGTCACGGTTGTCGCCTTCTCATCACGCATGTCTCCATTCCGCGAGTCTTCCGTCACAGCTGATCAACAGCCCTGTTCCTCGTTCCACTCGGCGTCGTTCAAGGGGCACAGGCTCAGTGATCGCCAGCGTCCGCGCTGCAGCTCCCCCGAGGCCCCCCGGCCGCCGCTGCCGCGCACGCAGGGAGGTGCCACGCGTATGACGGACAGAAGACTCTGGTCCTACAAGGAGATCGCCGCGCACATCCGCGTACAGCCGGACACGGTCCGCTCGTACCGCAAGCACGGTCACCTTCCACCGCCCGATCATGTGGAATCCGGTAAGCCCTACTGGTACGCGGACACGATCCGCATCTGGGTGGCCAACCGTCCCGGGAACCGGGGCCGCAGGGAGTGAGCCGAGCCCATGGACCCTGCCCCGCCCTTCCCCGCCCCGCACCACTACGGTCCGGTGCGGGGCGGGGCCGTGCGGTGCCGTCTTGGTGGGGCAGTTCCGTCAGTGCCGCTGGTTCCGTCAGTGCCGTCGTGCCTTCGGCCCGACGGACGCAACCGGGGCGTCAGGCCTTGACCTTGCCCCGTGCCGCCGGCTCGGGATCGGCATCGGACCGGCGATCCGGCCGCTGCGGCGCGGGCTGCGGTATCTCCCCCTCACTGAGCCCGAACCGCTCATGGAACCGGCGCACCGGCCCGGGGGCCCACCAGGTCGAGGCGCCCATCAGCTTCATCACCGAGGGCACGAGCAGACTGCGCACCACCATGGCGTCCATCAGCACCGCCAGGGCGATCCCGAGGCCCAGCATCTTGGTGTTGGTCACCCGCGAGGTGCCGATGCCCACCATCACCACCGCGAGGATGACGGCCGCCGCGGTGATCAGTCCGCCGGTCCGCTGAAGGCCGAACCTCACCGAATGTTCGTGCTTGCCGGTGCGGTCGTACTCCTCCTTGATCCGGGAGAGCAGAAAGACGCCGTAGTCCATGGAGAGCCCGAAGGCGATGCAGAACATCAGCACGGGA
The DNA here is from genome assembly GCF_026341125.1 of Streptomyces sp. NBC_01142. Taxonomy (NCBI): domain Bacteria; kingdom Bacillati; phylum Actinomycetota; class Actinomycetes; order Kitasatosporales; family Streptomycetaceae; genus Streptomyces; species Streptomyces sp. NBC_01142. The sequence continues at coordinate 1,819,022 of NZ_JAPEOR010000002.1, forward strand.
AGCGTCGTCTCGATGTCTCCGGTGGAGGTGAAGGAGAGCAGCCCGGAGAGATTGCCGTCCTGGAATACCCAGACGACCGCCCCGAACATCGCCGTCAGACTCAGCGCGTTGAGCAAGACCGCCTGGAGCGGGATCAGCACACTGCCGGTGAGCAGGAAGACCAGCAGCAGGGTCGCCACGACGATGATCCCCAGCGCCAGGGGCAGCCGGTCCGCTATGGCGGACTTGGAATCCTCCAGCACTGCGGCCCTGCCGGTCACCGAGGTTTCGAACGGGGCCGGTGTGTCGCGCAGTTCATGGACGAGCTTCTGGGCTCCCTCCCCCACCGCTTCCCCCTCGGGCTGCACCGTGAAGTAGGCGGACGTGCCCGAGGTGACGGGTCCGTCGACCCTCAGTACGCCCGGGAGTGCGGCGATCCGGTCGCGGTACTCGGCGTACGCGGCGGGGGCGGGCGCGGACCCGGCGGATCCCGGAGCCTCGGCGATCACCTCGAGTCCGCCGGCGGGACTACCGGGGAAGCCGTCCCGTATCTGCTGCTGAACCACATGGGACTCGGCGGTGGACGGCAGCTGCCGGTCGTCGGGCGTACCGAACTTCACGCCCAGGAACGGCAGGCCGAGCAGCACCAGCCCGATGACGGTGGCGAAGGCGAAGAGCGGTGCGCGGCGCATCACCAGGGCAGCGACGCGCGCCCATCCGGCGTCGGATTCCCCGGACCGGCCGGACACTCCGGACTCCCCGGGCTCTCCGGACGGCAGGTGCTTGTCCGCGTGCTTGTCCGCGCGCTTGTCCCGTCCACGCCGGAGCAGGAGGCGCAGATCCAGTGCGTTGACCCGGTGCCCCAGCAGCATCAGCGCGGCCGGCAGCAGGATCAGCGCGGCGGCCGCCGCCAGCAGGACCACCGCGATCCCGGCGTAGGCGAAGGAGCGCAGGAAGTACTGCGGGAAGACCATCATGGCGGCCAGGGACACGGCCACGGTCAGCGCGGAGAAGAGGACTGTGCGGCCCGCCGTGCGCAGTGTGGAGCCCACCGCCTCCCGTACTTCCGCCCCCGCGGCGAGCTCCTCCCGGAACCTGCGCACGATGAACAGGGCGTAGTCGATGGCGAGTCCGAGCCCCAGAGCCGTGGTGAGGTTCTGCGCGAAGACCGAGACATCGGCGAACTCGGTGATCCCGCGCAGCACGGCGTTCGTCCCCAGGATGGCGACGATGCCGACGCCCAGCGGGAGCAGTGCCGCGATCGCGCTGCCGAAGACCATCACCAGCAGCACCAGCGTCACCGGCAGGGCGATCAGCTCGGCCCTCAGCAGGTCCTCCTGGATGATGGTCGTCATCTCGTGCTGCACGGCAACCGGGCCGCCCACCGAGACCTTCACAGGGCCGTGCGCACCCCGGTAGTCGGGGGCTATCCGCTCCAGCACCTCGGCCGCGGCCTTCTCATCACCCTCGATCCGGGCCGCGATCAGCGCCTGCCGCCCGTCCTCGGCGCGCAGCGCGGGCGAGCCCGTCTGCCAGTACGAACCGACACCCGTGACGCCCTTCTCGGCGGCGAGCCGCTCCCCGAGGCGCCGCGCCTCGGCGGCGACCGCCGGGGCGTCCACGCTCGCCCGTCCGCTGTCCACGAGCAGCAGCAGATTCGGCTGGGAGGCGGGGAACTCCCGCTCCAGGGCCTCGGTCGCATACGTCGATTCGGCGGTCGGATCCTCAAAGCCTCCGCTGCCCATACGGTCGGCGACCCCACTGCCCGCGAACACCGCGAGTGCGGTGAGGACCAGTGCGGCCAGCAGCGCGAGCCGCGGCCGCGCGGTGACGAAACGGGTCCATCCCCCGACGCGTGGTGGGCTGTTGACTTCGGACATGGTGCGGTGTCCCCTTCACCGTGGCCCGTGCGCAGGCTTCCAGCAGGCAGCATGGGCGACCGTTGCCATAGACTGGCAAACACGAGCCATCGCTCGCATTAACCAAGAATGCGAGCGACCGCTCGCGTTTGTCAACCACGTAAGGAAGGCTGGGGAATTCACGTGCCGGAGCCCACGACGCCGGAGCCCGCCGAGACCGCCGGGGCCGACGGAGCCGTCACGACCGGCGGGGTCTCCGCGACCGGCGGGGCCGTCACGACCAGTGGGGCCGCCACGACCGGTGGGGCAGCCCGAAGCACCCGGGCCACCAAGCGCGCCAAGTCCGAGCCCGCCGCGACGACCACCAGCACAGGCGCGACCGACGGGGACGCCGGGACAGGCTCGACCGACGGGGGCGCCGGGGCGGCGACGGACGCCACGACCGTCAGGCCCCGTCGCCGCCAGGCCCGCGGCGAGCGGCGCATCGCCCAGCTCCTCGACGCCGCCGCGAACGTCTTCTGCACCACCGGCTACACCGCCGCCAGCACCAACGCCATCGCCCGCCAGGCCGGCGTCTCCCCCGGCACGCTCTACCAGTTCTTCCCGAACAAGGAAGCCATCGCCGTCGAGCTCGGCGGCCGGCTCCTCCAGCAGTGGCGCGAGTCCCACGGTGAGGCCCTGGCCGCCGCCAATCTCAATCTCCCGCTCGACGAGCTGCTCGACGCGGTCCTCGACCCCCTGTTCGCCTTCAACTACGAGAACCCGGCCTTCGCCGTCCTGATGCACGGTCCCGACGTCCCCGGCCAGATCACCCAGGAGTTCGACACCGTCCACGCAGGCCTGCTCGCCCGGATGAGGGAGATCATCGCGGGCTACCTCCCCGACGCCCCGCCGGCCGACCTCTCCCGCATCGCGACCATGACCTTCGCCATCTTCAAGGCCGGACTGGACCTGGTCCTCGCCTTCGAAGGCGCCGAACGGCAGGCGTACGTGACGGAGATCAAGAAGGTCATGTTCCGCTACCTGGATCCGATCCTCGGCGAGGCGGTGCTCCCCACGGAGACCTGTGGGACACGCGATCAGAGCTCGCATTAATACCCCCTAGGGGTATAAAGTGTCGGAGGCAGGGTGTTGCGGCATGTCCCGCGACCCTCCGGCGCACCATGAACTCGTACGTGTTGAAGCCCTCGAAGAGGAGAACGCCATGACCGCCGAGACGAAGACCGAGTCCGCGACAGCCCCGGCGGGCGGCTCCTGCTGCTCACCCACCGGCTCCTGCCACGACGGTGCGGCCGACGTGCAGATCGGTGGAGTCACCACGGTCTACCAGGTCACCGGCATGACCTGTGGCCACTGCGAGGGCGCCGTCTCGAGCGAGATCTCCGAGATCGCAGGCGTCACCTCGGTGAAGGCGGTTGCCTCCACCGGCCGGGTCACCGTCATCTCCGACGCCCCGCTGGACGAGGCGGCCGTGCGCGAAGCCGTCGACGAGGCCGGGTACGAACTCGTCGACAGGGCCTGAACACCCACTCCCCCAACAACAACCCGGCGCCTCACCACCCGGCGCCCTCACCACCGGCCCGCAGGACCTGCAAGGTCCCCGCAGGTCCCCGCAAGGCCTTCGCGCCGGGTCGTACCCGACCAGTCCGATACTGGTCACGTACGGCCCGGCACCCGTTTTCCTGGAGTCCCGAAAGTGGAAACATCCCAGGTGGAGCTCACCATCGGCGGGATGACCTGCGCCTCCTGCGCCGCTCGCGTCGAGAAGAAGCTCAACCGCATGGACGGCGTCAGCGCCACCGTCAACTACGCGACGGAGAAGGCGAAGATTTCCTACGCGGAGGGGACCGAGGTCGCCGATCTCATCGCCACCGTCGTGAAGACCGGCTACACGGCCGAGAAACCCCCGCCTCCCGAGCCCGCGAACGAACCCGCAGCGAACTCCGCACCAGAGATCACGACTCCCGGGGCTCCCGAGGCCACGGACGCCGGCCCGGCTTCCCTCCGGCAACGCCTGATCGTCTCCGCCGCGCTCGCCACGCCCGTCGTCCTCATGGCGATGATCCCGGCTCTCCAGTTCGACAACTGGCAGTGGCTCTCGCTCACGCTCGCCGCCCCCGTAGCCGTCTGGGGTGCGCTGCCCTTCCACCGGGCCGCGTGGACCAACCTCCGGCACGGCGCGGCCACCATGGACACCCTGGTCTCACTCGGCACGCTCGCCGCCTTCGGCTGGTCCGTGTGGGCGCTGTTCCTCGGGGACGCGGGTATGCCCGGCATGCGCCATGGCTTCGACTTCACCGTCTCCCGCACCGACGGCGCCTCGACGATCTATCTCGAGGTCTCCGCGGGCGTGGTCACCTTCATCCTCCTCGGCCGCTACCTGGAGGCACGCTCCAAGCGGAAGGCGGGCGCAGCGCTGCGGGCCCTGCTGGAGCTGGGCGCCAAGGACGTCTCCGTACTGAGAGGCGGCACGGACGGCGGTAAGGAGGGCGGCACGTACGGCGGTACGGAAGTGCGTATCCCGGTCGACCGGCTCGCCGTCGGCGACCGCTTCGTCGTACGCCCGGGCGAGAAGATCGCCACCGACGGCACGGTCGTCGAGGGCACCTCCGCCGTCGACGCCTCGATGCTCACGGGCGAATCGGTCCCCATGGACGTGACCGCGGGCGACCCGGTCACCGGCAGCTGCGTCAACACCGCCGGCCGCCTCATCGTCGAGGCCACCCGGATCGGCGCGGACACCCAGCTCGCCCGGATGGCCAGGCTGGTCGAGGACGCCCAGAACGGCAAGGCCGAGGTGCAGCGCCTCGCCGACCGGATCTCGGCCGTCTTCGTCCCCGCCGTGCTGCTGATCGCCGTCGCCACGCTCACCGTCTGGCTGCTGGTGACCGGCGACCCGACCGCCGCGTTCACCGCCGCCGTCGCCGTGCTGATCATCGCCTGCCCCTGCGCACTGGGCCTGGCCACCCCGACCGCCCTCATGGTCGGTACGGGCCGCGGGGCCCAGCTCGGCATCCTGATCAAGGGACCGGAGGTGCTGGAGTCCACCCGCAAGGTCGACACCGTCGTACTGGACAAGACGGGGACGGTCACCACCGGCCGGATGCGCCTTCAGGGCGTGTACGCCGCCGAAACGGCCGAGGAGCACGAACTGCTGCGCTTCGCGGGCGCACTGGAGCACGCCTCGGAGCACCCCGTCGCCCGCGCCGTCGCGGCGGGCGCCGAGGAGCGGGTCGGCCCCCTCCCGGCCCCTGAGAGCTTCACGAACGTCCCCGGCCTCGGCGTACGCGGGGTCGTCGACGGCCACCAGGTGCTGGTCGGCCGCGCCCGACTGCTCGAGGACGCGGGCGTGGAGCTGCCGCGCGAGCTCATGGACGCCGCAGCCGCCGCTGCCGGCCCCGGGGGGCGTACGGCCGTCTTCGCCGCCCGGGACGGCAAGGCCCTCGGCGTCCTCACGGTCGCCGACGCGGTCAAGGACACCAGCGCCGAAGCGGTCCAACGGCTGAGGGCCCTCGGCCTCACCCCCGTCCTGCTGACCGGCGACAACAGAGCGGTGGCCGCGTCCGTCGCGGCCGAGGTCGGCATCGACGAGGTGTACGCCGAGGTCATGCCCGAGGAGAAGGTGCAGGTGGTGAAGCGTCTGCAGGCCGAGGGCCGCAGCGTTGCGATGGTCGGCGACGGTGTGAACGACGCGGCCGCACTCGCCACCGCGGACCTCGGCCTGGCGATGGGTACGGGCACGGACGCGGCGATCCAGGCCGGTGACCTCACCCTCGTACGGGGGGATCTGAGGGTTGCAGCGGACGCGATCCGTCTCGCACGTCGGACTCTGGCCACAATCAAAGGGAATCTTTACTGGGCCTTCGGCTACAACGTGGCCGCACTGCCTCTCGCGGCATCAGGCCTGCTCAGCCCCATGATCGCCGGATTCGCGATGGCCTTTTCATCCGTATTTGTGGTAACCAACAGCCTGCGGCTCCGCTCCTTCTTGTGACTACAAATAGGTCACAAGACCTTCACAAGGAGACCTAGATCACAGATATTTGGGGGTAACCATTCAGGCTCCTCGGGAGTCTAAGTGGCGATGCCGCGAACGTCTTGGGGGACGTTCATGGGATGTCTTGGGGGACGTCCCAGGCAAGCGTTGGCCGGGGCACGTGCCCGGGGAGCTTTGAGCGGCCCTCCCGTGCGTACGTACCCCGGCAGACCGCGTGAGGAGCTTCTGCAGCCAGCAGACGCCCGGCCGGATCCCGTGGGGGGAATCCGCTCCGGGGAAATGGGAAGCGCCCCGCCCGCCGACCCGTGGGGGGATCGGCAGCGGGGCGCTTTCCGCTTGTCCGCACCGGTTCGGCCGGTCAGCCGGCTACGAGACGCGGATGCGGATACGGACCGGGCCGCGAGCGAGTCGTGAACATCCCGTCGCGCGAACTGTCAGCAGGCCTGCCGGCAGGACTGCCGACAGGGCCGCCGGCAGGACTGTCAGCGAGCCTCGACCGGGACGAAGTCGCGCAGGACCTCGCCGGTGTAGATCTGGCGCGGGCGGCCGATACGGGAACCCGGCTCCTTGATCATCTCGTGCCACTGGGCGATCCAGCCGGGCAGTCGGCCGATCGCGAAGAGCACGGTGAACATCTCGGTCGGGAAGCCCATGGCCCGGTAGATCAGGCCGGTGTAGAAGTCCACGTTGGGGTAGAGGTTGCGCGAGACGAAGTACTCGTCGGAGAGCGCGTGCTCCTCCAGCTTGAGCGCGATGTCGAGCAGCTCGTCGGACTTGCCGAGCGCCGAGAGGACATCGTGCGCCGCCGCCTTGATGATCTTCGCCCGGGGGTCGAAGCTCTTGTAGACGCGGTGGCCGAAGCCCATCAGACGGACGCCGTCCTCCTTGTTCTTCACCTTGCGGATGAAGGAGTCGACGTCGCCACCGTTGGCCTGGATGCCCTCGAGCATCTCCAGCACCGACTGGTTGGCGCCACCGTGCAGCGGGCCCCACAGGGCACTGATGCCGGCGGAGATCGAGGCGAACATGTTCGCCTGCGAGGAGCCGACCAGACGCACGGTGGAGGTCGAACAGTTCTGCTCGTGGTCCGCGTGCAGAATCAGCAGCTTGTCGAGCGCCGAGACCACGACCGGGTCCAGGTCGTACTCCTGCGCGGGGACCGAGAAGGTCATCCGCAGGAAGTTCTCCACGTACCCGAGGTCGTTGCGCGGGTAGACGAAGGGGTGGCCGATCGACTTCTTGTACGCGTACGCCGCAATGGTCGGCAGCTTGGCGAGCAGCCGGACCGTGGAGAGGTGACGCTGCTTCTCGTCGAACGGGTTGTGGCTGTCCTGGTAGAACGTCGACAGCGCGCTGACCACGGAGGACAGCATCGCCATCGGGTGGGCGTCGCGCGGGAAGCCGCCGTAGAACCGCTTGACGTCCTCGTGCAGCAGCGTGTGCTGGGTGATCTCACCCTTGAAGCTCGAAAGCTCGTCGACCGTCGGAAGCTCGCCGTTGATCAGCAGGTACGCCACCTCGACGAAGGTGGACCGCTCAGCCAGCTGCTCGATCGGGTAGCCGCGGTACCGCAGGATGCCCTGCTCGCCGTCGAGGTAGGTGATCGAGGATTTGTAGGCGGCGGTATTGCCGTATCCACTGTCCAGGGTCACCAGACCGGTCTGGGCTCGGAGCTTCCCGATGTCGAAGCCCTTGTCACCGACGGTGCTGTCGACCACCGGGTAGGTGTATTCACCGTCCGCGTACCGCAGTACTACAGAGTTGTCGCTCACGTCATCCCTCACCGACGTAGTGCCTCTTCTTCGAGGTGCCCTGACTGTCTCTACCATCCCCCATTTGGCTCAGGAGAGTGCACTCGGGGTCGACCATTGGGCCTATCGGCGGCACTCAGTGCCGCCAACCTGCTCATCTTGCCCCCTTCGCCCTGGTTCCGGAACTCGGGGGGTCGTTTGCCACCCCCAATGGGGTCCTGACGCGTCCCCCGGGCGGCGGAACCCGGGCGTCGGCCCGCCGGTCAGCCGGTCAGCCGGTGGTCGAGCGCGGTGAAGCGTCTGCCTGCGGAAACAGTGCGCACGGCCTGCCCTATCGCCTTGCGGGAGCCGACCAGCACGACGAGTTTCTTGGCCCGTGTGACCGCTGTGTAGAGGAGGTTCCGCTGGAGCATCATCCAGGCCCCGGTGGTGACCGGGATCACCACCGCCGGGTACTCACTGCCCTGCGAGCGGTGGATGGTCACGGCGTACGCGTGTGCCAACTCGTCCAGCTCGTCGAAGTCGTACGGAACCTCCTCGTCCTCGTCCGTCAGCACCGTCAGCCGCTGATCGTCCAGGTGGAGCGAGGTGACCACGCCGACCGTGCCGTTGAAGACTCCGTTCTTGCCTTTCTCGTAATTGTTGCGAATCTGGGTGACCTTGTCGCCGACGCGGAAGACCCGGCCGCCGACGCGTTTCTCGGGGAGATCGGGACGCGCGGGCGTAATCGCCTGCTGGAGCAGGCCGTTGAGCGTGCCGGCGCCGGCGGGGCCACGGTGCATGGGCGCGAGCACCTGCACATCGCGCCGCGGATCCAGTCCGAATTTGGCCGGAATGCGACGGGCTGCCACGTCCACGGTGAGCTTTCCCGCGTCCTCGGTCTCTTCCTCCACGAACAGAAAGAAATCGTTGAGACCCGAAGTGATCGGCTGGACACCGGAGTTGATGCGGTGGGCGTTGGTGACGACACCGGACTGCTGGGCCTGCCGGAAGATCCGCGTCAGCCGGACGTTCGGCACGGGGCCGCCGTCGGCAAGCAGATCGCGCAGCACCTCGCCCGCGCCGACGCTCGGCAGCTGGTCCACGTCCCCCACCAGCAGCAGATGCGCGCCGGGAGCCACCGCCTTGACCAGTTTGTTGGCCAGAAGAAGATCGAGCATCGACGCCTCGTCGACCACCACCAGATCCGCGTCGAGCGGGCGGTCCCGGTCGTACGCCGCGTCGCCACCGGGCTTGAGCTCCAGCAGCCGGTGCACGGTGGACGCCTCGGCCCCGGTCAGCTCGGCAAGCCGCTTGGCCGCCCGCCCGGTGGGGGCCGCCAGCACTACCTTGGCCTTCTTGGCGCGGGCCAGCTCCACGATGGAGCGGACCGTGAACGACTTGCCACAGCCGGGGCCGCCCGTCAGGACCGCGACCTTCTTGGTGAGGGCAAGCCTGACAGCCGCCTCCTGCTCGGGCGCCAGCTCCGCGCCCGTACGCTCCGCGAGCCAGGCCAGCGCCTTGTCCCAGGCGACATCGTGGAAGCCCGGCATCCGGTCCTCCGCGGCCCGCAGCAGCCGGCCGAGCTGGGCGGCGAGAGAGATCTCGGCGCGATGGAAGGGCACCAGATAGACCGCGGTGACCGGCTCCCCGCCGTCCGGGGCCGGCACCGCCTCCCGTACGACACCTTCCTCCTCACCCGCGAGCTCGGCGAGGCACTCGATGACAAGGCCGGTGTCCACCTGGAGCAGCTTCACCGAATCCGAGATCAGCTGCTCCTCGGGCAGGAAGCAGTGCCCCTGGTCGGTGGACTGCGACAGGGCGTACTGGAGGCCCGCCTTGACCCGCTCAGGGCTGTCGTGGGGTATCCCGACCGCCTGGGCGATCTTGTCGGCCGTGAGGAAACCGATGCCCCAGACATCCGCGGCCAGGCGGTACGGCTGGTTCTTCACGACCGAGATCGAGGCGTCCTCGTACTTCTTGTAGATCCGCACCGCGATGGACGTCGAGACCCCGACCCCCTGGAGGAAGATCATGACCTCCTTGATGGCCTTCTGCTCCTCCCACGCGGCACCGATCAACTTGGTCCGCTTCGGGCCGAGTCCGGGGACCTCGATGAGCTTCTTCGGCTGCTGCTCGATGATGTCGAGGGTGTCGGTGCCGAAGTGCTCAACGATCCGCTCGGCGATCCTGGGGCCGATGCCCTTGATCAGGCCCGAGCCGAGATAGCGGCGTATGCCCTGGATGGTGGCCGGCAGGACCGTGGTGTAGTTCTCCACCGTGAACTGCTTGCCGTACTGCGGGTGGGAGCCCCAGCGGCCCTCCATGCGCAGGGACTCGCCCGGCTGCGCGCCGAGCAGCGAGCCGACCACCGTGAGGAGATCGCTGCCGCGTCCTGTGTCGACGCGGGCGACCGTGTAGCCGTTCTCCTCGTTGGCGTACGTGATCCGCTCGAGGACGCCTTCGAGCACTGCCGTGTTGGACATGATCCGACGCTACCGCCGGGGTCGGACATCACGGAGGGCCTGTGGACAACCTGGGTCCGGGCAGAGCCCGTACCGCCGCCGTCCCATTACCGCCCCTGGACAGTCAAGGGGGCCCGGTCGACCGACCGGGCCCCTCGCACTCCCCCTCTGTTTCCCCCCGTTCAAGAACTCCCCGGATCCCCCCGGATCCCTCCCCGGAAGCCTTGACGCCAGATACGACCCGCGTCACACGGAAAGGGTTGTACGACTGCGGGCAGTTATTTTTCCGGACTTTCGGAATACTGACGAACCGGGGCAGTCGTAGCGTTCCGCCCATGAGCGATGTCCGCCGCCGCCTCCCCCGCCGGCACCCGGGCGCCCCGGCTCTCGGCGACCCGTTTGACGTCCCGCAGGGACTCACTCAGGCACCTGGCGAGGTAGCGCAGCTCCCCGCCGGTCACGCGGCGGTCCGCCAGCAGGTCGTCGGCGTGCGCCAGAAGGTCGTCTGCCATACCGAGCTGGACACTCTCAATGGCATCCGCAACCCGGGACACCGGGCCGGTGCCGTCACCCAGGACGTAGCACGACTTCCCCTCCGCCCCGGCCCACGGCAGGAGACGCGGCAGCCCGTACGGCGGGGCACTCATCGGCCCACCTGCACGCCATGGATCCGCTGGGGCCCGATGTCCACCCCGTGCACAGCGAGCCACAACGCGCGCCGCCTGGCCTGCTGCTGCCTCTCGTGCGCGACGAGGTAGGGGCGGACGAGGGGGCTGTCTTCGCCTCTGGGCGGGCGTTCGCCGGTGCGGCGGACGGTGGGGCCGGCGACGTATTCGCACGAGTACGGATACGGGGGTGGCGACGGCGGGCGCCCCTCGAAGCATCGCAGCAGCAGCGCGACAAGGCGATCGGCGAGTCGGGTCATGGATATGCCTCCGGAGCAGCGCGACTGCGTTCTGTCGCGATCTGCTCACAGAGTGGGGTCACCGATGGCTACGCTGCCAGTACCGGAGGCTTGACAGCACACCCGTCAGGTTGGGGAGTTGGTCGCATTGGAGAAGAATCGTCAGCCGCGAACGCCGCGCGAGAAGTACGGCGAGGAGCTGAGACTGCGGCGGATCGCGACGGGGCTGACCCAGGAGGGGCTGGGTGAACAGGTCGTCTGTTCGCCCACACTCATCAGCCATTTCGAGGCCGGGCGGCGGCTGCCCAAACCAGATGACGCCCAGCGCATCGACCGCGTCCTGGGCACGGACGGGTTCTTCGCCCGCTGGCTCGAGAACCTGGAGGCGAAGTACGCCGACCACTTCGCGGCGGTGGCGGAACTGGAACAACAAGCCACGCTGATCCAGCAGTTCGCGCTCTCACTGGTCCCCGGTCTGCTTCAGACGGACGGCTACGCACGTGCACTGTTCCGTGCCTACCGGCCCAACCATCGGGCGGAGGAACTTGACAGAGCCGTTGTCATTCGAACAGAGCGTGCCCGGATTCTCGACGATGCGTTGAGCCCTGTCCTGTGGACCGTGCTGGACGAGGCGGTGCTCCGACGCCAGGTCGGCGGGCCGCGGGTGACGGCGGACCAGCTGCACAAGATCGCGGGCATGGGGGAGGCGGGGCGGCTGCGGCTGCATGTGCTGCCGTTCGGAGTGGGTGCGCATGCGCTGCAAGAGGGCCTCCTCACCCTGCTGAGCTTTGAGGACTCGGCGCCAGTGGCATACGTCGAAGGGTTGTTCACCGGCCATTTGATGGATGATCCGGCTCTGGTGAGCGCCAGCGAGACGGCTTACGCTCTTGCGCTGAGCGATGCGATGTCGCAACAGGAGTCACTGGCCCTTGTCCGGGCCGCAGCGGAGGAACACGACCATGGTCAGCAGTGAGCACACCGTCTCCGACTCGTCCATCCTCACCGGGTGGTTCAAGTCCAGCTACAGCGGGGGCGGCCAGGGCGAATGCCTGGAGGTCGCGTGCGGCTACGCGACTGTGCCGGTGCGGGACAGCAAGACGGTGAGCGGGCCTGCGCTGGTGTTCTCGGCGGAGGGGTGGGCGGTGTTCGTCACGGCCGTCAGGAGCGGCGAGCTGCCCGAATGACACTGGTACATCACCAACTGATGGTTTCAGAATGCCTTCCGAAGTCGGCGGAGGCAGATGATGCCGCAGGCGAGCTCGAGCAGGCCTCGGTGGAGATCGGCTCGGCGTTCGTAGCGGATGCGGAGTCGCTGAACTGGTGAAGCCGGGCGAAGGTGCGCTCAAGGACCCAGCGGGTGCGGCCGAATCCTGAGCCGTGTGCGACGCCGCGTCGGGCGATGAGGGGCTTGATGCCGCGCTTCCACAGCAGGCGGCGGTACTTGTCGTAGTCATGGCCCCGGTCGGCGAGGAGCCGCTTGGGCCGGTTGCGGGGGCGCCCGCGCCGCCCCCGTATGCGGGGTGTCGCGTCCAGGAGCGGGATCAACTGCGTGACGTCGTGCCGGTTCCCGCCGGTCAGCGAGACAGCCAGCGGTGTGCCACGACGGTCGACGATCACATGGTGCTTGGAGCCAGGTCGGCCCCGGTCGCCGGGCGAGGGGCCGACGTGAGCACCCTTTGAGTGCCCTGACGTGGGAGCCGTCGATCGCGGCGTCGTCCATGTCCAGCAGGCCCGTTGCCCGCAGCTCGGCGAGGAGCATCTCGTGCAGACGTGGCCAGACGCCGGCCTCGGTCCAGTTCCGCAGCCTCCGCCGAGCAGTCACGCCCGAGCAGCCCACGACCTGAGTCGGCACGTCGCGCCAGGCCATGCCCTTGCGCAGCACGTAGACGATGCCGGCCAACGCGACCCTGTCCGGCACTCGCAGCCGTCCGGGACGGCGGTGGCGTCGAGGCGGCCGCTCGGGCAACAGCGGGCCATGCGCTCCCAGAGGTCATCAGGAACAAGATCAGCAGATACCCCGCAGACCTTGCCCAGATGCATCGTCAACCGCCAGCCGACACACCGATCTCATTCGGACATGATCAGTTAGTAGTAGTCGTCCTGCTTGCGGTCCCGTCCCGTCGGTAGCAGTTCCTCCCGCTCGAACTGCACCAAGAAGTCGTGGTCGTCCAGCATCACCGCGTAGGCCGGCGGAATGTCCGGCTTGGTGGGCTCGGTGATTCCGAGGATGGCCCCCAGCCGGCCCTTCAGTTCCGGACGCCTGGGTGAGCTGACCACCCGGACTTCCGCGTAGAAGTGGAACGCGTCCTCCGCCGCCTGCCCCATACCGATGTTCCAGCCCTTCCCTGTGTCACTTGTGCGTGATCTCCCCGTCTAGGGAGACATTCAGATGACTGCCGTCCCGGCTGAGCCAGCCCAGTTGGGCCCGCCCCTTCTTGCTGAGCTGCACATCCCACTCGAAGGGCTGTCCAGCGGTCCGCGAAGGCCCCTTGATCCATTCATTACCGAAACGGTCCATATATCCCTTACGCGGGCCGCGCGGCAAGCCGGAATTGACGTTCACGTCCTGATGCGGAACAAAACGGATTCGTCCGGAAGTCGGCAGCTGAGCTTCCTTGATGAGGCCCTTCACGCCGGTTCGGGGCTGCTTGCTCGGTACCGGCTCGTCGCATCGGTTCAGACCCAGCGGGTCGATGAGCGACAGCGGCGTCTCGACATACGCGTAGTGATTCGGCGCCGGGTCGAGCCCCAAGGGATCGGCGCTCGCATAGCGTGCGGTTTCCGGCTGATAGTAGCGGAAGTAGTTGTAGCTGAACCCAGTTTCGGGGTCTGCGTACTGCCCCGGAAAGCGGAGGGGACAGTCGACGACGGTGGCGTCCAGCGACGTGGGGAAGTCGGCGCCCCACAGGGTCGTGCGGCGTTGCCACGACAGCTCACCGTCGGCGCCGACCAGCTCCGTGGGCGTTCCCACGATGTCCGTGATGACGGCATGGAAGCGCGTGCTGTAGTCGGCTGTCGGGTCTTCGGACAGTTTGGCGAGCAGTGATGTGCCTGGTTCCCGGAGCAGCGGTCTGTGATCGGTCTGGGTGAGCGGGCGATGGGTGCCCGGGGCGTAATCCCAGGTGGTGACCTTGCCGTCGGATGTCTTCCGTTCGGTGAGGCGGGTGTCGTCCCAGGCGAAGTCCGTGCGGTCGGCGGTGGAGCCGTCGTCTGCCAGGCGATGCTTGGATATTCGGCGGCCCAGCGGGTCGTATGCGTACCGCCAGTGATCGCCGTCCGGCGTCGTCGCCTCGGTCAGGCGGTCCTCGGCGTTCCAGACGTACGTCCAGGTGCGGTGCTTCCCGTTGAGGAGCTTGCGGGTCTTACGGATCAGACGGCCTTGCGCATCGTGCTCGTACGAGGTGCGGCCGGCGCGGCGGATGAGGGTGCCGGTGAATTCGCGGTCGCCGGAGGACTCGTGGGCGGGGGCGGTGGCGTGGGCGAGGTTGCCTGCCGCGTCGTAGGCGTACGTCTCGGTCCAGCCGTGGGCCCGTACGCCCGTGACGCGGCCGATGCGGTCGAGGTCGAACCGGCGTGTGCCCGAGGCCAGTTCACGGATCTCGGTGAGATAGCCGTCCTCGCGGTAGGTATAGGCGCGGTGCTGGAGGAGACGATCGGCATCCGCGGTGCGCGCTGTCAGGGACTGAGTGGCCAGGCGGTCCACTGCGTCCCAAGACTGGCTGAAGGTGATGCCGTCGCCGAGGCGGCGCTCGGTCTCGCGGCCGGCGGCGTCGTAGGCGAAGGTCAGCGAGCCGGCCTCGGTGTCGACTCCGGCGGGGCGGCCAGTCGGGTCGTAGGCCCAGTGCGAACTCAGACCGGACGGGGTGGTTCGCCCGCTGACGCGGCCGAGGACGTCGTACTCGTAGCTGATGGTCCGGCCGTTGACGGTTTCGGTGAGCGTTCGGCCGAGCGCGTCCCGCTCGATGGCGACCACCGCGTCGGCGTTGGCCGTGTGGATCAGATCGCCCGATGCGCCGTAGACGTACGTGGTGGTGTCGCCCGCGTCGGCCCGGTTCTCGTATAGCTGCCGTTACCCGACAGGTAGCTGTGCGTAGTCGCGATCACTTAGCGCGAGCGGCGGAGCCGGCGTGAGGGAGCAGTCGAGATGTGACGGAAAGGGATAGTGGGAACACAGTGGTTGATGTGTGGACATTCTGCAGCCCCTTTCCTGATGTGACACAGAATTAAGTATTCTGTGTCACATAGGCGTTGATCCGCTCCGAGCGACCTGCGGGGACCCGCTTCCGCGGTGGGGGCGACTCGGCAACGTTCTGTGTCACATCAGCCGGAGGTCCGTTGCCGTGTCCGTTATCCCTCTCCCGCGCACCGCGAGCACGGTCCCGCTCGCGGTCGCCGTGGACCGGTTCCTCGACCGCTTCCGCGACGACCCCGGCACCCGCACCACCTACGCCGAGACCCTGGCCCTGCTGACCGCGCTCGCCGGCGACCAGTTCACCACCGGCAACCTCACCCCGGAGATCTACGAGGCGGTCATGGCCCGCTGGGATGCGCGGGCCGCGAACACCTGGAACAAGCACCTGTCGGCGCTCAACTCGTTCGCCGCCTACGCGCGGCGGCAGGACTGGCTGGCAGCCGACCCCGGCCGGCGGCTGGAGCGCCGCAAGGTGACCCGCGACCGCGACAGGGCCGTGCCCCGGGCCCGGCTGGAACGGCTGTTCACCGATGACCGCTTCGGCTTGCGCGAACGGGTCTTGTGGCGCATGGCCTACGAGACGTGCGCCCGAGCGGACGAGCTGCTTCAGCTCGACGTGCCCGACCTCGACATGGAATTCCGCCGCGGCCGGGTCGGGGAGAAGGGCGGCGACAACGCGTACGTGCACTGGGAGACCCCCACTGCCCGGCTGCTGCCGCGACTGCTCCAAGGGCGGGCCACCGGGCCGGTGTTCCTCGCCGACCGGCGCGCGCCTGCCTCCGGCCGCCGGGCGCCCGCCCAGGCGGACACCGACCCGGGCACCGGCCGGGGCCGGCTGTCCTACCCGCGGGCGGAGTACCTGTTCAAGACCGCGTCCAAGCTGCACGACCCGCACGGGAAGGGCTGCACGCTCCACCAACTGCGGCACTCCGGACTCAAACACCTCGCCGAAAAGGGCCGCTCCGCCCCCGAGCTGCAGGCCAAGTCCCGTCACAAGCACCTCGGGACGCTGGGCCACTACGTAAAGCTCGGTGAGGAGACCTCCGCCCGCGTCACCGCGGAGAATGACGAGCACAACCGCCGTCGGCGCCGGTGACCCGCACGGAACAGGTGGCCGATCCCGCCCACCGCACGGGATCAAAGGAACCCGCTCATGTCCAGCAAGTCCCCGGCCTGTCGGCTGCTGCCCGGCCAACCCGATCACAACGACACCGCTATCCCCATACAAGTCGAAAGTAGTGCCGCAACAGGCCGTTCGTGCTCGTTCGAGGCGCGCTGACCGATGCGCGGGAACTTGTGAGCCGTGTCTCTTACTTGCGAGTCGCCTCTGTGGGCCATGGGATTAGCGTTCACTTGTGCCGTGCCCGAACGTTTCTCGCCATAGGGCCACTCCCACTCGCCACCACGTCGGCCCTTTCCTCCCGCCGGCGCACGTCACGGAAAGCCCCCCACCTTGAACGACAAAACCGAAGTCATGCCCCCGCCCACCTTCACCCCGGGCGCCCGCCACCGGCACCGCAAGCCGAAGCAGTTCGGCGCGGGCGCCCGCCGTGCCCTGGTCCTTGCCATGGCCATACCCGTCACGTCGGCGGTCCTTGCCGCCCCCTCGGCCTTCGCCGCCGACGAGAACACCACAGCGACGACTCCCGACGCAACCCCGGACACGAACGAGAGCCTCAACTCCGCCGACCAGGCGATCGCCGCGAACCTCAACACCCGCGTCGTCGACGAGCGACTGGGCGGCAACGTCAGCGGTGTGGTGCTGGACGCGAAGTCGGACGGCACCGTTTGGGACCACAACGGCGCCACCGCGCTGATGCCTGCGTCCAACACCAAGCTCGCCACCGCGACCGCCGCCCTGACCGTGCTCGGCCCGAACCACCGGTTCAAGACGAAGGTCGTCTACGGCGATGGCACCCTCACCCTCGTCGGCGGCGGCGACAGGACCCTGACCAGCGCCGACCTCGCCGAAATGACGAAGGACGCGGTAGCCGGGCTGAAGGCCGCAGGCCGGACCAGTGTGAAGGTCGCCGTGGACGACTGCCTCTTCCCCAAACCGATCCTGGCCCCCGGCTGGAACGACGGCTACTACCTCGGCTCCGTCGCCCCGGTCCGCGCCCTCGTCGTCGACGGACACGCCGTCACCGACACCTCCATCGACGCCGGGCAGGTCTTCGCCAAGCAACTCGCCACCCATGGCATCACCGTGGACGGCGACGTCACCCGCCGGACGGCGGACATCACCGACGTACCGGTGGCCCGACACAAGTCCGCCAAGCTGTCGGACATCGTCCACCGCATGATCAAGGTTAGCGACAACAACGCCGCCGAGACCCTGCTGCGGATGACCGCGCTGCGCGCCGGGCAGCCCGCCACCTTCGAGGGCGGCACGGCGGTCGTACGCGACGTGCTGAGCCGGCGGTACGGAGTGTCGCTGGAGAACTTCGAGATGTACGACGGGAGCGGCCTCTCCCGTGCCAACCGCATCCCGGCCCGGACACTGGCGGAGATCCTCGACCTGCTGACGGAGAAGCGCTACGAACACCGTCTCCGCTCGATCCGCGACGGCCTCCCGGTCGCCGGTGAAGCAGGCAGCACTCTCGGCCCGGAGTGGGACCGCTTCGACGACGCGAACTCGAGCTGCGCGATCGGCAAGGTCCACGCCAAGACCGGCACCCTCACCGGCGCCATCGCACTGAGCGGCCTGACCCAGGGCAAGGACGGCCGGTGGAAGGTCTTTTCCTTCGTGGAGAACGGCTCCACGGCCAACGGCGACGCCATCAAGGACGCGATGGACGGCCTCGCCGCAACCGTGAACGGCTGCTGGACATAAACGCGCACGTGCGCCCCGGGTGCGGAGGCGAATTCAAGGGGTCGTTGCAACACGTGATCGGTGTCAGTCGGTCGTGAGGAGTGTATGCAGGCGCTCGGCTGAGGTTTCCCAGCCGAGCGTTTTGCGTGGTCGGCCGTTGAGTTCGGCGGCCACGGCGTCGAGGTGCCCGCGGGTGTGGACCGACAGGTCGGTGCCCTTGGGTGCCTCTGTGTTTGTCAAGCCGCTTGGGGTGGTGGCGTAGGCTCGCTTCTGGCGGGTCCGGGAAGTGACTTGTCTGAAGAGCTGGCCGTCGGGGTTGGGCCGGCCGCGCTGGATGCTGTGGTCGCCCCCACTTGTCCTCCCGGGCCCGCCATCCGGGTGCGACGGCGCTCGTCGGCCATCATGGTGCGACAGACGTGATCAGCGAGTCGGCGTTTGAGACAGCGTTGCCGTCCGCGGCCTCGTGCGGCGGTGCCTCCTCGTCGGACAGCACCAAGCCCAGATCCAGGCGGCTGTTCATGTCCAGCTCGAACCGGCCGTAGGGGTTCACGTGGGTCCAGAACAGCGGGGACAGGGCCCTGCGGTCGGCTTCGGTGAGCTTGTCCGCCCACTTCGGCTCGGCCAGGACCTGCTGCATCAGCAGCGTATTGACGTGCACGAGGCTGCTCTGCAAAAGGTGCAGGGCGAGCATCGAGACCTCCTGACTCTCCTTGTCGGCACCGGTCAGATCGCCGTCCTTGCCGTAGAACAGGTCCTGGTTCGCCGAGTTCCAGTTCTCCACCACCTGCAGGCCCTCCCCGATCTCCTTGCGCATCTCCACGTCCGACAGGTAGTCGCAGATGAACGCCGTCCGTACCACGCGCCCCAGCTCCTCGATCGCCAGGTACGTCGGGTGCTTGGGGCCGCCCTTGGTGAACCGGCGCAGGACCTGCTCGGCCTCCGCGGTGCCCAACCTGAGCGCGGTGGTGTACTTCACGATCTGGTCGTACTGCTGGGCGATCAGGTCCCAGTCGATCGTCCGGGTGGAGAGCACCGGGGCCAGGTGGGGCCAGTTCTTGTCCTCGCCCGCGGCCGGCCGGTACAACCGGGCCCGGCCGATGTTCTTCAGCCGGGGCATCAGCCTGAAGTCCAGCATGTGCGCGAAGGCGAACCCCACGATCGAGGCGCCGTGGGTGTCGGTGTACTGCCGGTCGACCTCCATGTCGGTGCAGTGCCGCAGCACCCCCTCGATCATCGAGGCGACCTCGGAGGCCGAACAGGACTTCAGCTGGCTGTAAATACACACCGATTTTCGTTCTACATGCCAATAAATCATGACACCCGGGCCCCGGTACCGCTGGTGCCACTCCGTCATGAAGTTGCTGGACCAGGCTCCGAACTTGCGACTGTCGGAGGCGCAGGCCGTCCCGCTGCCCCACCACATCTCATCGCGGACCGCGAAGGTGGCGTTGACCAGCTTCACCAGCGCGGCGCGCATGTTGGCCCGGTTCACGAACAGGTGCCGCACCCGGCGAAGCGTCGCCTCCGACTCGCCGTGCTTGCCCGTCACCGCGACACGCTTGATACCCATGTTCGTACCCAGCCCGAAAAGCACCAAAAGCAGCCGTCTCCGGAGCACGTCCCTGGACAGGTTCTCCCTCGTTGCCACCGAGGTGAACTCGGCGATGAAATCGGTGTCGAACTCCGCGTACTTCAAGATGTCCAGCAAATCGATGGTGCCCCAGCGCCGTTCGATCTCCCCCTTCACCGCGACCAGGTTCTCCGGCTCCTCCTGCTTGGGCCGCGGCGAGACCCGGATCCACCCCTCGCCGTTCCTCTTGACGATCGCCACCCCGCCCGTGGTGTCCTGCGCGAGCGCGGCCTCGAACCGGTCCAGGGCCTCGCGGTGCTTCTTCTGCAGGGCTGCGATGAACTTCGCCGGGTCCTGGGGCTTTTGGATCGCGTCGTAGTGAACATCCCGGTTGTCCTCGAAATCGGCCGGCAGATCGTCCTCCGGGTTGCGCCACCGGTTCGCCCCCACCACCCATATCTCCCGGCGCCGCAACGCTTCGCGCAGGCTGACCAGCACGCACAACTCGTACGGGATGCGCTCGACGCGGCCCTTGTCGTCCACCACCGCGGCCCGCCACTGATCGGGCACCACACCCTCAAGCGGCACGCTCTCCGCCGCGTCGAAGAACGCGCCCTCCTTGGCGATGGGCTGGTCCAGGTACCGCTGGAGCAGGTCGATCGCGTCCATCACCGGCCGGTACGCGGTGTTGTTGCATTTGAGCGTCAGCGCCTTCAGCAGCGGCGCCAGCATCCGCCGCCAGTGCGCCGAATACGCCGATCGCAGCACCGTACGGATACGCGCCTTGTACTTGGCCTCGTTCGCCGCGGCCTCCGCAGCGAGAGCCTTCAACGTCTTCTCCCCGCCGACGACGGGGTAGATCACCTTGCGGACCGTGCCGGAGGGCTCGGACAAGGCCGCCTCGGCGACCCGCAGCATCATCGCCTCCTTGCCCCGCACCTTCTTCAACTCGCCGGTCAGCTCCTTGTCGACCTTCTTCTCCGCCCTGGTATTGATCTTCAAGACCAGCTGGATGAACAGCTCCACCAGCGAGTCGGTGATCTCCGTGTGCCGCACGTGACACAACGCGGCCAGCAGCGTCAGCCGCATCGGCGGCTTCATCCGCTCCAGGTTCGCCGGGTACTCCTTCGAAGCCCGCGCCCGCCAGGCGTCCACCTGCTTCTCCGACACATCCGCGAACAGGTCCGCCGGCAACTCCAGCTTCCGCACCCGCTGGAGCTTGTCCACCTCCGCGAACAAACTCTCCAGCCCCGGCGCCCCCGGGTCCGCCTTGAGCTCGGTGAAGAACGACCGGCCGCCACCGGCCACCGCCTGGTCCCCGGGCGACTCCTCGCCCGCCCCGCCGGCCACCAGGTCCTCCAGTCTGGACCGGGTCGTGTGGGAGAGCCGGTCCACGGTCCTACGGCAGAACTGCGCGTCGAAGTCGTTGACCGCCTTGCCCACCAGGCGCCGGACCTTCCCTGGTGCCGGCGGCTCGATGTGATCGTTGCGGCACCGGGCCACCACCGCCTCCGCCAGCCGCTCGCGGGATATCTCCACCCCGCACAGCTCCGCCGTCAGCCACTCGGCCAACTTCTCCTGGTCCTCCCCGGTGGACTCCCGGAAACCGAACGCCTCCCGGATCTCCGTCCGGTGACGGGTCGCCGTCCGGCCCTGCCAGTCGTACGCCGCCCACTGCTCCGCCGACACCTTCACCTGCTGGGACACATAGGACACAGCCCCAGCCGGGACCTCCTTGGCGGTCTCCGGGAACCTCGCCTCGATCTCGAAGAACTTCAGCAGCATCGCGAAGCCCAGCCTGTTCGCCCCGGACTTGTTCCGCAGCTTCGCGGTGCCGTCTTCGAGCAGCGTCCAGACCTCGATCAGCTCTTCCGGTTCCCAGTCCTGCTGCACCCTGTACTCCTTCAACCTCAGCCAGTTGGATCACTGCATCGTGGCGACCAGCCGCTACAAGCGGAACAAAGGAATCCAAACCGACGCCGGACAGTTACTCAGCGTTACTTGTCGGGTGGCGGCAGCTATACGAGAACCGGGCCGCGTCGGTGCGCTGTTCGGTGACGCGGCCGAGCGCGTCCCGGGTGAAGTGCAGTGTCTCCCCCGCGCCGTTCGTGCGGGAAGTCAGTCCGCCGGTCGCGTCACATGCGTGGGTCAGAGTCCGGCCGTTGAAGTCGGTCTCGGTGACCAGTCGGCCTGCCTCGTCGTATGCGTATGACCAGGTCAGGCCCTGTGGGTTGGTGACTGCGGTCAGCCGTAGCTCGGTGTCGTACCCGAAGCTGTACGTCGTGCCGTCAGGGTCGGTCCGCGTCGCGGGGACGTCGAAGTGCGTCACGGTGTGGCGGGTGGCGTTGCCAGCGGGGTCGGTGTGGGTGAGGAGGTTGCCCTCGCCGTCCCAGGTCCAGGTTTCCCGGGTGCCGTCCGCGTAGGCGCGCCACTCCTGCCTGCCCTCGGTCGTCCAGCCCATCCGGGTGGTCTGGCCCAGTGGATCGGTTGCCTCGACGACGCGTCCGAAGCTGTCGCGGCGTGCCACCGTGGTGTGTCCGAGTTCGTCGGTGACGGCGATGGGCAGTCCGGCCGCATCGGACGTGACCCGGCGCGTGTGGCCGAGGGCGTCCGTAATGGCGGTCAGATGGCCTGACTCGTCGCAAATGTGATGGGTTTCGGCGCCGACGGGGTCGGTTGTGGTGAGAAGGTTGCCGCGTTCGTCGTATCTGTGCCGCCAGGTCGCACCACTGGGCTCGACGACCTCGGTGGGCCGGCTCAGACCGTTGTACACGGCACGGCTTGTGGATCCGTCCGGCAAGGTCAGCTCGATGAGGTTGCCTGCGTCGTCGTACGCGTACCGCGTCGTGCGGCCCAGCGGATCGGTGACCGAGAGCGGCTTACCGCCCCTCGCCTCCCATTCGGTGCGCGTGGTGTTGCCGAGGGGATCGGTCTCCTCGATGACCTGACCCTCGAAGTTGTACCGATGCCTGGACTGGTGGCCGAGAGAGTCGGTGTACGTCGTCGTTCGTGCCTCGTCGTCGTAGGCGAGGGCTCCGGAGAGGAAGCCGTCGCTGCCTTCGGTGCGCTCGACGCGGCCGCGGGCGTCGTAGAAGTACGCGAACGAGGTGCCGTTGCGGTCCGTCCAGGAGGTGACCCGGCCCTCGGCGTCGGAGGTGAAACGCAGCGGCTCGCCGCTGGAGTTGACGACCTCGGCGAGGTTGCCCGCCTCGTCGTAGCCGTACCGCATCACGACCGTGCCGCCGGCGGCGGACTGCGACGGCTCGTACCGGGAGGGCGTCTCGTCCAGCAGGCGCAGAGCCGTGATGCGTGGGCCCTGGGTATCGACGGCCAGGTAGTAGCCGCCGGAGTGGCGCAGTGCGGTGGGAATGCCGTCCGCCGTGCGTTCCACATCGATGCGGGCGCCGTTGCGGTCGTGCCAGCTGTCCAGCGGGAGGTGGACGACGCCGAGCGTGTCCGAGGGAACGGGACTGCTGAAGCTTCGTACAACCCCGGAGACCGGATCGGTGACGGTCATGACGCCGTCGGGCTCGCCGTCCCATTCCAACGGCCACCGGGCGCCCTTCACCGGCAGGACCGGCTCGCCTGCCTGCGGCACCGGGTAGACCAGGCGCATGCCGTCGGCAGCGGCGAAGACCACGCCTTCGGAGTCGAGTTGGATGCACTCGTCGAGGGTGGAGACCCACGTGGGGCCGAAGCATATGCCCGCGCGGTACGTGGAGAGGTGGGTGCGCTCGAAGACCAGAGGGAGACTAGCGGGAAGCGTGAGGTCGGTCTGTGTCATCAGCATGGCGCCGGTGGCCACGTCGATCGGCTCGCCAACGCACGGGGTGTTCTTGGCCCCCCGGCACACCGGTCCCATTTCGACCAGGTCGGGCCTCAGCGTCGGCGGCCGCAGCATCAGCGGCACCTCGTTGAACTTCCCGAAGAGGTTTCCCTCGACACCGTTCTTGAGCACACCGGCGCCCGCGCCGAACGCCCCGCCGTAGAGCATGCCGTCCCTCGCCGCGGCATTGACCTCGTCCAGGCTGAAGCCGTCCTGCAGCCCCGTGGTGATCTTCAGCGGCTGGGCTACGGCCAGGTCGATGGTCACCGACTCCACGCCTCCGAAGGCCGCGGCGACGAGAGCGCCCGCGGCTATCTCAGCGACGGCGGTGGAGACGGCTACGCCCATCAGAGCACCGAATTCGATGAGAGCCTCGGTGGCCAGGGCAGCGGCGCCCGCGGCAGCACCCGCAGTGAAGAAGGCCAGAGCGATACCGCCCACGATGATCGCGGCGTCGATGCCGATCTGCGTCCACAGCTTGGTGATGGCGTCGTCGACAGCTTCGGCGAACTTGTCCAGCGCCTCCGCCAGCTTGCGGGACGCCTTCGCGATGTCGCTCAGCCAGCCCCCGTCCTCGCCCTTGGCGTACCGCTCCCAGAACTCCTTGAACGCATCGATGGCCTCACCCTTGTTGTTGTGGATGAGCGACGTGGCCGCGTTGTTGACCGGAGTACGTACGTCGTCGACGGCATCGGCGAAGACCCGCCAGGCGTCGGCGGCGCTGCGCAGCGTGCCGGAATTGGCGTCAGGCCACCACAGGCCCAGCTTGAGCAGGAGTTCCTTGGCCTCGTCCTCGATGCTCACTTGGCGCCCTTGCCGTCCGCGTCTACCTTTTCCTTCACCTTGGTGAACATCCCGGCGATCAACTCGTCGTTGTCGACATGCCCGTCCGACATGTCCGCCATCGCCTGATGAATGCTGGTCAGGCCGAGTACCAGAGTGCCTGCGGCCTTCTCGACGGCCTTCTGCCGGGGGCTGTAGGCATCGCCGAACGTCTTGCCCTGCTCATCGTCGCCCCAGGGCGAGCCGAGTCCGTCCAGAGTCGTGACCAGCGTCGTCAGAGCCGCACTCAGATTCTTGGCCTGCACGTGGAAGACAGGCGCCGTCAACTTGATGTCGGCTGTATGGATTTCCAGGACCTTGCCGCTGTCATTGCCTTCGCCCATGCGAAGCCTCCCCCGTTGTCGACTGCGAACGCCGACCCTATGAGGCCAACTTCATGATCGGGCAAAACGACGGCCATCACCGGGCAATGAGTGATCAATGCCGCAGCAATGCCGGGTACTTGCGGCGATGACGCCGGACCCCGGTCGGCGGCGGGGTGCCCCCGTATGCCGACCGGCCGGGCCCCGAAGTGTTTCCTCGAGCGCCCGTCCCCGAAGTGTTTCCTCGGCGGATGGCTGGTCGGCGGTCGCCGCCCGGGCAGCGGTTGTCTCATCGGAACACGCAGTCCAGGTACCGCCCCGCCGTCTCCGCCAGCACCTCCACCCCCTCCCGCGCCCACAGCCCGTCGTTGAACAGCTCCACCTCGATGAAGCCCGTCCATCCCGCCGCCTCCACCAACTCCCGCCACGCGCGCAGGTCCACCGCGCCGTCGCCCAACTGACCGCGGCCGTTCAGCGCCCCGGCCGGCAACGGCGTGATCCAGTCAGCCAGTTGGACGGAGTGGATGCGGCCCTGCGCTCCCGCGCGGGATACCGCTGCGGGTGCAGTGTCGTCCCACCAGATGTGGTACGTGTCCACGACCACGCCCACCTGGTCCGACGGGAAGCGTTCCGCCAGGTCCAGGGCCTGGGTCAGGGTGGAGACCACGCAGCGGTCCGAGGCGAACATCGGGTGCAGCGGTTCGATCGCAAGGCGGATGCCGCGTTCCCCGGCGTAGGGAGCCAATACAGAAAGAGCGTCCGCGACCCGCTCCCGGCCGGCCACCAGGTCGCGGCTGCCGGGCGGGAGGCCGCCCGAGACCAGGACCAGCGTGTTTGTGCCCAGGATCGCGGCCTCGTCGATCGCCGCACGGTTGTCGGCCAGGGCGCGGGCCCGGTCGGTGGCGTCGATCGCGGTCAGGAAGCCGCCGCGGCACAGGGACGTGACCGTCAGGCCCGCGTCGCGTACACACTTCGCCGCCCCCTCCAGGCCGTACGCGGCAACCGGTTCGCGCCACAGGCCGACGGCCGGGACACCGAGGCGGACGCAGGCATCGACGAGCGACGGCAGCGACAGCTGCTTGACCGTCATCTGGTTGATGCTGAAGCGGGAGAGGGCATTCACTGGTCGACTCCGTAAAACGTCAGCAGGGACTTCATACGGGTTTCGGCAAGGGCAGGGTCCGGGAACAGGCCCAGGCGGTCGGCCAGTTCGTACGCCCGGCACAAATGCGGCAGTGAGCGCGCCGACTGCAGGCCGCCCACCATCGTGAAGTGCGACTGGTGGCCGGCCAGCCACGCCAGCAGCACCACACCCGTCTTGTAGAAGCGCGTCGGCGGCTGGAAGAGATGCCGGGACAGCCCGACCGTCGGGTCGAGCAGCTTCCGGAACCCGTCGGTATCACCGGCGTCCAGGACCCGTACCGCCTCGGCCGCCAGCGGGCCCAGCGGGTCGAAGATCCCCAACAGCGCGTGGCTGAAGCCCCGGTCGTCGCCTGCGATCAGTTCCGGGTAGTTGAAGTCGTCGCCGGTGTAGCACCGCACGCCCTCCGGGAGGCGGCGGCGCAGGCTGATCTCGCGCCCGGCGTCCAGCAGCGAGACTTTGATGCCGTCGACCTTCTCGGGGTGCGCCGCGATGACGTCGAGGAGGACCGAGGTGGCGGCGTCCAGGTCCGTACTCCCCCAGTAGCCCGTGAGCGCCGGGTCGAACATCGGCCCCAGCCAGTGCAGAATCACCGGTTCGCTCGACTGCCGCAGCAGGTGGGAGTAGACGGAGAGGTAGTCCTCCGGGCTCTTGGCCACAGTCGCCAGCGCCCGCGATGCCATCAGGATCACCTGGGCGCCACTCTCCTCGACCAGGGCCAGCTGCTCCTCGTACGCGGCCCGCACCTGCGCCAACCCGCCGGTGCCCGGCGGAAGCTGGTCCGTTCCCGCCCCGCAGGCGATCCGGCCACCCACCGACTTGGCCTCTGCCGCCGAGCGCCGGATCAGTTCCGCCGCGCCCGCCCAGTCCAGGCCCATCCCGCGCTGCGCCGTGTCCATCGCCTCCGCGACGCCCAGCCCGTGCGACCACAGGTGGCGGCGGAAGGCGAGCGTGGCGTCCCAGTCGACGGCGGCCACGGCGACGGCGACGGCGGGCGAGCCGGGCGTCGTATCGGCGTACGGATCGGCCACGACATGCGCCGCGGAGAAGACCGTACGGGAGGCCAACTGCGCTCCACCCGCGGCAAAGAGGGCGGGATCGGCGCGCGGCACATGGACGTACAGCTGTCCGTCCGTCCGCACGAGTCGGATCGTCACAGCGACAGCTCCGGCACCTCGAAGCGGCGCCCCTCGGCCGACGACCGAAGGCCGAGCTCGGCGAGCTGCACGCCGCGCGCGCCCGCCAGCAGATCCCAGTGGTACGGCTCGCCGAGCGCCGCATGGCGCAGGAACAGCTCCCACTGGGCCTTGAAACCGTTGTCGAACTCCCCGTTGTCCGGGACCTCCTGCCACTGGTCCCGGAAGGCCTCGGTGGCCGGCAGATCCGGATTCCAGACCGGCTTCGGGGTGGCGGAGCGGTGCTGGGCGCGGCAGCGGCGCAGGCCCGCGACCGCCGAACCGTGCGTGCCGTCGACCTGGAACTCCACCAGCTCGTCGCGCATCACCCGTACCGCCCAGGAGGAGTTGATCTGGGCGACCGCCCCACCCTCCAGCTGGAAGATGCCGTACGCGGAGTCGTCGGCGGACGCGGCGTACGGCTTGCCGCCCTCGTCCCAGCGCTGCGGGATGTGCGTGGCGACCTGCGCGGTGACGGACGTCACCCGCCCGAACAGCTCGCGCAGTACGTACTCCCAGTGCGGGAACATGTCGACGACGATGCCGCCGCCGTCCTGGCTGCGGTAGTTCCAGCTCGGGCGCTGCGCCTCCTGCCAGTCGCCCTCGAAGACCCAGTAGCCGAACTCCCCGCGCACGGACAGGATTTCGCCGAAGAAGCCGCCGTCGACGAGCCGCTTCAGCTTCAGCAGACCCGGCAGGAAGATCTTGTCCTGGACGACGCCGTGCTTGATGCCGGCCACCTCGGCGAGGCGGGCCAGCTCCAGCGCGCCGGCCAGGTCGGTCGCGGTGGGCTTCTCGGTGTAGATGTGCTTGCCCGCCGCGATCGCCTGCTTGATCGCCGTGGCGCGGGCGGAGGTGACCTGCGCGTCGAAGTAGATCTCGATGGTGTCGTCGGCGAGTACGGCATCGAGGTCGGTCGAGATGTGCGTGAGGCCGTGCCGGCCGGCGATCTCGCGCAGCGCGTGCTCGCGGCGGCCGACGAGGACGGGCTCGGGCCACAGGACGTCACCCTCGCCGAGGTCGAGTCCGCCCTGTTCGCGGATCGCGAGGAGGGAGCGCACCAAGTGCTGCCGGTATCCCATCCGCCCCGTGACACCGTTCATGGCGATCCGCACTGTCCTGCGTGTCACGAAGTTGCCTCCATGTCCCTTGAAGTGGCCGAATTCCCTCGATATGGCCGCAGCAAGCGCTTTCTAAGCGGTATGAAGCTAGCCTGCCGACAGTGGCCCGGACAAGAGGCCGGATCCATCTCCCGCGGAGGAAAGCGATGACAGTCACCCTGGCGGATGTGGCGGCACGCGCCCGGGTGTCCCCGGCCACCGTCTCCCGTGTGCTGAACGGCAATTACCCGGTCGCCACGTCGACGAGGGAGCGGGTGCTGCGCGCGGTCGACGAGCTCGACTACGTACTGAACGGCCCGGCGAGCTCGCTCGCCGCCGCCACCTCCGACCTGGTCGGCATCCTCGTCAACGACATCGCCGACCCCTTCTTCGGAATCATGGCCGGGGCGGCCCAGACCGAGATCAGCGGGCAGGAGGGGGCCGGGCGGGCGGGCGGCGAGAAGCTGGCCGTCGTCTGCAACACCGGCGGCTCACCCGAGCGTGAGCTGACGTACCTCACCCTGCTCCAGCGGCAGCGGGCCGCGGCCGTGGTCCTGACCGGCGGGGCGCTGGAGGACCCGGACCACACCGCGGCGACGACCGCCAAACTGGCGAAGCTCGCGGCTGCGGGGACGCGCGTCGTGCTCTGCGGGCGGCCGCCGCTGCCCGGCAGCGACGCGATCGTCGCCGCGCTCGTGTTCGACAACCGGGGCGGCGGACGGCGTCTCACCGAGCATCTGCTCTCGCTCGGACACCGCCGGATCGGATACGTCGCCGGGCCGGCGGAACGCACCACGACCCGGCACCGGCTGGAGGGCCATCGTGCGGCGCTGACGGCCGCGGGAATCGCCGAGGACCAGTCGCACGTCACCCTGCACGGCCCGTACGACCGCCGCTCCGGCTATGACGCGGCGCTCGAACTCCTTCGCCGCGAGCCGGACTTGACGGCCATCGTGGCCGCAAACGACACCGTGGCCCTGGGGGCCTGCGCGGCCCTGCGCGACCGGGGCCTGCGCATCCCCGAGGACGTCTCGGTGGCCGGCTTCGACGACCTCCCCTTCTCGGTGGACGCGGTGCCCGCGCTGACGACCGTACGACTGCCGCTGTACGAGGCGGGGGCGCGGGCGGGCCGGCTGGCGATGGGCAACGAGGCGCCGCCGCCGGGGGGTATCGCGACGATCCGTGCGGAACTGATGGCGCGGGCGTCGACGGCCGGGCCGCGGAAGAAGTGAACCCGGGAGCGCCGAGCGGGGAGGCGCTGCCGGAATCGGCGCTCGGTCGGCCCGAGTTCCTCGGAGGGGTCGAGGCACGGATCCGCCCGTCAGGCCGCGGGCGTCGCCATCCAGTCTTGTCGGCCAGCAGCTCGGCCAGCACCAAGGCGGGTGGCGTGCCGCCGTCGCCGCCGTCGCCGCCGTCGGCCCTGACCGCCGGCGCGCGGGAACCTGGATCGTTCGATCCTGCGTCGTACGGTCCGTGAGCAGCAGCACGGCGTTCCGGCGGAGGTGGGGCAACGACGCGAAAGGGCGGTCTGCCTGGAAGCGCGGGCGGGTGCTCGCCTCGCTCGCCGTTGTGGTCGCCGGGGTTCTGGCCCTTCACTCCGCCGTACCCAATGCCGTCGGCCGTCTCGGCAGCCTCCTGGAGACGTTTCTGCCCTGGCTCGGCCTGGCCGTCCCCGTACTGCTGGGTCTGGCGCTGCTGCGACGCTCCTTCGTCGGCCTGACGGCGCTGCTGCTGCCTGTCGTCGCCTGGCTCGGGCTCTTCGGCGGACTGATGCTGCCCGGGGACGGATCGGCGCACTCGGCGCACGACCTCATTGCAGTGCAGCACAATGTCAGCGACGAGAACACCGATCCGGCGGGCACCGCGAGAGCCCTGCTCAGCACTCGACCCGACCTCGTCGCCCTCGAAGAGCTGACGCCGTCCGCGCTGCCCGTCTACGCGGCGGCACTGGCGCCGGACTATCCCCACCACACGGTGCACGGCACGGTCGGACTCTGGTCGAAATACCCCTTGGCGGACGTACGGCCGCTGGACATCAAACCGAAGGGGATCGGGCCGGGCTGGAACCGCGCTCTGCGAGCCGGTGTACGGATGCCGAAGGGCGAGGTCGCGGTGTATGTGGCTCATCTGCCGTCCGTACGCCTCGGCTTGAGGGACGGCTTCAGTTCCCCCCTGCGGGACGAGAGCGCCGTCCTCCTCGGCGCCGCGATCGCCGACGAGCCGCTGGACGAGGTGATTCTGCTCGGGGACCTCAACAGCACGGTGGACGACCGCGGGCTGGATCCGGTCGCCTCGCAGATGAACCCCGTCGGGCCGGGTTTCGCGTTCAGCTGGCCCGCCGCGTTCCCCGTCGCCCGGATCGACCAGATCATGACCCGGGCCGCGACCGTCACCGAGGTCCGGGCGCTGCCCGGGACCGGGAGCGATCATCTGCCCATCGCCGCGCGCATCAGGCTCTGACCGGGAGCACGTCGCGCCGCGGGCGCAGGGCTTGCCAGGGCTTGCCGGGACACAGCCCCGGCCATACCGTTGACTCAGTCAAAGGAAAAGCTCGGAGGATCTCATGCCGGTCCAGGAAATCCGCGCCTTCAACCGCTTTTACACCAACCTCATCGGCGCGCTCGACTACAGCAAGCACCTCTACACCCCGTACACGCTGACCGAGTCACGCGTGCTGTACGAACTCGCCCACAGCCCCCGTACCGACGCCGCCGACCTGCGCGCCGAGCTCTCTCTCGACGCCGGGTACCTGAGCAGGCTGCTCGCCAGGTTCGAGCGGGACGGGCTGGTCGGGCGGGCGCCCTCCGAGGTTGATCCGCGGCGGCAGCGGATCACGCTCACCGCCCGTGGGCGCGAGGCCGCCGCACTGCTGGACGAGCGGTCGCGGGAGGCGGTGGGGGCGATGCTCTCCACGGTGCCGCCCGAGGAGCGGCCAAAACTGGGCGAGGCCATGCGGACCGTGCGCGAGATCCTCGGCGGTGGCCGGCCCGCGCACCGCGAGGGGCCCGTGCTGCGTGAGCCGGGGCCCGGTGATCTGGGCTGGGTCGTCCAGCGGCACGGTGCGCTGTACGCCGCCGAGTACGGCTGGAACGCCGACTTCGAGGGCCTCGTCGCCCGCATCGTCGCCGACTTCGCGCAGGACCACGACCCCCATCTGGAGCGGGTGTGGATCGCCGAGCTGGACGGGCGGCCGGTCGGGTCGGTC
The DNA here is from genome assembly GCF_026341125.1 of Streptomyces sp. NBC_01142. Classification (NCBI taxonomy): domain Bacteria; kingdom Bacillati; phylum Actinomycetota; class Actinomycetes; order Kitasatosporales; family Streptomycetaceae; genus Streptomyces; species Streptomyces sp. NBC_01142. The sequence goes on from NZ_JAPEOR010000002.1 coordinate 1,850,122, forward strand.
ATGTGCGTACGCGACGACGCCCCGGCCACCGCGCGGCTGCGGCTCCTGCTCGTGGAACCCGAGGCACGCGGGCACGGTCTCGGCGACGAACTTGTTCGTACGGTCGTGGATTTCGCGCGCGATGCGGGGTATCGGGAACTGGTGCTGTGGACCAATGACGTACTGACCGGGGCCCGCCGGATCTACCAGCGGGCGGGATTCACCCTGGTCACCGAGAAACCGCACCGCTCGTACGGAGTGGATCTGGTCGGCCAGGACTGGCGGCTGCCCCTCAAGGAAGGAACGATCACATGAGGTTCGCCTTCTCGACCCTCGGCGTGCCGGGCATGCCGATCCCCGAGGTGGTCCGGCTCGCCGCCGCCACCGGGTACCAGGGGGTCGAGCTGCGGGCCCACCCCGAGGAACCCGTGCATCCAGGGATCGGCCCGCGCGAACGGATCGAAGCGGTCCGGGAGTTCGAGCGGGCAGGCGTCGAGATTCTGGCCGTCGCCGGATACGTGCGCGTCGCGTCGGCGGACGACGACGGTCCCGTACGCGAGGAGCTCGACGAACTGCTGTGGCTGGCCCGGGACGTGGGGGCGCCGTACGTGCGCGTCTTTCCGGGCGGCGGCGACCAGGACCCGGCCACCGCCGACGCCACGGCCGCCCGCCGGCTGGGCGCGGCCGCGGAGACCGCGGCGGAATTCGGCGTACGGATCCTGCTGGAGACCCATGACTCGCACCGCACCGGAGCCGACGCCTCCCGCATCCTGGGCCCGGTCGGCCACAAGAACGTGGGCGCGGTGTGGGATGTGATGCACACCTGGCTGGGCGGCGAGGAACCCGCCGCGACCCATGCCGTACTCGCCCCGCATCTGGGATACGTGCAGGTCAAGGACGTCGCCTCGGCCGAGGACACCACCCCGCTCCCCCTCGGCACGGGCGTGCTGCCGCTCGCCGACTGCCTGGCCACGCTGACGGAGGAGACGTGGCTGTGCTGGGAGTACGAGAAGCGCTGGTATCCGGACGCGGCCGACCTTCCCGGGCTGCTGGCGGGAGGGCGGGAGCACCTCCTGAGTCTGCTCTGACGGGACTGCCGGTCCGGCGGAGCCGCGAGGCCGCGGCCGACCTGGCCGAGCCGGTCCTGCCGAGTCAGTCGCAAGGCCGCGGTCGACCCGTGCGGTCCGGCGGAGCCGCAAGCCCGCAGGCGCCCCATGCGGTCCTGCCGAGGAGCCGCAAGACCGCAGGCGACCCGTGCCTCACGCATCGACGCGAGGCGCGCCCGCGATGTCCGGCGTCGACTGTGAAGGCTCCCTCCGCGGGCCGGCGGGCTTCCCGCTTCGGCCGCCGCGACCCGCCAGGGACGTCAGTGCCACCCCGCCCACCAGCAGCGCCGCCGCGCACCACCGCAGCGGGGTCACCGACTCGTCCAGGAACAGTGCTGCCGAGGACATGCCGAAGACCGGCACCAGCAGCGAGAACGGGGCCACGGACGAAGCCGGATAGCGGTGCAGCAGCCAGCCCCACACCCCGAAGCCGAAGATCGTGGTGATCCAGGCGACGTAGACGATGACGCCGACGCCCGTCCAGTCCAGCGACCGCAGCGCGGCCAGATCGCGGTCCGGGCCCTCGATGAGCAGAGACAGGGCAATCAGCGGGAGTACGGGGACGGTGCTCACCCACACCATGAAGTTCAGCGCGTCCGGCGGGGACGCCTTGCGGGTCAGGACGTTGGAGACGCCCCAGCAGGCCGCCGCCGCCACGCACAGAGTGAAGCCGAGGAGCGGGCCCGAGGTTCCCTCGTCGACCGCCGCGACCGCGATGCCCGACAGCGCGACGGCCATGCCCAGCACGCGGACCCTGCCCGGGCGTTCGCCCAGCGCCAGGAAGGCGAAGAGGGCCGTGAACACCGCCTGGATCTGGAGAATCAGCGAGGAGAGACCGGCCGGGGCTCCCCTGTCCATGCCCGTGAAGAGCAGGCCGAACTTGGCGACGCCCAGGGCCAGTCCGACCCCGACGATCCATTTCCAGGCGACCTTCGGGCGGCCGACGAAGAAGACGGCGGGCAGCGCCGCCGCCAGAAAACGCAGGGCGGAGAAGAGCAGCGGCGGAAAGTGGTCGAGGCCGATCTCGATGACGACGAAGTTGACTCCCCAGAGGGCGGCGACCAGGGCAGCGAGAGCGATATGAGCAGGGCGCATGGAGTCGAGCATCACCTCTCCCGACCATGTAGCACCAGCGCGGATTCCTTCATGATTGGATGAAGCGCTGCTAATGAAATGAGGGACACCGTGCTCGATCTCGCCCGGCTGCGCGCCCTGCACGCCGTCTCCGTGTACGGCACGGTCGGTGCCGCGGCCGCCGCCCTCGGCTACACCCCGTCCGCCGTCTCCCAGCAGATCGCCAAGCTGGAGCGGGAGACCCGTACGACGCTCCTCGAACGGCAGGGGCGCGGTGTCCGCCTCACCGACGAGGCACATCAACTGGCCGACACCGCTCAGCAGTTGCTGTCGATCGTCGAGAAGGCCGAGGTGCGACTGGAGGAACGGCGCGGGCTGCCCTCCGGACGGCTCGCCATCGGCTGCTTCGCCAGCGCCGCGCGTGGACTGATGCCCCAGGCCCTCGCCGAGCTCGCCCGCCGCCACCCCTCCCTCGACGCCCGGCTCTGCGAGGTCGACCCGCACCTTTCCATCGAACTGGTCGCGCGCGGCGTGATCGACCTGGCCGTCGCGCACGACTGGGACATCGCACCGATGCCCGCCCCGCCGGGTGTCGAGCAGGTCGTCATCGGGGACGACCTGTGCGATGTCCTGGTGCCGGCCGGTCATCCGCTGGCGGCCGAGGAGTCCGTACGGCGTGAGGACCTGAAGGACGAACGGTGGATCTCACAGCCGCCCGGCACGGTCTGCCACGACTGGCTGATGCGTACGCTGCGCGCGACCGGCTGCGAGCCGCGCATCGTCCACCAGGCCGAGGAGAACCACACCCAGGTCGCCCTCGTCGCCGCCGGCCTCGGGGTCGCCCTGGTTCCGCGGCTCGGCCGCGGTCTGTTGCCGGCCGAAGTGGCGACCGTGCGGCTGACGCCGATGCCGAAGCGGCGGTTGTGCGCCCTGTGGCGTACGGGAGCGGCGCGGCGGCCCGCCATCACCGAGACCGTACGCACGCTCCAAGAGCTCTGGCCAACCGTCGCCGCCCGCGCCTGAGCAGCCGAGGCCTCGCCGCCGGGGGAGCCTCGCCGCCGGGGCCTGGGCACCGAGTCGGAACGCCGGTCGGGACGTCGGCACCCTCGCCGATGGACGCGAATGGCGCCGACCGCACCTCCTGTGCATCTTCCGCACCATTTCCCCTGAAACACCGAATCGTGCGGAACCTGTGGCGATGCGGCCCCGTCCAAGGCCCGTGCTCCGGTGAGTCACCGCAGAGCGGTGTCGGCTCTCGCTGCTGGCCGCGATCGTCGACTCCCCTCTCCAGCCGCCTGCGGCCGGCAGCACGCCGCCACCGGTGCGCCCCCTTGAACTGCGCCGGTGGCGGCCCTCCGTCCCGGTGACGTTCCGCGCGCCGCGGGCGCTTTCTGTTGCCGCACCCTTGACCTGGCAGTAACTTTCGGGCTATCCGTGAGTCCTTGGAAGTTTCCTTCAACTCCCTTGTCGAGCAAGGCCGGAAGGAGCACCCATGCACGACCGGAGCCTCTCCAGACGTACCCTCCTCGCCGCGACCGCCGCCACAGCCGTGGCGGCGGGCACTGTCGCCGCCGCCTCACCCGCTGTCGCCCACGCCCCCCAGCCCTCCCACCACGCCCGCCTCAAGCGGCTCATCGCCCGGATGAGCCTGGAGGAGAAGGTCGGCCAGCTCTTTGTGATGCGGGTGTACGGACACTCCGCCACCGCCCCCGATCAGGCGGACATCGAGCTGAACCTCAAGGAAATGGGCGTCCGCACCGCCGCCGAACTGGTCGCCAAGTATCACGTCGGCGGCATCATCTACTTCGCCTGGGCACACAACACCCGCGACCCGCACCAGATCGCGGACCTCTCCAACGGGATCCAGCGGGCCGGGCTCGCCCAGTCCACTCCCGTACCGCTGCTGATCTCCACCGACCAGGAGCACGGCATCGTCGCCCGTGTCGGCAGGCCCGCCACCCTGATGCCCGGTGCGATGGCGCTGGGGGCGGGCGGGTCCCGCTCCGACGCCCGTACGGCCGCACAGATCGCCGGGGCCGAACTGGCCGCGATGGGCATCTGCCAGAACTACGCGCCGGTCGCCGACGTCAACGTCAACCCCGCCAACCCGGTCATCGGCGTACGGTCCTTCGGCGCCGACCCGCAAGCCGTCGCGGGCCTGGTCGCCGCCCAGGCCAGGGGATACCAGAGTGCGGGCATCGCCTCGACCTGCAAGCACTTCCCGGGACACGGTGACACCACCATCGACAGTCACACGGGCATCCCGGTCATCACGCACACCCGCGAGGAGTGGGAAAGTATCGACGCTCCGCCGTTCCGGGCCGCGATCGCCGCCGGGATCGATTCGGTCATGACGGCGCACATCCAGTTCCCCGCGCTGGATCCGAGCGACGACCCGGCCACGCTCTCCCGGCCCATCCTCACCGGCATCCTGCGCGAGGAACTCGGCTACGACGGAGTGGTCGTCACCGACGCGCTCACCATGCAGGGCGTACGGGACAAGTACGGAGACGACCGGGTCCCGGTGCTCGCACTCAAGGCGGGCGTGGACCAGCTGCTCAACCCGCCGGATCTGGTCGCCGCCCGGAACGGCGTCCTCGGCGCCGTCAAGAGCGGCGAGATCAGCGTGGCGCGCATCGAGGAGTCGATCCTGCGCATCCTCTCCCTCAAGGAGAAACTGGGCCTGTTCCGCGAGCCGTTCGTCTCCCACCGGGGTGTGGACCGCACCGTCGGCATCCGCTCGCACCTCGCCACCGCCGACCGGACCGCCGAGAGGACGACCACGCTGCTGGTCAACGAGGGAAGGCTGCTGCCACTGAGCCGCCGCAGGGAGCCCGGCCTCTTGGTCGTCGGCGCCGATCCCGCCTCGCCCTCCGGTTCGACCGGTCCACCGACGGCCGTGCTGGCGAAGGCGTTCACCGAACTGGGCTTCACCGCCACCGCGCTCTCCACCGGCATTACCCCGACCACCGCGAAGATCGACGAGGCGGTGGCGGCGGCCGGCGGCAAGGACGTGGTGATCGTCGGTACGTACAACGTCACGGCGGCCGCCGCCCAGCGCACCTTGGTGGCGCGGCTCGTCGCTACGGGCGTCCCCGTGGTCACTCTCGCCATCCGCAATCCGTACGACATCGCACAGTTGGGCGGGGTGCGGGCGGCGCTCGCCGCGTACTGCTGGACGGATGTCGAACTGCGGGCCGCCGCACGGGTCATCGCCGGCCGCGTGGACCCCGAGGGACGGCTGCCCGTTCCCGTACAGCGTGCGGATGATCCAACCCAAGTGCTGTATCCGATCGGCTACGGTCTGTCGTACGACTAGCGTACGCAGGCGTGCTGTGCGCCTGCAGCGCGCTCCCCCCAATCGTCCCGAAGCATCCCGTGCGTCTGGCGTGCGCCCGCCACGGCGGGTCACGCTTGACCCACTGACCGGGGGGTCGGTGGGGTCGGGTCGGGGGGTCGGATGCACGGAGAACGGCGAACCATGGGGGCGGTGAGCGCCCTGGTACTGGTACTTGCGGTGGTACTGGCGGTGGCGCTCACCGCCGGCTGTCAGCAGGCGACGGGGCACGTCGGCGCAGGGAGCAGCATCCAGAGCGTCACTCCCGCAGCCACGGGGTACGGCCTGGTGTTTCTGGGCCCGGGTGACTGCGGTTCGCGCGGCAGCGAGTTCCGTGAAGTGCCGTGCACCAGCGAGAAGGCGGCGGCCCGGGTGATCGCCCGGTACGACGGCCGGCGGGCGGCGGGCCCCGAGTGCCCCGCGGCCACCGACTTCGTCCTGCATGTCTCCGAGAACCGTCCGGCGGCCGACGAGAACGGCGACGGGAAGGTGGGGCAGGGCTACGCCTGTATGCGCAATCTGGAGCCGCCGCATCCGGGCGACCCCGGCGGGCCGTACACCGTCGTCGGCGACTGCGTCTACGAGGCCGGCCAGGGACAGGTGAAGGAGACGGCCTGCGACGGATCCGGCGCCCGGGACCCGCAGTTCACGGTGGCGTCGGCGGTACGCGGCAGGACGCAGTGCCCGTCGTCGACGGCGCTGTATGTCCAGCTGGGCGGGGAAAGGCCGGTGGGCTGCGCCCGCCGCGTGTGACCGTCACTGCGTGTGACGGTCACTCAACGGCGGCCACAGCCCACTCGGTTGCGGATCCGGAACGTCCGGACTGTCCGGGCTGACCGGGCTGACCGGGCTGACCGGCTACGGCCGCAGGGCCGGCTCCCGCTCGACGTCGCGCTTGTCGAGCTTCGCGTCGAACTTGCTCAGCGGCTTCGCCTTCGCCGGGTCCTCCTGGACGGCGGCCGGGGCGACGCCCGCCCACTTCAGGATCGAGGCGGTGGCCTTCGCCTTCTGCTCCGGCACCAGGCCGGCGACGTTCGCCCCGTGGTTGGCGCCGGGCGCGGTGTAGACGTAGCTGTCGCGGGTGCCCTTGCCGACCCGGAACGGCTCGGCGCCCCACGGGTCGTTCTCGCCGTAGACGAACATCATCCGACGGGCGTTGTGGCGGACCCAGTTGTCGACGTCGTCCATCACCCACGGCTTGAAGCGCATCGGGATCTCACGCGGCACGAAGTTCCGCGGCGGCTGGTACCCGTACCGGCTCAGCCCCTTGAGGTGCGGCTGCTGGATGTCCGGCGAGCCCAGCTCGGTGCCTGCCTGGTAGTAGTACGGCGTGTACGTCCCCAGGCCCTGGTCCGTGTAGAAGGAGAAGCCCGAGATCGCGTCGATGGAGTCGTAGATCTCCTGGTCGGTCGCGGTGGCCGCGGTGGGGATCGCCTCGCAGTCCGCCACCAGGCTGTACTGCCAGAAGCCCCAGGTGTAGTCGAGGACCACGGCCTCGTACGCCCTGTCGAGGCTTCCGATGGTCTTGAAGGTGTAGCCCTCGGCGGTCGCGGCCGCCCGGTACTTGGCCTCCAGCGGCGTGCGGCGCACCAGCGCCTCGCGCTGCACCGCGTTCAGCTTGTCGCGGCATTCCTTGGTGCCCACGCGCTCGAGGAAGCGGTCGTAGGCCGAGTCCTCCTTGTTCACCACGTCGTTGGGCGCGACGTAGGCGACGACGCCGTCCATGTCGTGGGGGTAGAAGCGCTCGTAGTAGGTGGCGGTCATGCCGCCCTTGGAGCCGCCGGTGGACAGCCAGTTCTTGGCGTAGATCTTCTTCAGCGCCTTGAACACGCGGTGCTGGTCGCTCGCGGCCTGCCGGATGTCGAGCTTGGACCAGTTGGCCGGGTCGGGCCGGGACGGCGTGAAGAAACGGTACTCCAGGGAGACCTGGTTGCCGTCGATGATCGCCGTCGGCTCACTGCGGCGCGGCGTGGTGTTCACGTTGTAGCCGGAGGTGAAGAAGACGGTGGGGCGGTTGGTGTCCTTGTGCAGCAGAGTGATCCGCTGCTTGAAGGTGCCCTTGCTCGGGTGCCGGTGGTCGACCGGCTGTGTGTAGTTGAGGACGAAGAACCGGTAACCCGCGTACGGCTTCTCCTCGATGAGACTCATGCCCGGGATCGCGAGGATCCGGTCCTTGATGTCCGTGCCGGTCGTCGGCTCGGCGGCGGTAGCCGCACCGGCCGTCGCGCCGGCCGCACTCATCGTGCCTATGAGCACCACGAGCGACAGCAGCCATCTGAGCGCCTTGCGCATTCACCCTCCCCTTGATTCACCAGCGGTCGCGGTGAACCTAGCGGGGGCAATGCCCGGCCCGCCAGCCCCAGTTGAGTCCGGCTACGGAAAGATCCGGAATCGGACCCCGGATCGGGATGCGGTTCGGGATGCGGTTCGGGCTCCGGTCCGGCTCGGCTCGGGAGCTCGGGGTCGGGCCCCGGATCAGGGTCCGGCTCGGCTCGGGCTCCGGGGCCGCGGCTCGGGGTCGGGTCCCGGATCAGGGTCGGGCTCGGCTCGGGGGTCGGGCTCGAGGTTGAGATGCGGGCCGCGGCTCGGGGTCAAGGTGCGGGCCGGGCTCGTCTCAGCAGAGGACCCAGCCGGTCGAGCGCTTGACGCCGGAGACCGATCCGGTCGCGCGTACGCAGCGGTCACGGGCGGGCACGGTGACGGGCCCGGCCTGGCGGGTGAAGCGTCCGCTGTCCATGGCGGGGCGGCCGCCGCGGGCCTGGAGGGAGACGAGCATGGCGCGCCTGGCCCCCGGCTTCCTGGCGACGGTGACGGCGCAGGCGTACTGCCGGCTCTTGTAGATGCGCAGCTCGCCGGTGGTGAACTTGACGGTCTTCAGATGCCGTCCGGCACACTGCACGGCCGCATCGGCGCGCTGGGTGCCGGGCCCTGCGAGGGCGAGGGTGGCCACGACCGTGAGCACGGCGAGCCCCCGTGCGAGAAGCCGCCCGAGTCTCCTGCTCTCCGCCTCACCGAACACGCGTGTCCCCCCTTGCCACTGTTCCGTACATGCGTACGACGCATCTGGGTCCCGAATGGTTGCGACGCCGTCGTCTTCCTCTCACCGCGGCTTCCTCACACCGCGGCGGGCTCGTCCTCCCCTATGAACGTCCGCCACAGCGTCGCGTACCGTCCGCCAAGCGCCAGCAGTTCGTCGTGCGTGCCGTCCTCCGCAACGCGCCCGGCGTCCATCACGACCACCCGGTCCGCGCGGGCCGCCGTGGTGAGGCGGTGGGCGACGACCAGGGTGGTGCGGCGGCCCGTGAGGCGGTCCGTGGCCTGGTTGACCTGGGCCTCGGTGGCCAGGTCGAGCGCTGCGGTCGCCTCGTCGAGCAGCAGGATGTCGGGGTCGACCAGTTCGGCACGGGCCAGGGCGATCAGCTGGCGCTGGCCCGCCGAGAGGTTGCGGCCGCGTTCGGAGACCTCGTGGAGGTAGCCGCCGTCGAGGGTGGCGATCATGTCGTGGGCACCGACGGCGCGGGCCGCGGCCTCCACCTCGGCGTCACTCGCGCCGGGTCGACCGTAGGCGATGGCGTCCCGGACCGTGCCGACGAAGAGGTACGCCTCCTGGGGAACGACGCCCAGGCGGTGCCGGTACGCCGTCAGATCCAGGTCGCGCAGGTCCGTGCCGTCCGCCGTGACCCGGCCGCTGGTGGGGTCGTAGAACCGCGCGACCAGCTTGACCAGCGTCGACTTGCCCGCGCCGGTCTCGCCGACGAAGGCGACGGTCTGGCCGGCCGGGATCCGCAGGTGGATGCCGGTGAGGGCCTCCTCGGGCTTCTCCGCGGTCCCGTAGGCGAAGTCGACGTTCTCGAAGGCGATCTCGCCGCGCAGCGAGCGCACATCGACGGGATCCTTCGCCTGGGCGGTCGAGGTCGGCTCCTGGAGCAGTTCCTGGATGCGCCCCAGCGAGACGGTGGCCTGCTGGTAGCCGTCGAACACCTGGGAGAGCTGCTGCACGGGCGCGAAGAACAGATCGATGTAGAGGAGGTACGCCACCAGCGCGCCGGTGGTGAGGGTGCCGGCCTCGACCCGGCCCGCACCCACGATCAGTACGGCCGCCGCGGCCACCGACGCCAGCAGCTGGACGAAGGGGAAGTAGACCGAGATCAGCCACTGGCCGCGGACCCGGGCCTGGCGGTAGCTGTCGCTGCGGGCGGTGAACCTGCCCACGCCGTCGCGCTCGCGCCGGAACGCCTGGACGATCCGCAGCCCGGACACGGACTCCTGGAGGTCGCCGTTGACGACACTGATGCGCTCACGGGCCAGTTCGTACGCCTTGACGCTCTTACGGCGGAAGAAGTACGTGCCGACGATCAGGACCGGCAGGGTGGCGAAGACCACCAGCGCCAGCTGTACGTCGAGGACGACCAGGGCGACCATGATGCCGAAGAAGGTGACGACCGAGACGAACGCGGTGACCAGACCCGTCTGCAGGAACGTCGACAGGGCGTCCACGTCCGTCGTCATCCGGGTCATGATCCGGCCGGTCAGCTCACGCTCGTAGTAGTCGAGTCCGAGCCGCTGGAGCTGCGCGAAGATCTTCAGACGCAGGGAGTAGAGGACCCTTTCGCCGGTACGGCCCGTCATCCGGGTCTCGCCGATCTGCGCCACGAACTGCACGGCCACCGTCGCCAGCCCGAGGGCCGAGGCCGCCCACACCGCGCCGAGCGCCAGTTCCGTGACGCCCTCGTCGATGCCGTACCGGATCAGGATCGGAAGCAGCAGACCCATGCCCGCGTCGAGTGCGACCAGCAGAAGGCTGACGAGCAGCGGCAGGCCGAAGCCGCGCAGCAGCCGGCGCAGCCCGTACGCGTCCTCGGAGTGCACGGCCCGTGCCTCGTCGACGTCAGGGGTGCCGTCGGCCGGGGGAAGCGCCTCGACCTGGGCGAGCAGTTCGGGGGTGGCGCCGGGGGCGGCCGACTCCTCGGCGTTCTCCTCGCGCTCCCACAGTCCGGGGGTGATGCCGCGCTCGGCGTCGAACTCGGCGTCGAGCTCGTCCCGTACGGTCTGGTCCTCCGTGCCGTCCCCTTCACGCAGGCCCGCCGGCGGGGTGTGGCCGGGCGAGACGCCGCCCAGCTCGTCCGGGTCGGTCAGCAGCCGCCGGTACAGGGCGGAGCGCCGCTCCAGCTCCTCGTGCGTACCGATGTCGGCGAGGCGTCCGGCGTCGAGCACGGCGATGCGGTCGGCGAGGCCGAGGGTGGAGCGGCGGTGGGCGATGAGCAGGGTCGTACGCCCGGCCATGACCTGCCGCAGCGCCTCGTGGATCTCGTGCTCGACGCGCGCGTCGACGGCGGAGGTGGCGTCGTCGAGGAGGAGCAGCCGCGGGTCGGTGAGGATCGCGCGGGCCAGCGCGATGCGCTGGCGCTGGCCGCCGGAGAGGGTGAGCCCGTGCTCGCCGACCTTGGTGTCGTAGCCGTCCGGCAACTCGGCGATGAAACGATCCGCCTGCACGGTGCGCGCCGCGGTCTCGATCTCCTCGTCGGTCGCCTCCGGCCGTCCGTACGCGATGTTCGCGCGCACGGTGTCGGAGAAGAGGAAGCTGTCCTCCGGGACGAGTCCGATGGCCGCCCGCAGCGAGTCGTAGGTCAGCTCGCGCACATCGTGGCCGCCGACGAGGACCGCGCCGTGCTCCACGTCGTAGAAGCGGGGAAGCAGCAGCGACACGGTGGACTTGCCGCTGCCGGAGGAGCCGACGACCGCGACGGTCTCGCCGGACCGGATCTCGAGCGAGAAGCCGTCGAGGACGGGGCGTTCCCGGTCGTACCCGAAGGTGACGTCGTCGAACTCGACGGTGGCGGGCGCGTCCGCCGGGAGCTCCTTCGTACCCTCCCGCAGTGTCGGCTCGGTGTCGATCAGCTCCAGTACGCGGTCCACGCCGGCCCGCGCCTGCTGCCCCACGGTCAGCACCATGGCCAGCATCCGGACGGGTCCGACGAGCTGCGCGAGATAGGTGGAGAAGGCGACGAACGTACCGAGGGTGATCTCGCCGCGGGTCGCCAGCCAGCCGCCGAGCGCGAGCATCGCGACCTGCCCGAGGGCGGGGACGGCCTGGAGGGCGGGGGTGTATTTCGAATTGAGCTTGATGGTGCGCAGCCGGCCCGCGAAGAGCTTGCGGCCGACCTCGCGCAGCTTGCCGGTCTCCTGCTCCTCCTGCCCGAAGCCCTTGACGACGCGTACGCCGGAGACGGCGCCGTCGACGACGCCCGCGACGGCGGCGGCCTGGCTCTGCGCGTACCAGGTGGCGGGGTGCAGCCGGGTGCGGCTGCGTTTGGCGATGACCCACAGGGCCGGGGCTACGGCGAGGGCGATCAGGGTCAGCGGCGGCGACAGCCACGCCATGATCACCAGGGAGATGACGAAGAGCAGGATGTTCCCGATGGTCATCGGGAGCATGAAGAGCAGGCCCTGGATGAGCTGGAGGTCGCTGGTGGCGCGGCCCACGACCTGCCCGGTGGAGAGTTCGTCCTGGCGTCGTCCGTCGAGGCGGGTGATCGTCCGGTACATGTCCGTACGGAGATCGTGCTGGACGTCGAGCGCGAGGCGGCCACCGTAGTAGCGGCGGATGTAGGTGAGGACGTAGACGGCGAGCGCGGCCGCGATCAGCAGCCCCGTCCAGAGTGCGAGCGGGCGCTTGTCGTCACCGATGACGTCGTCGATGACCACCTTGGTGACGAGCGGGACGAGGGCCATGACGGCCATGCCGGCCAGGGAGGAGCCGAGCGCGAGCACCACATTGCGCCGGTACCGCCAGGCGTAGCCGGACAGGCGCCGTGCCCACCCTCCCCCGGACTCCGTCCGAGGGGACCCCGAGCTCTCGGCCGCCACGTAGTGCCTCCCGTTTCTGTTCTGATCTACCGGAAGGCACCAACGCGGCGAGCAGCGGATTTCATCCCGCTGCAACAAACACAGGTCTCAGGTCCTGGGCGGGTCCTCCCCCGGTCCTAGGACTGGGGGACCGCCGGGTGCTCCTCTTTCGGGGTGGCGGGCGGCACGAAGGAGGTTTTGGCGGGCGCGGCCGGGTTGAGGTCCTTGTGAATCGCGCGGGCGACGGCCTGGATGGTGTTGACGCCGTCGTTCATGGTCTTGTTCCCGTGGGTGAGCACGGTGACCCGGTAGTCGTGCTTGGTCCCCGTGAACGCGCCGATGCTGTGGACGCGCCAGCCGTGGGTGGCGCGCGACAGCCAGCCGTTCTTGACGTGGATCGTCGCGGTGGCGGGGGCGCCTGCCGGGGTGCCCCAGCGTTGGGAGGAGATGACCTTGCCCATGAGCTTGAGGATGTAGGCGCGGGCGTTGTCGCTCAGCACGGCGTTCTTGGCGGTGATCAGGCCGAGGAGCTTCTGCTCGTCGCGCACGGTGATCTGCGTGAGCCCCCAGTAGCCGCCGGATCCCGGCACGGTCTGGGTCATGCCGGCGGCCTTGAGGAAGCCCTTGACCTTGGTCGGGCCGAGCTGCTTCCACAGGGTGCTGGTGGAGGCGTTGTCCGACTTGGTGATCATGGCTGTGGCCAGGTCGGACTCACGCTTGGTCAGCTTGCGGTCGGTCTTCTTCGCGTCCCAGAGCAGCGCCGCGAGGACGGTCGTCTTGACCACGCTCGCGGAGTCGTACTTCTGATCGCCGCGCAGGGTGCAGGTGGTGTTGGTCTTCCGGTCGTGGAGACCGACGGCCACGGTGCCCTTGCGGTTCTTGAGCGCTGCGGTGATGTCCTTGGTCAGCCGGTCGGCGAGGCCGGCCTTGGCCGACGTGCACGTGACCTGCGGTGCGGCGGCCGTGGCGGGCGCGGCACCGACAGCGAGTGGCACGAGCAGCCCGGCGGCGAGGACCGCGGCGGAGGCACGTGTGCGGCCCGGTATTCGATGGTGAGGCATGGAGGCTTTCCCGTCCCCTGTGGTCTGTGACGGGGTGCGTCGGTAGGGCACCCTGCCACAGATGACTCACCAGTGGCCAAAAAGTTGTATGTGGGGTACGGCTCAGTGATGCGAATCGATCCGGTTCGATGATCCGGTTCGGTGATCCGGTTCGGTCACCCGGTTCGGTGATCCGGTCAGTGGTGGGGCAGCCGTACCGTCATCCGGTACAGCCGGGTGATCTGTTTGACCTCCTCCGATCGCCCTGAAGGGCGTGGATTCTCCGCCTGCGGGTGGTCACCCGTTTGGGAGACCACCCGCTTCGGGTGGGTTCCTGCTTCCTCCCCACCGGAGTGGGGCTTGTGCGCGCTGCCGGGCTGCTGCCTGGTCTTACATGCGCTCCGCAGGCGTTTACTCGCGCCGTTACCGGCGTGAGGCCCCCAGTCCAGGGGTGGGTGGTTGTGCCGCTGCGAGGATGCGGCGGCCTTCATACTTGACGTTCCGTCCGGCGTTCCAGTCCCGGTCGTGCCGGGTTCCGCAGTTGCCGCAGGTCCATTCCCGGATGTGCAGGGGCTTGGGGCCGTCGCGGAATCCGCAGGCGGAACATATCTGGGAGCTGGGGAAGTCGCGGGCGACCTTGACGAACTTCCGTCCGTGCCGGATCGCCTTGTACTCGCAGAACATCAGGAACTGGGACCAGCCCGCGTCGTGCACGCTTTTGGCCAGGCGGCCACGCGCCATTCCACGCACGTTCAGGGTCTCCGCGAAGACAGCTTGGTTTTCGCTCGTCAGCCTGTGAGACCACTGGTGGTGGAAGTTCCGGCGCGCATCCGCCACCTGGGCGTGAGCGCGGGCGACCTTGATTCGGGCCTTGTCCCGGTTGTTCGACCCCTTCTTTTTCCGCGACAGTTCCCGCTGCCGCTTCTTCAGCTTCTTCTCCGCCCGCCGCAGGTACTTTGGTGAGGCGATGTGCGAACCGTCCGCGAGGACCGCGAACCGGGTCAGGCCCAGGTCGATGCCCTGGTCACAATCAGCTGGCGGAAGGATGTCGGCGGCCGGGTCGGTCTCGACCACGAAGGAGGCCCAGTACCTCCCGGATCGGTCCTTGATCAGCGTCACGCTCGACGGGACGGAGGGTAGATCGCGGGTCCACTTGACCCGCACGTCTCCGATTTTCGGCAGCCGGAGCTTGCCATCACCGAGGATCTTGAACCGGTCGGAGGCGGTGAATCGGGCGGACTCCCGATTGTCCTTCTTGGACTTGAAGCGCGGCAGGGCAACCTTGGGGCCCTTGCGGTTGCCGGTCTTGGAGTCCTCATACGCGGCCCACGCCTTGTCCAGGTCCCTCAGCGTCTGCTATAGCACACCGACCGGGGCATCGGACAGCCAGGCCCGCTCCTGGGTCTTCTTCGCGGTGGTGATCAGTTCCTTGGACAGGTCCGGGTTCTTCGGGACCCGCAGGTAGGGGCCCTCGGCGGTCCGCCGGCGCGGGTTGCCGAGCAGCTTGTTCGACGCCTTGACCGGCTTGATCCGGGACAGTGCATCGTTCCAGACCACGCGCTTGCACCCGAACACCCGGCGGGCGTTGATCGCCTGAGCGGGCGTCGGGGAGACGCGGTACTGGTAACGGAGTTGCATGCCAATCACCGTACTACAGTTGGGTTATGGCCGAGTATCAGAACATCCGCACTGGCAGACACTGCATTTTCCTCATGCACGCCCACTTGGTCTTTGTGACGAAGTACCGGCACCACGTCTTCACCGACCGGCACCTGACCCGCATGGAAGAGATCATGCGGGCCGTGTGCGCGGACTTCGAGACCGAGCTGACCGAGTTCAACGGCGAGTCCAACCACGTACATCTGCTGGTGAGCTTCCCGCCCAAGGTCGCCGTATCGAAACTGGTCAACTCCCTCAAGGGCGTCTCCTCCCGCCGACTCCGTCAGGAGTTCCCCGACCTCGTGCAGCACTACTACCGGGCCAACAAACTCTGGTCTGGCTCCTACTTCGCCGGGTCAGTCGGCGGAGCGCCCCTGGCAATCGTCCGCCGGTACATCGAGAACCAGAACCGTCCGCTGTGATCTGCGGGTCAGAGCAGGATTGAGAAGCGATTCCCTACCGGGCTGAAGCCCGGTACCCCCTCGCTAGATCCTGGTGGCGTTCTGGTTGTCGTCACTGGCCAGCAGGAGGCGGAGACGGCCGCCGGGAGCGTGCGAGGTGACGGCCAGGGCCTCGATGTTGTCGAGCAGCGGATTGGGCTGGGGCTGCTTGGCCGGGGCCCCGAGAGAGGGGCAGTCGGCGATGTCGGCGAGGAGGGTCTTGCGCACCAGCCGAGAGCTGCCGTCGAGGTACTGGACGGACCCGACATCCGTGGCACGGCGCAGATCGGTGAGATAGAGCCGCACGGTATTGCCGGTCCCGGCCGTGAACCCGCGCTCGAGAACGAGGAGCCGCCCGTCGCCGGTGGCAGTGGCCTCGCTGATCCCGAGCCCGGTGTCGGCGCGGTAGCCGTACTGCGCGGAGAGCCGGAAGTCGTGGGCGGGCCCGTACCGCCGCCAGGTCTGCAGCCGCACGATCCCGGCACCGTCACCGGCGAGCGCCCCCTCCATGGCGGCGACGAGGGTCCGCCCGCCGGGCTGCAGGGTCAGCCCTTCGAAGGTCAGGTTCCGACCGGCGCGCCCGCCGGGGGCGACCCGCAGCACCGGAGGCACAGGCAGGCTGCCGAGCAACGTCCCGTCGGAGGCGTAACGGCGTACGGAGGGCTCGCTCTCGGAACTGACCAGCCGGCTGCCGTCCCGCTCGACGACGAGCCCCTCGGAGTCCAGCTGGGCACCGCTCTCGTCGGCGAGGGGCACTACGGTGCGCGGCGCATACGTCTGCGCGTCCAGCGTGAACAACGCCGAACGATCGGAGAGCGCGGCGACCCGGCCATGGCGGTCGACGGCGAGAGCGGAGAGGTTCCCGACGAAGGTGCCCTGGAACTCGGTCTTGTCGAGCACGTCGGAGTAGCCGTCGACGGCCACGCGGGACGAGCAGGCACGAGGGCCGGCCGCCGCGGGCCCGACGGCGGTCAGGCACGTGACGACGGCCAGCCCGGCGGTGACGGAGGCGAGTACGTTTCGCAGGCGCATGGCGTCACGTTAGGACGCCATGGGTTGAGCCCGGGCCGACTTCACGTGAACGATCGACCGGCTCCCTCCGGAGATCTTCGGTTCCACCGGCCGAAGCCCTGAACCACGTCGCAGTCGGTCCGTGCCTGCGTTCTCATCCACACCGGTCTGCACATCATCTCCTCACACAGCCACTGCGAGCGCTACCGTTCACTTCGCGCACACCGAGTGCGCACGACGTTACAGATCGACATGCTGCGGCTGCCCGGGCATGCCCGGACGCGGCTGAGCGTCTGGGGGACTGCATGCGCGAGATGGCCAAGGGCTCCAATGTCGGCCTGGCGGCTCTGAGCGATGACGCCGGTTCGGTGATGGTGAGTCTGCGCTGGAGCAGTGCGGCGGGGGACGGGGACGCGGATGTGTCCGTACTGCTGCTGGACGGCAACGGCAAGGTGCGCAGCGACGCCGACTTCTTCTTCTACAACAACCCCGCCGCAGCCGACGGCAGCGTGCAGCTGTTGGGCAAGACACCGACCGACAGCGGCAGCGAAGACCGCATCAGCCTCGATCTGACCGCAGTTCCCCCGGAAGTTGAACGCATTGTTGTGGCAGCGAGTCAGTACGGCGGCTCCTGCTTCGGTGAACTGGACGACCTGCGGGTGACACTCGCCGACCGTAGCGGCGAGGCTCTGCTCGGATTTTCCATCGCCGACGCAGGCGTGGAGAGCGCATTCCTCTTCGGTGAGCTGTACCGGCGGGACGAGGAGTGGAAGTTCCGGGCGATCGGCCAGGGCTACGAGACCGGTCTGGCGGGTCTGGCCACCGACTTCGGCATCGACGTCGACGACGAGAGCGATGACGATGCGGCGCAGGAACCCGCGGCGGGGCCGGCACCGAAGCCCGAAGAACAGTCGCCGACTGCCGCGTCGCCGGTGGCCGTCCCGGCACAGGCAGTACGCGAGGCACCGTCGTCCGACGTGGAGCCGACGACGCGCGCCCGTGGCCCCCGTACCACGAAGAAGAAGGTCACGCTGCCCAAAGTGGCCAAGAAATCCCTCGCCGAGAACGACTCGTGGAAGCCTGCGCGACTCTTCCCCGCGCCGTCGCTCAAGAGCGACAAGGAGCGCGAGCTGCGGGCCACTTCCGTTCTGCTCTCGGTGATGGCCGAGGTGCCGGAGTTCGGGCGGCGGCTCACCGCTGCCTTCGGCGCACCGGCCGGTCGTATGCAGACCTTCACCGAGGTCACGCTGCCGCACGGTGACACCCCCAAGCGCCCGGACGGTGTGATCCGTGTGGAGCGGGCGGGCAAGCTGTGGACCGCTCTGGTCGAGACGAAGACCAATGGCAACCCGCTCAAGTCGGATCAGGTCCAGAACTACATGGACATTGCCGCCCGGCGCGGCTACGAGGCCGTCATCACGCTCTCCAACGACGTGGCGCTGGAAGGCAGTCCACTGGTGGACATCAGGACCGACGGACGGCGCAAGCACAAGGTAGCCCTGTGGCACTTGTCCTGGGCCGAGGTGGCACATCAGGCGCAGATGCTGATCCGCCACGAGGGTGTCGTCAATGCGGCCCACGCGTGGCTCCTGCAGGAACTGCTGCACTACCTTCAGCACGAGAACTCCGGCTGCCACGGCTTTCAGAACATGGGCCCGGCATGGGTGCCCGTACGAAACGGCATCGATACGGAGACTCTCTGCCAGGGAGACCAGCGGGCCGTCGAGGTCGTCGAAAGCTGGGAGCGTCTCATCCGCCAGGTCTGCCTGCGCCTGGGCGGTGAACTCGGCCAGAAGGCCCTGCCCGTACAACGTGCCAAACGCGGATCCGATCCCCACTCCCGGCGAGCCGTACTCGCCGACCGGCTGTGCGAGGAAGGCCGTCTGACCGCCGAGGTGCGCATCGAGGGCACGCCCGGCGTTCTCGCCATCACCGCCGACCTACGGACCGGCAAACTGCGCACGTCCATCGAAGTCCCGGCTCCCGAAGGGAGTTACCCCCTCACCTCGGCCAAGCGCCTCGTTCGCCTGCTGTCCGAGGCACCGGCGGACCTCCACGTGGAAACGCTCGTCGAGGGCCGCAGCGGCCCGCGCGGAACCCTGGAGCGGCTACGCCCCGAACCGGCCGACATGCTCCCCAAGGACAGCACCCGCATCACCGGCTTCCGGCTGTCCTTGTTCAAAGGCATGGGCGCCACTCGCGGTAGCGCCGAATCCGGGTTCATCCGCAGCGTCGACGAGGCTGTGGACAGGTTCTACGCAAGCGTTGTCGCCAGCCTGACCCCCTTCGAACGACGCCCCGCACGTCCGTCGCAACCCACGGAACCGGCTCCGGTCGGCTGATCCACGGGAGTGGGCCCTGGCACGGGAGCGTTGTCGCCGGCCGAAGCCCTGAGCGGACCTGTGGCCCCGCCACTCTCGGGGGAGGGAGCGACGGGGCCACAGGGGTCAGGGGGCACAGGGGTCAGGGGGGCACGGGGGTCAGAGGTGCGTCGGCGCGAACATGCGCAGGAGGGCCGGGAGCACCACCACCGACGGGCCCGGGGTCCCCAGTGCCTTCGCGAGGTCCTCGGACAGGGACTCCGGAGTCGTACGGACCGCCGGGACCCCGAAGGACTCCGCCAGCGCCACGAAGTCCGGGCGCGACAGCTCCGTCGCCGTCGCCTCGCCGAACGCGTCCGACATGTACTCGCGCAGGATGCCGTAGCCGCCGTCGTCCACGATCAGCCAGGTGACGGGGAGTTCGTACTGCTTGGCCGTGGCGAGCTCGGCGATCGAGTACATCGCTCCGCCGTCGCCGGAGACCGCGAGGACGGGACGCGTACGGTCCGCCGCCGCAGCTCCCAGCGCCGCCGGGAAGCCGTAGCCGAGGCCGCCCGCGCCCTGGGCGGAGTGCATGGTGTTCGGGTGGCGGGCGTCGAAGGCGGACCAGGCCCAGTACGCCAGGATCGTCATGTCCCAGAAGCTGGGCGACGTGGCGGGCAGCGCCTCGCGGACCGAGGCCAGCACCTGCTGTTCCAGCGTGAGGTCCTGGGCCGCGATGCGCTCGCGGACCTGGGTGAGGACCGTGCGTACGCGCTCCGCCGCCGTCGGGTCCGGGCGCTCCGCCACGGACTCCAGCAGCGCGGAGACGGCCGGCCGCGCATCCGCGTGGATACCGAGGCCGGGGTGGTTGGACTCCAGTTTGCCGAGGTCCGCCTCGATCTGGATCACCCGGCCGCGCGGTGCGAACGTGTGGTAGTTCGAGGAGAGTTCACCCAGGCCGGAGCCGACGACCAGCAGGACATCGGCGTCCTCGAGGAAGTCCGTGGTGTGGCGGTCCTCCATCCAGGACTGGAGCGACAGGGGGTGCGTCCACGGGAACGCGCCCTTGCCGCCGTACGTGGTGACGACCGGCGCGTTGATCCTCTCCGCGAGAGCGCGCAGCTTGCCGGACGCGTCGGAGCGTACGACTCCGCCGCCCGCGATGATCGCCGGGCGGGCGGCGTTCGACAGCAGATGCGCGGCCACCGCGGTCAGCTCGGGGCGGGGGTGCAGCTCGCGCGGGGTGGCGTCCATCGCCGTGACCACCGGCAGGGTCGTCGTAGCGAGCAGCACGTCCTGCGGGATCTCCACCCAGACCGGGCCGTGCGGGGCGGTGAGGGCCGATTCCCAGGCCGCGGCGATCGCCGAAGGGATCTGCGAGGCTGTACGGACGGTGTGCACGGACTTCACGATGCCGCGGAACGAGGCCTGCTGGTCGCGCAGTTCGTGGAGGTAGCCGTGGCGGCCGCCGCCCAGGCCCGCGGTCGGGACCTGGCTCGAGATGGCGAGGACCGGCGCGGACGCCGCGGCCGCCTCCTGGAGCGCGGCGAGCGAGGTGAGCGCGCCCGGTCCGGTGGAGAGCAGCAGCGGGGCGACCTCGCCGGTGATCCGGCCGTACGCGTCGGCGGCGAAGCCCGCGTTGTTCTCGACGCGCAGTCCGACGTACTCCAGCGAGGAACGGCGAAGGGCGTCGAACATGCCCAGCGCGTGCTGGCCGGGCAGCCCGAAGACCGTGGTGGCACCGAGGCCGTGCAGCGTCTCGACGACGAGGTCTCCGCCGTTGCGGCCGGCCGGAGGGGCGAGCGCCGCCGCGGTCTGCTCCGCCGTGAGGCGGGGCGTCTCATGGTGGTGGTCGTGCGTCACTTCGCGCGTGCCTTTGCAATCTGGCGGGACATGATCGTGGTCAGCTCGTACGCCGTGTGGGAGGCGGCGACCGAGGTGATCTCGGCGTGGTCGTACGCGGGCGCGACCTCGACGACATCGGCCGAGACCAGGTTGCAGGAGGACAGCCCGCGCAGGATCTCCAGGAGCTCGCGGGAGGTCATGCCGCCCGCCTCCGGGGTGCCGGTGCCCGGGGCGTGGGCCGGGTCGAGGCAGTCGATGTCGATGGAGATGTACAGCGGGCGGTCGCCGATGCGCTGGCGGAGCTGGTCGGCGACCTCGTCGGCGCCGCGCCGGTAGACGTCGGCGGAGGTGACGATGCCGAAGCCCATCTTCTCGTCGTCGGTCAGGTCCTGCTTGCCGTACAGCGGACCGCGGATACCGACGTGGGAGAGCGCCTCGGTGTCGAGGATGCCCTCCTCGACGGCCCGGCGGAACGGGGTGCCGTGGGTGTACTCCGCGCCGAAGTACGTGTCCCATGTATCGAGGTGTGCGTCGAAGTGGAGCAGCGCGACCGGGCCGTGCTGCTTCGCGACCGCGCGCAGCAGCGGAAGCGCGATGGTGTGGTCGCCGCCGAGCGTCATCATCCGTGCACCGGTGCCGAGCAGGTCGTCGGCCGCGGCCTCGATCGTCTCGACGGCCTCGTTGATGTTGAACGGGTTGGCGGCTATGTCGCCCGCGTCCGCGACCTGCGCGAGCGCGAAGGGCGAGGCGTCCTGCGCCGGGTTGTACGGGCGCAGGAGCCGGGATGCCTCGCGGATCGCATTGCCGCCGAAGCGCGCCCCGGGACGGTAGGAGACCCCGGAGTCGAAGGGAACGCCGACCACGGCGACATCGGCACGGCCGACCTCGTCGAGCCGGGGCAGCCGCGCGAACGTCGCGGGTCCGGCGTACCGCGGGATGCGGGACGAGTCGACGGGGCCGCGCGGCTGTTCGTTGCTGCTCATGTTCTGCCTTCTTTCCTACGCTTCGTTGCGTTTCGTTTCGTTTCGACTTTAGCTGGGCACGGAGGCGGGCTCGGCCGCCCCCGCCTCTCCGGCAGCGCCGTCCGCTCCGGTCTCCCCTGTCTCCCCGGCCGCTTCCTCGCCGCCGCGTCCCGACAGGCGCTCCCGCCAGTTCGCCAGGACCGCCGCATCCGTCGGGCGGGTGGTCAGGCTGACGATCACGTACGCCGCGAGCGAGGACAACAGGCCGTAGTAGACGGGCTCGTTGGCCAGGACCGAGTACTGCCACATCATGGCGATCACGACCAGGCCGCCGACGATCACTCCGGCCAGGGCGCCGTGGACCGTGCCGCGCTTCCACAGCAGACCGCCCAGGATGGGCACCAGCAGACCGCCGACGAGCAGGTCGTACGCCACGGTCAGGCCTTCCAGCACGGTGTCGAGCTGGATCGCGATGACGATCACGGCGACGCCCATGATGAGGATGAACGCCCGGTTGCCCTTGACCTCGTCGCGGTCCGTCCCGGCCCCCTCCCCGCCTTCGCCGTCACCTCGGGGGGCGACGGCGCCGCGCAGCCGGGCCCAGATGTCGTTGTTGGCGACGGTGGCGGAGGCGATCAGCGCGCCGGAGGAGGTCGACATCACCGCGGCGAGGGCGGCGGCCAGCACCAGCCCCCGTACGCCGACGGGGAGCTCTTCCTTGACCATGGTGGCGAAGGCGTTCTCGGGGTTGTCCAGCTTCGGGAAGAGGACCTTCGCCGCCGTGCCGATGACGGCGCCGGCGAGTGCGTAGATCAGACAGTACGTACCGGCGACGGTGCCGCCCCAGCGCGCGGTCCTGTCGCTGCGCGCGGTGAACACCCGCTGCCAGATGTCCTGTCCGATCAGCATGCCGAAGGTGTAGATCAGGACATACGTGAAGATCGTCTCGCCGCCGATGCCCAGCGGGTCGAAGTACTCGGTGGGCAGCTTGGCCTTCATCTCGCCGAAGCCGCCGGCCTTGACGATCGCGATGGGCAGCAGGAGCAGCAGCACACCGATCGTCTTGACGACGAACTGCACCATGTCGGTGAGGGTGATCGACCACATGCCGCCGAGCGTGGAGTACGCGACCACGATCGTGCCGCCGAGGACGATCGCCCAGGTGCGGTCCACCTCGAAGAGCACGTTGAAGATCGTCGCGTACGCGATCGTGGAGGTGACCGCGAGCATCAGGGTGTACGCCCACATCACGATGCCCGAGATGAGTCCGGCCTTGCCGCCGTAGCGCAGGTCGAGCATCTCCGAGACGGTGTAGACCTTCAGCCGGGCGATGCGCGCGGAGAAGAACACGGAGAGGGCGAGCAGGCCCAGGCCGATGGTGAAGACCATCCACGCGCCGGAGAGGCCGTACTGGTAGCCGAGGCCGACGCCGCCGATGGTGGAGGCGCCGCCCAGGACGATGGCGGCCATGGTGCCGGAGTACATCCAGGGGCCGAGCCGGCGGCCCGCGACCAGGAACTCGCTCTTGGACTTGGCGCGGCGCATGCCCCACCAGCCCATGCCGAGCATGCCGGCCAGATAGACGACGATCACTGCGTAGTCGACAGCCATCGGCTTCCTCCGTCTCGTCCCCCGAGGTCTCGAGTCCTTGTCCGAACCGACGGTAGGTGGCCGGAAAGCATCGCTGAAGTGTACGTTTCATCCATTCTTCATTCCGCTGATGGATGGACTGTCCATGCCGGAGCCTGTAGCCGCCCCACCCACGCCGCCGATCCCGCTGGCCGCGCTTCTCTCCCTCGAGGAACTCGGGCTGCGGCAGATCGCCGGACCGGCGGGGGCGGGCGAGTGGGGTGAGCCGGGAGTCGTTGTGCACTGGGTGCACACCTCCGAGATGGAGGATCCGTATCCCTATCTGCTCGGCGGTGAGCTGCTGCTGAGTTCCGGCTTCTTCCTCCAGGACGCCGAGGACTCCGACACGTATGTCTCGCGCATCGTGCAGGCGGGCGCGGCGGCGCTCGGCTTCGGGGTCGCGCCCGTCCATGACACGGTGCCGCGCGCGCTGATCGAGGCGTGCGACCGCTACGGGCTGCCGCTGGTCGAGGTTCCGCCGAGGACGACGTTCACGGCGGTCGCGCGCGCGGTGTGGCGGCTGATGTCGCAGGCCCGCCTGCGCGAGCTCCGCCGGGTGACCGATGCCCAGCAGGGCCTGGCCGCGGCGGCGGCCCGCCCGGACCCGGTCCCGGCGGTGCTGCACCAGCTGGCGGTGCGTCTTGGCGGCCGGGCGGTCCTGCTCGGCCCGGACGGCACGGAACTGCACGCAGCGGGCCGCGCGCCGGGTCCGGAGGCGGCGGGGGGCCTGCGGCGCCTGGCGCATGTGGTGAACCCGCCACCGAACCCGCCACCGAACCGGCCACCGGCGGGCACCGCGGAGGACGTCCCCCGCCCCGCCCCCTCCCGAAACGAGGGGAGCCCCCTCGAACCCCCCGGGCCCCCCGGCCCCCACGCGCCCGCGCCGCGGCGCGGACCTGCGGACGGCGCGGGCTCCAGCGGCGCGGGCTCCAGCGGCGCGGGCTCCGGCGGCGCGGGTTCCAGCGGCGGCGCGAAGCAGGCGCCGCACGGGCCCGCGGGCTCCGCCCCGGCCGGCGGTGCGGCAGGCGGTCGCGTCCCGGTCGGCCCGCCCGCCCGCACCACGGGCACCGCGGCCGGCGCAGCCGGGGCCACAGGCAGGGCGGCCGCAGGCGGCGCAAAACAGGCGCCGCGCATGACCGGAGGGCCGGCCTCGGGTTCCGGGAAGGGCGGCCCGCGGGAGGCGAGCAGGGCCGCGCCCGCTTCCGCCACCGACAGTGTCGGCGGCGCCCAGCTCTCCGCCTACGCCCTCGGCGGCAGTCAGGGCCTCACCCTCGGGCTCGCCACCCCCTCCCGCGAGCCCGGCGATCACACCGTCGCCGGGGTCGCCGTCGTGCTGCTCTCGTTGCTGACCGCACCGAACCAGGGCGCGGACGCCACCGGCCGCAGCGCCGCGCTCGTACGCCTCCTGCTCGGCGCGACCCCCGCCGAGGCGGCTCCCCTGCTGGGGCCCGAGCGGTGGACCGTGGTCCACGCGCGCGCCGAGCGCCGTACCTCCTCCACCACCGCCGCGCTCTCCGCCGCCGCGCTCGGCGCCGCCCTCGGCAGTGTGCTCGTCGATCCGGACGCGGACGGAGCCGTACGGATCCTCCTCCCGGCCGACCGGCCGGTGACCGCCCAGCCCGGCTGGATCCTCGGCGTGAGCGCCCCCGCCGGCCCCGAGGAGCTCGCCGACGCCGACGGCCAGGCGGCCAGGGCGGTCCGCCGGGCCGCCGCGACGCGCACGGCCCTGGTCGGGCACCGCGACACCTCGCTGGCCGGGCTGCTCCCTCCCGAGGAGGCGGACGCCCACGCCCGTACGCTCCTCGCCCCGCTCGCGGGCTCCCCCGCCCTGATCGAGACCCTGCGCACCTGGCTCTCGCTGCACGGCAGTTGGGACCGTACCGCCGCCGCGCTGGAGATCCACCGCAACACCGTGCGCCAGCGGATCGCCCGCTGCGCGACCCTCCTCGACGAGAACCTCGACGACGCGGACGTACGCATGGAGCTCTGGTTCGCGCTGCGCCGGCTGTGACGAGCACGACCGTCCAACACCCTGGACAGGCTCTGTGACCGCCGGGTAACTTTTTCTGAGCAAGCGCTTAGACAAAACTTTGACGAGGAGGGCGACCCCGTGCGCCGTACCGTTTTCAACGAGGACCACGAGGCGTTCCGGGAGACCATCCGGGCCTTCATCGAGGCCGAGGTCGTCCCCGTCTACGACGAGTGGTTCGCGGCCGGCCAGGCGCCCCGCGACTTCTACTACAAGCTCGGTGAGCTGGGCGTCTTCGGCATCAACGTCCCCGAGGAGTTCGGCGGCGCGGGCCTGGACACGCACAAGTTCGAGGCCGTGCTCTACGAGGAGACCTCGCGCGCGGGCGTCAACTTCGGCGGCTCCGGCGTGCATGTGCTGCTCGCCCTGCCGTACATCAAGCTGCTCGCCACCGACGAGCAGAAGAAGGCCTACCTGCCGAAGTTCGTCACCGGCGAGGAGATGTGGGCGCTGGCGATGACCGAGCCGGGCACCGGCTCCGACGTCGCGGGCATGAAGACCACGGCCAAGCTCTCGGAGGACGGCACGCACTACGTCCTCAACGGCGCCAAGACCTTCATCACCGGTGGTGTGCACGCCGACCGCGTGATCGTGTGCGCCCGCACCTCCGCCCCGCGTGAGGACGACCGCCGCTTCGGCATCTCGCTGTTCGCGGTGGACACCAAGTCGCAGGGCTACTCGGTCGGCCGCAAGCTGGACAAGCTCGGCCTGCGCACCTCCGACACCGCCGAGCTGGCCTTCGTCGACGTCAAGGTCCCCGTCGAGGACCTGCTCGGCGAGGAGAACAAGGGCTTCTACTACCTCGGCCAGAACCTTCCCTCCGAGCGCTGGGGCATCGCGTTCGGTGCGTACGCGCAGGCCAAGGCCGCCATCCGGTTCGCCCAGCAGTACGTGCAGGACCGCACGGTCTTCGGCAAGCCCGTCGCCTCCTTCCAGAACACCAAGTTCGAGCTGGCCGCCTGCCAGGCCGAGGTGGACGCCGCCGAGGCCGTTTCCGACCGCGCCCTGGAGGCCCTGGACGCGGGCGAGCTGTCCGCCGCGGAGGCCGCGTCCGCGAAGCTGTTCTGCACCGAGGTCGCGCACCGCGTCATCGACAAGTGCCTCCAGCTGCACGGCGGCTACGGCTACATGAACGAGTACCCGATCGCACGCCTCTACGCCGACAACCGCGTCAACCGCATCTACGGCGGCACCAGCGAGGTCATGAAGTCGATCATCGCCAAGTCCATGGGCCTGTAAGCGGTTACCGGTAAGGCGATTACCTTCCTCCCATGAGCGAAGCACTTGACGACCTGCTCGATCTGCTCGACCTGGAGCAGATCGAGCAGGACATCTTCCGGGGCCGGTCCCGCTCCGCCGTCGTACCGCGCGTCTTCGGCGGGCAGGTGGCCGCCCAGGCCCTGGTCGCCGCGGGCCGCACCGTCCCCGAGGACCGTACGGCGCACTCCCTGCACGCGTACTTCCTGCGCATGGGCGATCCGGGCGCGCCGATCGTCTACACGGTCGACCGCATCCGCGACGGCCGCTCCTTCACCACACGCAGGGTCGTCGCCGTCCAGCACGGCCAGCCGATCTTCCATCTCTCGGCGTCGTTCCAGACGTACGAGGAGGGGTTGGAGCACCAGACGGCGATGCCTGCCGCGCCCGCCCCGGAGACGCTGCCGACGGCGGCCGAGAGCCTTCCGCGGTACGCGGACCTCTTCACCGACCCCGGCACGGTCGACCGGCTGCTCGAGGCGCGGGCCGCGGTCGATCTGCGCTACGTCGACGCTCCGCCGTACGCCAGCGCCGGACAGCCGCGCGAGCCGCGCTCGCAGGTGTGGTTCCGGGCGAACGGCAAGCTCGCCGACGATCCGCTGCTGCATGTCTGCCTCGCGACGTACGTCTCCGACATGACGCTGCTCGACTCGGTGCTGCTCGCGCACGGGCGCGGCGGCTGGGCGGTCGGCGACGTGGTGGGCGCCTCGCTCGACCACGCGATGTGGTTCCACCGGCCGTTCCGGGCCGACGAATGGCTGCTGTACGACCAGGAGTCCCCCTCGGCGTCCGGCGGCCGGGGGCTCGGGCAGGCCCGGATCTACACGCAGGACGGGCGGCTGGCGGTCTCCGTCATCCAGGAGGGCGTCGTTCGCGTACCCCACTGACCGGACACATTCGCGTACCCCACTGATCGGACACGTTCGCGTACCCCACTGATCGGACATACGGTCCGATACATGAGCGAACCGGCCGAGAGTAGCGGTCAGAGCACCTTCACGGTGATCGTCGCGGCAGTGGCCAACCTCGGCATCGCCGTGGCCAAGGCCGTCGCCGGTGTCATCAGCGGCTCCAGCGCCATGCTCTCCGAGGCCGCGCACTCGGTGGCCGACACGGTCACCGAGCTGATGCTGCTCACCTCGCTCAGGCGGAGCGCGAAACCGGCCGACGAGGACCATCCGCTCGGGTACGGCCCCGAGCGCTACATCTGGGCCCTGCTCGCCTCCGTCGCCACCTTCGTCGGCGGTGCGGTCTTCTCCGTCTACGACGGCATCCACACGCTGACCCACGGCGAGGAGCCGGGCGACCCTCTCGTCTCGTACATCGTGCTCGGCGTGGCCTTCCTGCTGGAGGGCTACTCGCTGCGTACGGGCGTCCGGCAGGTCCGAGGAGAGGCCGCGCGCTTCGGCGCCCCGGTCGGCCACTATCTCCGGTTCACCCCGGACACCGCGGTCAAGGCGGTCGTCCTCGAGGACTCCGCGGCCCTGGCCGGCCTGCTGCTCGCGGCGGGCGGCCTGCTCGGCGGGCAGCTGACCGGCTCCGGCGTCTGGGACGGCGTCGCGTCGATCCTGATCGGCCTGCTGCTGGTGTACGTGGCCTGGGTACTGGGCCGCAGCAACGCCCAGCTGCTGATCGGCCGACCGCTCCCCGAGCCGATGCGCGAGGGGGTACGGGAGGAGATCCTCACCGTCCCCCACATCGTGGACGTCCTGGAGCTGACCACGCTGATCCAGGGCCCGGACGAGATCCTGATCGCCGCGAAGGTCGACTTCAGGGACGCGTCGACCGCGCGGCAGATCGAGTGGGCCTGCGAGGAGGCCGAGGAGCAGTTGCGGGAGCGCTTCCCGGCGATCCGGCGCGTGTATCTGGACCCGACGCCGGGCCTGGGTCAGGAGAGGCCCGCGGCGTCCAGCAGGTAGGCGGTCATCGGGTCGTAGAAGCGCGGATCGGTGACGTGGTCGTCGAGCGGGACGGTCACCTGGAGGGTGCCCTCGGCCTCGCCGATGAACAGCGCCGGGTCGTTGCTGTCGGCGTACCCGACGGCGTCGATGCCACGCTGGCCGGCGCATCCGGCCCAGCCGTGGTCCGCGATCACCAGATCGGGCTGTGGACGCTGCTCCCCCGCGAGACCGTCCAGGATCGCCGCCATCGGCGCGGGCGAGTGCGTGTGCCACAGAGTTGCGCCGCGCTCCAGCATCGCGACGTCCGCGAACTGGAAGACCATGCCCTCGTCGGCCGTCAGCCCGCCGGGGATCCGTACGATCTCGCAGCCGGCGGCGCGCAGCGCGTCGGCGGTCTGCCGGTGCACATCCAGCAGCCCACCCGGATGCCCGGTCGCGAACAGCACGCTCTCCTTGCCCGCGGCCGCCTTGCGCAGCCGGGCCGCCATCCGGTCCAGGGCATCGACCGTGAGTTCCGGATCGATGGTGTCCTGGCCGTAGCGGTACTGGGGGTCGTCGTTGACGCCGCACCGCTCGGCCATGACGGCGAGCACATCCTGCTCATCGGACCAGCGATCGCCGAGCTCCAGCCCCAGCCAGTAGTGACGGTCGCCGTTGGCGAGCTTGCGGTAGTGGGAGAGGTTGTTGTCGCGTGGCGTGGCGACGTCTCCTGCGATACGTGAGCGGACGAGATGGTCGACAAGGGCGGCACGGCTTGGTATCGGCATGCGCCCATTGTGCCGTCAGGTGCGGGCGGCGTGCCGTGCGTCCCGAACGTTGGACGACGCAACTCCCACCCCTGAGGGCCCCACCAGCACGGGAGAGGGCGCCGGTCACCCCACCACGCGCCCCGCCCTCGTCGCGCCCCTGCTGCCGAAGGCCGCCGGGGGCCGCCGGGGGCCGCCGGGGGCCGAGAGCGCGTCGGCCGGCTCGGGGCGCGAAGCCGGACGGTGCGCAGCAACCGCCCCACGGTGCACCGGACCCGCGGCGCACCGAACCCCCGCGGCGCACCGAACCCCCGCGGCGCACCGAACTCCGGCCGCGCGCCGGCCGGGTAGCTGCCGCACGCGCACCCGGCCGGGGATGCGGGGGTACCCGGTACCCCCGCATCACGGGCGGGGCGGCCGGGTAGCGAGAGCCCCGGTCCGCCGTATCCCGCCGGCCTCAGCCCGCCAGTGACGCGAACGCCCCGTGCGCCAGGCGGCGCAGCAGCGTTTCCGTTGCCGTGCGGCCCGGCAGGTCGCTGCCGTACGAGCCCAGGTGCGGCGTCGAGTTGAGCAGGCCGAACACCGCGTGGACCGCCGCCCGCGCCTCCGACTCGGGTACGTCGCGGTGCAGTTCCCGTACGACCGTGACCCACAGCTCGACGTACTGCCGCTGCAACTGCCGCACCAGCTTGCGGTCGCTGTCCCGCAGCCGGTCCAGCTCGCGGTCGTGGAGGGTGATCAGCGGGCGGTCGTCGAGCGCGAAGTCGATGTGCCCGTCGATGAGCGCGGCGAGCAGCGCCTGCGGATCGGGGTCCGGCGCCGCCTCCTCGACCCGCAGCCGGCCTCCGTTGAGCAGCCGCTCACTGATGCCCACCAGCAGCTCGGCGAGCATCGCGTCCTTGCCCGGGAAGTGGCGGTACAGGCCGGGGCCGCTGATGCCGACGGCCGCCCCTATCTCGTCGACACCGACGCCGTGAAATCCGCGCTCGGCGAAGAGGCGCGCGGCCTCCTTGAGGATCTGCTCACGGCGCGTCGGGGCGTCCGTCCTGGTGGTCATGGCATTAATTCTAGACAAGGCTGTTAGCGGTCGTTAACCTGAAGGAGGCGCGTTAACGAGCGCTAACTGAGCAAGGGGGCTCAAGACGATGCAGCAGGCACCCGTGCTGGCGAGCGCGGCAGACCCCGCCTCCCCGGCCTGGCAGGCCAACGAGGCGGCACACCAGGAGCTCGCCGACGGACTGCGCGGCCGGCTCGCGGCAGCCCGCCTCGGCGGCGGCGAGAAGGCCCGCGCCCGGCACACCGCACGCGGAAAGCTGCTGCCGCGCGACCGCGTGGACACTCTCCTCGACCCGGGCTCCCCCTTCCTCGAGCTCGCGCCGCTCGCCGCGGAGGGGATGTACGAGGGGCAGGCCCCGGCCGCCGGAGTGATAGCCGGGATCGGGCGGGTCAGCGGCCGTGAGGTCGTGATCGTCGCCAATGACGCCACGGTCAAGGGCGGCACGTACTACCCCATGACGGTCAAGAAGCACCTCCGCGCCCAGGAGGTGGCCCTGGAGAACCGGCTGCCCTGCGTCTATCTGGTCGACTCGGGCGGCGCCTTCCTTCCCATGCAGGACGAAGTCTTCCCCGACCGCGAGCACTTCGGGCGGATCTTCTACAACCAGGCCCGGATGTCGGGCGCCGGCATCCCCCAGATCGCGGCCGTCCTCGGCTCCTGCACCGCCGGTGGCGCCTACGTCCCCGCGATGAGCGACGAGGCCGTGATCGTACGGAACCAGGGCACGATCTTCCTCGGCGGCCCGCCACTGGTGAAGGCCGCGACCGGTGAGGTCGTCACGGCGGAGGAGCTGGGCGGCGGCGAGGTCCATTCCCGTACGTCGGGCGTCACCGACCACCTCGCCGAGGATGACGCGCACGCGCTGCGGATCGTACGGAACATCGTGGCGACGCTCCCCGCACGCGGCCCGCTCCCCTGGTCCGTCGAGCCGGCCGAGGAGCCCAAGGTCGACCCCGCCGGGCTGTACGGCGCGGTGCCGGTGGACTCCCGTACCCCCTACGACGTCCGCGAGGTCATCGCCCGCGTCGTCGACGGCTCCCGGTTCGCCGAGTTCAAGGCCGAGTTCGGGCAGACGCTGATCACCGGCTTCGCCCGGATCCACGGCCACCCCGTCGGCATCGTCGCCAACAACGGCATCCTGTTCTCCGAATCCGCCCAGAAGGGCGCGCACTTCATCGAGCTGTGCGACCAGCGCGGCATCCCCCTCGTCTTCCTCCAGAACATCTCCGGCTTCATGGTCGGCCGGGACTACGAAGCGGGCGGCATCGCCAAGCACGGCGCCAAGATGGTCACGGCAGTGGCCTGCACGCGCGTGCCGAAGCTGACGGTCGTCGTCGGCGGTTCGTACGGCGCGGGGAACTACTCGATGTGCGGCCGGGCGTACTCCCCGCGCTTCCTGTGGATGTGGCCCAACGCCAAGATCTCGGTGATGGGCGGCGAGCAGGCCGCTTCGGTGCTCGCCACCGTCAAGCGCGACCAGCTCGAGGGGCGCGGCGAGCAGTGGCCGGCGGCGGACGAAGAGGCCTTCAAGGACCCGATCCGCGCGCAGTACGAGCACCAGGGCAGCGCCTACTACGCGACGGCCCGGCTGTGGGACGACGGCGTGATCGACCCGCTGGAGACCCGCCAGGTGCTCGGCCTGGCCCTGACCGCGTGTGCCAACGCCCCGCTGGGCGACCCCGGCTTCGGCGTCTTCCGGATGTGAGGGACAGATGACCATGTTCGACACCGTCCTTGTCGCCAACCGTGGCGAGATCGCCGTACGGGTCATACGCACCCTGCGGACGCTCGGCGTCCGTTCCGTCGCCGTGTTCAGCGACGCGGACGCGCAGGCCCGGCACGTGCGGGAGGCGGACACGGCGGTCCGTATCGGCCCCGCGCCCGCCGCCGAGAGCTATCTCTGCGTCGACCGGCTGCTGGACGCGGCGGCGCGCACCGGCGCGCAGGCGGTCCACCCGGGCTACGGCTTCCTCGCCGAGAACGCCGGATTCGCGCAGGCGTGTGCGGAGGCGGGGCTGGTCTTCATCGGCCCGCCCGCCTCGGCGATCTCGCTGATGGGCGACAAGATCCGCGCCAAGGAGACGGTGCAGGCGGCGGGCGTCCCGGTCGTCCCGGGCTCCGCGGGCAGCGGCCTGTCCGATGCCCAACTTGCCGACGCGGCACGGGAGATCGGCATGCCGGTCCTGCTGAAGCCCTCGGCGGGCGGCGGCGGCAAGGGCATGCGGCTGACCCGCGTGGAGTCCGCGCTTCTGGAGGAGATCGCGGCGGCCCGCCGCGAGGCGCGTGCCTCTTTCGGTGACGACACGCTGCTGGTGGAGCGGTGGATCGACCGTCCCCGGCACATCGAGATCCAGGTCCTGGCGGACAGCCACGGCAACGTGATCCACCTGGGTGAGCGCGAGTGCTCGTTGCAGCGCCGCCACCAGAAGATCATCGAGGAGGCGCCGAGCGTCCTGCTGGACGAGGCGACACGCGCCGCCATGGGCGAGGCGGCGGTCCAGGCGGCCCGGTCCTGCGGTTACCGGGGCGCGGGCACGGTGGAGTTCATCGTCCCGGGCAACGACCCTTCCGCGTACTACTTCATGGAGATGAACACCCGCCTCCAGGTCGAGCACCCGGTGACGGAGCTGATCACCGGCCTGGACCTGGTCGAGTGGCAGCTGCGGGTCGCCGCCGGTGAGCAACTGCCCTTCACCCAGGAGGACATCGCACTCACGGGCCATGCGGTCGAGGCCCGTATCTGCGCGGAGGACCCGTCGCGCGGCTTCCTGCCCTCCGGCGGCACGGTCCTCGCCCTGCACGAGCCGCAGGGCGACGGGGTGCGCACCGACTCGGGCCTGAGCGAGGGCACAGAGGTCGGCAGCCTGTACGACCCGATGCTGTCCAAGGTCATTGCGTACGGCCCCGACCGGCCGACCGCCCTGCGCCGCCTGCGCGCGGCCCTCGCCGACACGGTCACCCTCGGCGTCCCGACGAACGCGGGCTTTCTGCGCCGCCTGCTGGCCCACCCGGCGGTGGTGTCGGGCGAGTTGGACACGGGCCTGGTGGAGCGGGAGGCGGACGATCTGGTGCCCGACGGCATCCCGGACGAGGTGTACGAAGCCGCGGCAGCGGTCCGGGAGGCCGAGCTGGCTCCCCGGCAGGACTCCGACTGGACCGACCCGTTCTCCGTCCCGAGCGGCTGGCGCATGGGCAGCGAGCCCGTGCCCGTCACCCACCATCTGCGCGCGGCGGGGTGCGAACCCGTCGCTCACCGGCTGAGGGACCGGAGCGGATACCGGGTCGCGCCCGACCGGGTCTCGGTGACCGTGGACGGGGTGCTGCACACCTTCGCCCGCGCCGGGTCCTGGCTCGGCCGGGACGGGGACTCCTGGCACATCCAGGACCACGACCCCGTCGCCGCCGCGCTCACCGGCAGCGCGCACGCCGGTGCGGACACCCTCGCCGCGCCCATGCCCGGGACCGTCACCGTCGTCAAGGTCGCCGTCGGGGACGAGGTGGCCGCCGGACAGAGTCTGCTCGTCGTGGAGGCGATGAAGATGGAGCACGTCATCTCCGCCCCGCACGCCGGCACCGTCACCGAGCTGGATGTCACAGCCGGCTCGACCGTCGCCATGGACCAGATCCTGGCGGTCGTCACCCCGAGGGAGGAAGCATGACCGACGGGCTGCCCATGGCCGTTCCCGTACCGGATCTGCCGCCCCGCGTCCGCATCCACGAGGTCGGCGCCCGCGACGGCCTGCAGAACGAGAGCGCGGTCGTCCCGACCGAGGTCAAGGCGGAGTTCATCCACCGCCTCGCCGACGCCGGGCTGAGCACCGTCGAGGCGACCAGCTTCGTCCACCCCAAGTGGGTGCCCCAACTCGCCGACGCCGAGCAGCTGTTTCCGCTGCTCGGCGACATCGAGGGCGTCGCCCTGCCCGTCCTCGTACCGAACGAACGCGGACTCGAGCGGGCCACGGCGCTCGGCGCGCGCCGGATCGCCGTGTTCGCCAGCGCGACCGAGACCTTCGCCCGGCGCAATCTCAACCGCACCGTGGACGAGTCGCTCGCCATGTTCGAGCCGGTCGTGGCCAAGGCCCGCGCCGACAAGATCCATGTCCGCGGCTATCTCTCCATGTGCTTCGGCGACCCGTGGGAGGGTCCGGTCCCCGTCCACCAGGTCGTCCGGGTCGCGAAGGCGCTCATGGACCTCGGCTGCGACGAGCTCAGCCTCGGCGACACCATCGGGGTGGCCACGCCCGGCCATGTGCAGAGCCTGCTCTCCCGGCTCAACGAGGAGGGCGTGCCCACCTCCGCGATCGGCGTGCACTTCCACGACACCTACGGGCAGGCCCTCGCCAACACCCTCGCCTCGCTGCAGCACGGTGTGACCACCGTGGACGCCTCCGCGGGCGGCCTCGGCGGCTGCCCGTACGCCAAGAGCGCGACCGGAAACCTCGCCACCGAAGACCTCGTGTGGATGCTCCACGGCCTCGGCATCGAAACCGGGGTCGACCTCGGCCGGCTCACCGCCACGAGCATGTGGCTGGCCGAGCGGCTGGGCCGCCCCAGCCCCTCCCGTACCGTCCGCGCCCTCTCCCACAAGGAGTCGTAGCAATGTCGCTCGACCATCGGCTCTCCGCCGAACACGAGGAACTCCGCCGTACCGTCGAGGCGTTCGCGCACGATGTGGTGGCCCCCAAGATCGGCGACTTCTACGAGCGCCATGAATTCCCGTACGAGATCGTCCGCGAGATGGGCCGCATGGGTCTGTTCGGCCTGCCCTTCCCCGAGGAGTACGGCGGGATGGGCGGCGACTATCTCGCCCTCGGCATCGCGCTGGAGGAGCTGGCGCGCGTCGACTCGTCCGTCGCGATCACTCTCGAGGCAGGGGTCTCGCTGGGCGCGATGCCGGTCTACCGCTTCGGCACGGAGGAGCAGAAGCAGGAGTGGCTGCCGCGGCTCTGCTCGGGCGAGCTGCTCGGTGCGTTCGGGCTGACCGAGCCGGACGGCGGCTCGGACGCGGGCGGCACGAAGACCACGGCCGTCCGGGACGGCGGCGAGTGGGTGATCAACGGCTCGAAGTGCTTCATCACCAACGCGGGCACGGACATCACGGGCCTGGTCACGGTCACGGCGGTCACGGGCCGCACCGCCGACGGCAAGCCGCTGATCTCCTCGATCATCGTCCCGTCCGGCACCCCCGGCTTCACGGTCGCCGCTCCGTACTCCAAGGTCGGGTGGAACGCCTCGGACACCCGTGAGCTGTCCTTCGCCGACGTACGGGTGCCGCTGGCGAACCTGCTGGGCGAGGAGGGCCGCGGGTACGCCCAGTTCCTGCGCATCCTGGACGAGGGCCGCGTCGCGATCTCGGCGCTGGCGACGGGGCTCGCGCAGGGCTGTGTGGACGAGTCCCTGAAGTACGCCAAGGAGCGGCACGCCTTCGGTCGCCCGATCGGCGACAACCAGGCGATCCAGTTCAAGATCGCCGACATGGAGATGCGGGCGTACATGGCGCGGGTCGGCTGGCGCGACGCGGCGTCCCGGCTGGTGCAGGGCGAGCCGTTCAAGAAGGAGGCGGCCCTCGCCAAGCTCTACTCGTCCACGGTGGCGGTGGACAACGCCCGCGAGGCCACGCAGATCCACGGCGGCTACGGCTTCATGAACGAGTACCCGGTGGCCAGGATGTGGCGCGACTCCAAGATCCTGGAAATCGGCGAGGGCACGAGCGAGGTCCAGCGCATACTGATCGCACGGGAGTTGGGCCTGCCGAGCTGAGACGGCTGCCACGCATGACGTGACGCGCCCCGCTCCCCGGGGCGGGGCGCGGGGCGCGCGCGGAACCGGCGCCCTGCGGAGACCGGGCCCGGCAAACGAGCGGCCCGGCAGCACCGGCGACCCCGCGCGAGGAGCGGGGCCGGCGGGACCGGCGAAGCTGTGCAGGGACTTGGCCCCCGCCCCGCGGAAAGCCGGCCCCGCGGGGAACCGGCGACGTGCGGAGAGCGGGCCCCGGCAGGGAACCGGCGACGGGCGGAGAGCGGGCCCCGGCAGGGAACCGGCGACGGGCGGAGAGCGGGCCCCGGCAGGGAACCGGCGACGGGCGGAGAGCGGGGCTCGGCGATTCCGGCCACCCCCGCGCGAGGAGCGGAGGCCCACGGTAATGGCGCCTCCCGCGCGAGGAGCGCGATCGGCGAAGACGTGCGGGTTCCAGCCGTTCGGCCGCGGCGCGAAGCTGCCGCCCCGCGGCCGGGCCCGTCGCCCGGCATCCCTCACCCGGTGAAGCCCGACCGGCACTTGGGCCCGTCCTGCCCAGGGCCCTCCTGCCCACGCGGTGGATCGGCGGAGGAGGCAGCCCTCGACTGCTGCCCTGTACGCGCCCGACAGAGGCCTGCTGGGCGCTGAGGAGCCCGGGCCGGGACCACCCGCCGCCTGCGGGGCGTGCGGCGCGCAGCAGCACGGCTGCCGCTCCTGGCACCGAGGCACCGTCTCACGGCGTCCCCCGCGCCCCGAAGGCAGACCCGGGAGTTGAGCGCGTCGTGCAGGCGTCCAGCAGTGTCCTGCACGGCCGTTGGCCCGGTCGTGAGGCGCAAAGCCGCGGCCCCGTGTCCCGCAACCCGGCAGGGCGGAACCCGTCGGGCCCACGCCCACACCCCGGTGGCCCACATCCCGGACCGGCTCACCTTGGGGGCCACCCCTGGACACAAACTGAGGTTAGGCTAACCTACGTTCGAACTGTCCAGTGGCCAGAAATCGATACGTACGAAAGCGGACATCATCATGCCCAACGCCCGCCCCTCCCAACTCACCCGTCGCGGCCTGCTCGCCGCCGGCAGCGCGCTCGGGCTCGGCGCCGCTCTTGCCGCCTGCGGCACGGGCGACGACAAGGGCGGCGCAGGCAAGGCCGACGGGAAGTCCGGTCCCTGGTCCTTCAAGGACGACCGCGGCACCACCGTGAAGCTGGACTCCACCCCCAAGAACATCGTCGCCTTCACCGGCACGGCCGCCGCCCTCTACGACTACGGCGTCCACGTCAAGGGCGTCTTCGGCCCGACGACGACCCCGGACGACAAGCCCGACGTCCAGGCCGGCGACCTCGATGTCACCAAGGTCGAGGTCATCGGCAACGCCTACGGCGAGTTCAAGATCGAGAAGTACGTGGCCCTCGCGCCCGACCTGCTGATCACGAACATGTGGGCCAAGGACGACCCGTGGTACGTCCCGCCGCAGTCCAAGGACAAGATCATGAAGGTCGCCGACAGCGTGCTGCTGTGGGCCGCCGAGACCACCATGCAGAAGGCCCTGGAGCGCAACGCCGAGCTCGCCGCGTCGCTCGGCGGCGACGTCAAGGGCAAGAAGGCCACCGACGCCAAGGCCCGCTTCGAGAAGGCCGCCGCCCGGCTGCGCGCCGCCGCGAAGTCCAAGCCCGGCATCAAGGTCCTCATCGGCTCCGGCAGCCAGGACCTCTTCTACGTCTCCGTGCCGAAGATGTCCGCCGACACGCTCTACTTCCAGGAGCTGGGCGTGAAGTTCGTCGAGCCGAAGCCCGACAAGGATGGCTTCTTCGAGCCTCTCAGCTGGGAGAACGCCGGCAAGTACGGCGCCGACGTCATCATCCTGGACAACCGCACCGGCACCCTGCAGGCCGACTCCCTGAAGAGCAAGCCGACCTGGGCCAAGCTGCCCGCCGTCAAGGCCGGCCAGGTCATCCCGCGCGTCACGGAGCCGATCTACTCCTACGACAAGTGCGCGCCGATCCTCGAGGACCTCGCGAAGGCCATCGAGACCGCGAAGAAGGTCGCCTGACCATGACGACGCCGGCCGAGCTCGCCCCGTTCCGCTTCTTCGACCTTCAGGTTGTACGGACCCGGCGGCTCGGCCCGTCCATGGTCCGGATCACCTTCGGGGGCGAGGACCTCAAGGACTTCGCCGCCGGAGGCCGCGACCAGTCCCTCTCGCTCTTCCTGCCGCACCCCGGCCAGGACGAACCGGTCGTACCGGTGGACCCGGGCGGGGACATGTACGCGACGCTCGGCGCGTGGCGGGCCATGCCCGACGACGTACGGGCCGTCATGCGCTCGTACACCGTGCGGGAGCAGCGGCGCGAACCGAACGAGGTCGACATCGACTTCGCGCTCCACGCTGCGCCGTCGGCCGCTGACGCGGCCGGCGTCGGACCGGCCTGCCACTGGGCGGGCCAGGCCGCGCCCGGCCACCGTGTGAAGGTGCTCGGCCCCGCCGTCACCGACAACACCGGCGTACGCTGCCGGCCGCCCGAGGACACCGACTGGGTGCTGATCTGGGCGGACGAGACGGCGCTTCCCGCCGCCGCGGCGATCCTGGAGTGGCTCCCGGCCGGCCTGAAGGCCCGGGTCTGGCTCGAGGTGCAGCACGCCGAGGACCGCCAGGAGCTGAAGACGGCCGCGGACGCCGCCATCACCTGGCTCGTGCGGGACGAGGGCGCCCCGTCCGCCCCGGAGGCGGTCGGTGCCGCCGAGTTCCCCGACGGCACTCCGTACGCATGGATCGCCGGCGAGTCGGGCAGCGTCAAGGCCCTTCGCCGTCATCTCGTGGGCGACCGTCAGATCGACCGCCGCCGTGTCACGTTCGTCGGCTACTGGCGGCGCGGCGTGAGCGAGGACGGACTGCGCGAGGAAACCCCGGCCGAAGAAACCGACTAGGCCGAAGAGGCCGTCCGGGCGGAGGCAGCCGCCTGGAGGCCCGAGGAAGCAGGCCAGGCGGAGGAGCCGACCAGGCCGATGAGGCCGAACCGGCTACCCCGGCCCACGAGTTCACCCGGTCGACGGACATGTGAACAACGGCACAACAGATAGGCCCCATGGGGGGTGATGGTCCGCTGACATCGAAACTTAGGTTAGGCTAACCTTACCTCGAGTCGCCCCTCACCCCCCTCTCCTGTCCCCTGAGGAAGCGACCAAGTCCCCGTACCTGGGAGGACATTGCAATGCGCTCGCACCTGCTCAATGACGCAACGGCGGAGCACTACCGACGCTCCGTGACCGAAGGAGTCGAGCGGGTGGCGAACCGACTCGCCACAACCCGACGGCCGTTCACGGGCGTGACCCCCGACGAGCTCGCTCCGGTGGTCTCCGCGGTCGACCTGGACCAGCCCCTGGGCGATGCCTCCGCCGCCCTCGACGAGCTGGAGACCGTCTATCTCCGTGACGCCGTCTACTTCCACCACCCCCGCTACCTCGGCCACCTCAACTGCCCGGTCGTCATCCCGGCCGTTCTCGGCGAGGCCGT
Organism: Streptomyces sp. NBC_01142; assembly: GCF_026341125.1. Taxonomy (NCBI): domain Bacteria; kingdom Bacillati; phylum Actinomycetota; class Actinomycetes; order Kitasatosporales; family Streptomycetaceae; genus Streptomyces; species Streptomyces sp. NBC_01142. The sequence continues at coordinate 1,889,589 of NZ_JAPEOR010000002.1, forward strand.
GCTCTCCGCCGTCAACTCCTCGCTCGACACCTGGGACCAGAGCGCCGGCGGCACCCTCATCGAGCGCCGCCTGATCGACTGGACCTCGCAGCGAATAGGCTTCGGCCCGGCCGCGGACGGTGTGTTCACCAGTGGCGGTACGCAGTCCAACCTCCAGGCGCTGCTGCTCGCCCGTGAGGAGGCCAAGACCTCCGACCTCGCGAAACTGCGTATCTTCACCTCGGAGTGCAGCCACTTCAGCGTGCAGAAGTCGGCGAAGCTGCTCGGACTCGGCCCCGATGCTGTCGTCTCGATCCCCGCCGACCGCAACAAGCGGATGCAGACGGTCACGCTCGCCGCCGAGCTGGCGCGCTGCGCGGACGAGGGCCTGACCCCCATGGCCGTCGTCGCCACCGCCGGCACCACCGACTTCGGCTCCATCGACCCGCTGCCCGAGATCGCCGAGCTGGCCGAGCAGTACGGCACCTGGATGCACGTGGACGCGGCGTACGGCTGCGGACTGCTCGCCTCCCTCACCCGCCGCCACCTCCTGGACGGCATCGAGCGCGCGGACTCGGTCACCATGGACTACCACAAGTCCTTCTTCCAGCCGGTGAGCTCGTCCGCGATCCTGGTACGGGACGGGGCCACGCTCCGGCACGCCACGTACCACGCGGACTACCTCAACCCGCGGCAAACGCTCGAAGTGGGGGAACCTCCCGTGCCCGAAGGGCTGCGGGGGAGCATCCCCAACCAGGTCGACAAGTCCCTCCAGACCACGCGCCGCTTCGACGCGCTCAAGCTCTGGATGACACTGCGCGTGATGGGCGCCGACGGTGTCGGACAGCTCTTCGACGAGGTCTGCGACCTGGCCGCGGCCGGCTGGGAGATGCTCGCCGCCGACCCGCGCTACGACGTCGTGGTCCAGCCTCAGCTGTCCACCCTGGTCTACCGGTACATCCCCGAGGCCCTCACCAGTCCCACGCTGATCGACCGCGCCAACCTCCACGCCCGCAAGGCGCTCTTCGCGTCCGGCGAGGCCGTGGTCGCCGGCACCAAGGTCGACGGCCGCCAGTACCTGAAGTTCACCCTGCTCAACCCTGAGACGACTACCGAAGACATCGCCGCCGTCCTCGAGCTGATTGCCGGTCACGCCGAGCAGTACCTTGGAGAGAACCTTGTCCACGCTTCCTGAACCCCGTGAGACGTACGACTTCATCGGGATCGGGCTCGGCCCCTTCAATCTCGGCCTCGCCTGCCTGACCGAGCCGATCGACGAACTGAGCGGCCTGTTCCTGGAATCCAAGCCGAACTTCGAATGGCACTCGGGGATGTTCCTCGAGGGCGCCCACCTCCAGACTCCCTTCATGTCGGACCTGGTCACCCTCGCCGACCCCACCTCGCCCTACTCCTTCCTGAACTACCTGAAGGAATCGGGGCGGCTGTACTCCTTCTACATCCGCGAGAACTTCTATCCGCTGCGGACCGAGTACAACGACTACTGCCGCTGGGCCGCCGCCAAGCTGCGCAGCGTCCGTTTCCACCAGACCGTGGCCTCGGTGTCGTACGACGCAGAGGGCGAGGTGTACGTCGTGCGCACCGCCGACGACGTATTCCGTGCCCGCCGTCTCGTCCTGGGCACCGGCACCCCGCCTTACATCCCCGAGGCCTGCCAGGACCTCGGCGGCGACTTCCTGCACAACTCCCGCTACCTGGACCACAAGGAAGCGCTGCAGCAGAAGGAGTCGATCACTCTCGTCGGCAGCGGCCAGAGCGCGGCGGAGATCTACTACGACCTGCTCTCCGAGATCGATGTGCACGGCTACCGGCTCAACTGGGTCACGCGCTCCTCGCGGTTCTTCCCGCTGGAGTACACCAAGCTCACGCTGGAAATGACCTCGCCGGAGTACATCGACTACTTCCACGCACTGCCGGAGACCACCCGCTACCGGCTGGAGACGGAGCAGAAGGGCCTGTTCAAGGGCATCGACGGGGAGCTGATCGACTCGATCTTCGATCTGCTCTACCAGAAGAGCCTCAAGGGCCCGGTCCCCACCCGGCTGCTGACCAACTCCGCGCTGCTGAGCGCCGGTTACGAGAACGGCACCTACACCCTCGGGCTGCGTCAGGAGGAGCAGGGCAAGGAGTTCGAGCTGAGCACCGAGGGCCTGATCCTGGCCACCGGGTACAAGTACGTCACTCCCGCGTTCCTGGAGCCCGTCGCCGGCCGGATCCGCCGGGACGGCCAAGGCCGCTTCGACGTCGCCCGCAACTACTCCATCGACACCGCCGGGCACGAGATCTTCCTGCAGAACGCGAGCGTGCACACGCACTCGATCACCTCGCCCGACCTGGGCATGGGCGCGTACCGCAACGCGTACATCATCGGTGAGCTGCTGGGGACCGAGTACTACCCCGTAGAAAAGTCCATCGCGTTCCAGGAGTTCTCCGTATGACCTTCTCCGTCCGCCCCCTCGACCCCTTCTCCGACGCGGAGCTGCTGCACGGGTGGGTCACCCACCCCAAGGCCGCGTTCTGGATGATGCAGGACGCAAAGCTCCAGGACGTGGAGCGCGAGTACATGGCGATATCCGCCCATGAGCACCACCACGCCTTCATAGGCCTCAAGGACGGTGAGCCCGTCTTCCTGATGGAGCGCTACGACCCGGCGCATGTCGAGCTGAAGGGTCTGTACGACGCCCGGCCGGGCGACGTCGGCATGCACTTCCTGGTCGCGCCGACCGACACGCCTGTGCACGGCTTCACCCGCGACGTGATCACCGCGGTGATGGAGGAGCTGTTCGCGGACGAGACCACCCAGCGTGTCGTGGTCGAGCCGGATGTGCGCAACAAGGCCGTCCACGCCCTCAACGAGGCGGTGGGCTTCGAGATCGTCGAGAAGATCGAGAAGCCGGAGAAGGACGCGTATCTGAGCGTGTGCACGCGCGAGCAGTTCATGGCTGCGCGAGAGGTGGCCCGATGAGCCTCGCCGACGCCGTATCGCATCTGACCCCCGAACTGTGGGAGCAGGCCAACCGGCTGCTCGTCCGCAAGGCGCTCGCGGAGTTCTCCCACGAGCGGCTGCTGACCCCCGAGGCGCTCGGCCAGGAGGACCGCTACCGCGTCCTCAGCGACGACTCTGCCACCGAGTACCGCTTCACCGCACGCCGGTTCGCCCTCGACCACTGGCAGGTCTCCGCCGAATCGATCACCTGCCACCGCGACGGCTCCGAGCAGCCCTTGGACGCGCTCGACTTCTTCATCGAGCTGCGCGGTGCGCTCGGCCTGAGCGACGAGATCCTGCCGGTCTATCTGGAGGAGATCTCCTCCACCCTCTCCGGCACGGCGTACAAGCTCACCAAGAAGCAGGTGACCTCCGCCGAGCTGGTGACGGCGGGCTTCCAGGCGATCGAGACCGGGATGACCGAGGGCCACCCCTGCTTCGTCGCCAACAACGGCCGGCTCGGCTTCGGGGTGCACGAGTACCTCTCGTACGCCCCCGAGACAGCGAGCGAGGTCCGCCTCGTCTGGCTGGCGGCGCGACGCGACCGCGCCACCTTCACCTCGGGCGCCGGACTGGACTACGAGTCGCTGATCCGCGCCGAGCTCGGCGAGGCCACTCTCGCCCGCTTCGGCGGTCAGCTCAACGCACTCGGCCTGGACCTGGCCGACTACTTCCTGCTGCCCGTGCACCCCTGGCAGTGGTGGAACAAGCTCTCCGTCACCTTCGCCGCCGAGGTCGCCCAGCAGCGCCTGGTCTGCCTGGGAGCGGGTGACGACGCGTACCTCGCCCAGCAGTCGATCCGTACCTTCTTCAACACGAGCGACCCGGGCAAGCACTACGTCAAGACCGCGCTGTCCGTCCTCAACATGGGCTTCATGCGGGGCCTGTCGGCCGCGTACATGGAGGCGACCCCGGCGATCAACGACTGGCTCGCGGCCCTGATCGACAGCGACGACCTCCTCAAGGCGGCCCGCTTCTCGATCATCAAGGAGCGGGCGGCGATCGGCTACCACCACCGCCAGTACGAGCGGGCGACCGACCGCTACTCCCCGTACCGCAAGATGCTGGCCGCGCTCTGGCGCGAGAGCCCGGTGCCCACGGTGCGGGACGGCGAACGGCTGGCGACCATGGCGTCGCTGGTCCATGTGGACCACGAGGGCGCGTCGTTCGCCGGTGCGCTGATCGACCAGTCGGGTCTGACTCCCGCCGAGTGGCTGCGCGGCTACCTGGACGCGTATCTCGTCCCGGTGCTGCACAGCTTCTACGCCTACGACCTGGTGTTCATGCCGCACGGCGAGAACGTCATCCTGGTCATCGGCGAGGACGGCACGGTCCAGCGGACGATCTTCAAGGACATCGCCGAGGAGATCGCGGTGATGGACGCGGACGCGGTCCTGCCGCCGGCCGTGGAGCGGGTCCGGGTGGACGTCCCCGACGACATGAAGCTGCTCTCCCTCTTCACGGATGTCTTCGACTGCTTCTTCCGCTTCCTGGGCGCGGCGCTGGCCGCCGAGGGCCGGCTGGACGAGGAGACGTTCTGGCGGACGGTTGCCGAGTGCGTCACCGGGTACCAGGAGTCGGCGCCGCATCTGGCCGACAAGTTCGCGGAGTACGACATGTTCGCCGGGGAGTTCGCGCTCTCCTGCCTCAACCGGCTCCAGCTGCGCAACAACAAGCAGATGGTGGACCTCGCCGACCCGTCGGGTGCGCTCCAGCTCGTCGGCTCGCTCGAGAACCCGATCGCGCGGTTCTCCCACTGACAGGCGGGCGCCCGTGAATACGGTCCCTCACGGGCGCCCGTCTCTCCTTTCCTGTCCTCAGCTCTTTTCCTGTCCTCGACAACTCCTTCTTGCCCCCGATCGCCGGGCCGGCTCGATCAGTCGGCCCAGGGCACCTGCGGCGAGCGGTAGAAGTCGATCCCGAGCGCCGCCATTCGCGGCCCCTGGGCCCCGAGCCGCACCTTGTAGGTCTCCCAGTCGTGCGTGGACGCCGGCGACCAGCCGAGCTCGGCGACGCCGGGGAGCCTCGGGAACGCCATGTACTCGATGTGGTCGCTGGTGGACAGCGTCTCCGTCCAGACCGGTGCCTCGACACCGAGCAGCGCCTGCTGCGGGACGCCGTCGAGGTACGTCGCCGGATCCCAGTCGTACGAACGCTGAACCTCGACCAGGCCCGCCCAGTCCAGACCCAGCGGGGTGTCCTTGGTGTACTTCATGTCGAGGTACACCCGGTCGGCCGGGGAGAGGATCAGCCGGGTGCCCTTCTTCGCGGCGTCCGCCACCTGCTTGCGCTCGGCGGCGCTCGTCCGGTCGTAGCCCCAGTACTGCGCGACGGCGCCCTTCACGGGCCGGGCACCGGTCAGCTGGTGCCAGCCGACCACGGTCTTGCCGTACGTGTTCACCACTGCCTGGGCCTTGTCCATGAAGGCGGCATAGTCCTCATGGCTGGTGGAGTGGGCCTCGTCGCCGCCGATGTGCAGGTACTTCCCGGGGGTGAGCGCGGCCAGCTCACGGATCACGTCGTCCACGAAGTCGTACGTCACCTCCTTGGGCACGCACAGCGAGCTGAAGCCGACGGACGTGCCGGTGTAGAGCGGCGGGGCGATGCCGGAGCAGTTCAGTCCGGCGTAGGAGGCGAGGGCCGCGTTGGTGTGTCCCGGCATGTCGATCTCGGGGACGACCTCCAGATGCCGCGAGGCCGCGTGGCCCAGAATCTCCCTGTACTGCGCCTTGGTGTAGTGGCCGCCGGGCCCGCCGCCGACCTGGGTCGAGCCGCCGTACGTCGCGAGCCGCGGCCAGGAGTCGATGGCGATCCGCCAGCCCTGGTCGTCGGAGAGGTGCAGATGCAGCTTGTTGATCTTGTAGAGCGCCAGCTGGTCCATATAGCGCTTGACCTGGTCGACGGTGAAGAAGTGCCGGGAGACGTCGAGCATCGCGCCCCGGTAGGCGTAGCGCGGGGTGTCGGTGATGGTGCCGCCCGCGACCTGCCACGGCCCGGGCTGCCGGGTGCCCTTCTCCACCGAGGCGGGCAGCAGCTGACGCAGTGTCTGGACGGCGTGGAAGAGCCCGGCGGGCTTGCGGGCGGTCAGGGTGAGCGAGCCGCTCCCGGACTCCAGGCGGTAGCCCTCCTCACCCAGTGCGCGCTCGGAGGAGCTCAGTCGCAGCCGGATGCCGCCGGGGGCATGGCCGTCGGTGACGGGCAGGGCGTAGCCGGTGGAGGGCCGCAGCACCTGGGCGAGGTACGTACCGATCCTGCGCCCTTCACTGGAGCCGTCGTCCACCCGGATCCCGGTGGCGGGGGTGAGGGTGTACGGCGATCCGCCCGGCCGTACGGACGCGGGCGCGGGGACGATCTGGCCGAGCGGGCGGACGGCGCGGGGGACGTCGGCGGGGGTGTTGCCGGCGCCGACGGGCACGGCCGCGCCGTTGGAGGCCGCCACACACGAGAGAGCGGCCGCCGCGACGAGCAGCAGCGAACGGAACGGACGAGGGGGAGACGTTCTGGGCTGACTCACAGGCGGGTGTCCCTTCAACGGGCGTCACAACTGTGGTGCAGGGCAACCGAACGGTCACCTGCGTACCGCGCGCCTCAACTCCGGTCAAGGTGCAGACCACACTGTGCCCACCCGGAGGACAACCCACGGCCTCCGGCCCAGACTCCACCCGCGCGCACCACCCGCCCACCGCAACGGTCTCCATATGCGGCTGCCCACCGGGGGCGCCGTGCCCGGCAGCGGCTCCGCCGCGGGCCGGACCCCGGCCGGGACTCCACCCTCGTGACCCCGTACGCAGTACCCCGGTGCGAGAATCCCCGCATGGCGGAAATCATCCAGAAGGACGGAACCTGGACCTTCGACGGGGACACTGTCCGGATCGTTCCAGGCAGCGACAAGAGCGTGAGCCTGCTGCGCAAGACGCTCGGCGAAGTCGCCCTGCCGCTGGGGGCATTGGCCGGGATCTCCTTCGAGGCGGGCAGGAAGTCCGGTCGGCTGCGGCTGCGGCTGCGCGACGGCGCCGACCCGCTGCTCCAGATCACCGGGGGCAGGCTGGAGGACGGCTCCGACCCGTACCGGCTGACCGTGGAGAACGACCGCACCGGGGTCGCCGAGTACTTCGTGGACGAGGTGCGCAACGCCCTGCTGCTGGATCAGGTGGAGACCGGCCCCGTCGAGGGCTATCTGCTGCCCGGGCCCGCCCTGCCGATCACCGTGGGCGCCGGCGACGGCACCGCCACCTTCGACGGTGAGCGGATCCGCCTGGAGTGGAACTGGAAGACCGAGGAGTCCAAGACCTCGGGCGGCTCCCGCACGTTCGGGCTGGAGGATGTGGAGGCGGTGGAGTGGCTGCCGTCCATCGGCCTGGAGCACGGCTATCTGCGCTTCGCCGTGTCGAATGCCCCGACCAAGGTTCCGCCCAAGTACGACCCGTACGCGGTGGAGCTGTGGGGCTTCCGCAAGGACCCGCTGATGGCGCTGGTCGGGGCGGCCGTGGTGGCCCGTATGCCGCATCCCTACGCCCCCGCGCCCGTCGACGCCCTCCCGCGGCAGGAGCCGGCCGCGCTCACCTCGGCATCCGGCGGCGCCGATCATGACACGCTGCTGCGCCGACTGCGGGAGCTGGGCGAGCTGCGTCAGGCCGGGATACTGACGGACGAGGAGTTCGCCACCGCCAAACAGGCCGTACTGAAGCACCTCTGAGCCTCTTCGGGCCCTTCCTGCCCGGAAGCGGGCAGGATTCTTGCAATCGCGCCCGGTGACCCCGCAATATCTACGAGTGCTCGAACGCCGCCCGTCGTCACACGACGACCTCGTCGACCACCTGGTGCGCAGCACCGCGCTCCAGCGCGGTGAGGCAGCCCGGGTGGTGCTCGACGTGCTGGCGTACTTCGACGAGAAGACCGAGGAATTCGTCCGCCGCCGCCACCGCGAGCTGCAGTCCGGCGGCCTGGCGAACCCGGAGATCTTCGAGCGGATCGCGGCCGAGCTGCCGCACCGCGCCGTGGCGCCGCCGGAGCTCTCGCTCCGCCAGCTGCGCCGCATCGTCTACGGCTGACCGGCCGGCCGGGGGCCGAGCGGCCGAGCACACACGGATCTATGGAGGGGCAGAGACTTTATGTGTGGAATTGTCGGATACATCGGCAAGCGTGACGTTGCTCCACTGCTGCTGGAAGGCCTGCAGCGGCTGGAGTACCGGGGGTACGACTCCGCGGGCATCGTGATCACGAGCCCCAAGTCCACCGGGCTGAAGATGGTCAAGGCCAAGGGCCGCGTCCGTGACCTGGAGGCCCGTGTTCCCAAGCGCTTCGCCGGCACCACCGGTATCGCCCACACCCGCTGGGCCACCCACGGCGCCCCGTCCGACGAGAACGCGCACCCGCACCTGTCCGCCGACAACAAGGTCGCGATCGTCCACAACGGCATCATCGACAACGCCTCCGAGCTGCGCGCCAAGCTGGTCGCCGACGGCGTCGTCTTCCTCTCCGAGACCGACACGGAGGTGCTGACCCACCTCATCGCCCGCTCCCAGGCCGAGACGCTGGAGGAGAAGGTCCGCCAGACGCTGAAGCTGATCGAGGGCACGTACGGCATCGCCGTCATGCACGCCGACTTCGCCGACCGCATCGTCGTCGCCCGCAACGGCTCCCCCGTCGTCCTCGGCATAGGCGAGAAGGAGATGTTCGTCGCCTCCGACGTCGCCGCGCTGGTCGCCCACACCCGCCAGGTCGTCACCCTCGACGACGGCGAGATGGCCACGCTCAAGGCCGACGACTTCCGTACGTACACCACCGAGGGCTCGACGACGACCGCGACGCCGACCACCGTGGAGTGGGAGGCCGAGTCGTACGACATGGGCGGCCACGACACGTACATGCACAAGGAGATCTCCGAGCAGCCCGAGGCGGTGGACCGCGTCCTGCGCGGCCGTATCGACGACCGGTTCTCCACCGTGCACCTGGGCGGCCTCAACCTGGACGCCCGCGAGGCACGCGGCATCCGCCGGGTGAAGATCCTCGGCTGCGGCACCTCGTACCACGCGGGCCTCATCGGCGCCGGTCTGATCGAGTCGCTGGCCCGTATCCCCGCGGACGCGGAGCCCGCCTCCGAGTTCCGCTACCGCAACCCGGTCGTGGACCCCGACACCCTCTATGTCGCGGTCTCCCAGTCGGGTGAGACGTACGACGTGCTGGCTGCCGTCCAGGAGCTCAAGCGCAAGGGCGCGCGCGTTCTGGGCGTGGTGAACGTCGTCGGCTCGGCGATCGCCCGCGAGGCCGACGGCGGTACGTACGTCCACGCGGGCCCCGAGGTCTGCGTCGTCTCCACCAAGTGCTTCACCAACACGGTCGTCGCCTTCGCGCTGCTCGCCCTGCACCTGGGCCGGATCCGTGACCTCTCGGTCTCCGACGGCAAGCGGATCATCGAGGGCCTGCGCAAGCTGCCCGGCCAGATCAGCGAGATCCTCGAGACCGAGGACGAGATCAAGAAGCTGGCCGCCGAGTACGCGGACGCCAAGTCGATGATGTTCATCGGCCGGGTGCGCGGCTACCCGGTGGCGCTGGAGGCCTCCCTGAAGCTCAAGGAGATCTCCTACATCCACGCCGAGGCGTACCCGGCCTCGGAGCTCAAGCACGGCCCGCTGGCGCTGATCGAGCCGGCGCTGCCGACGGTCGCGATCGTGCCGAACGACGACCTGCTGGAGAAGAACCGCGCGGCCCTGGAGGAGATCAAGGCCCGCAGCGGCAGGATCCTGGCGGTCGCGCACCGCGAGCAGGAGAAGGCCGACCACACCATCGTCGTCCCGAAGAACGAGGACGAGCTGGACCCGATCCTGATGGGTATTCCGCTGCAACTCCTCGCCTACCACATGGCGTTGGCGCTGGGCCGGGACATCGACAAGCCGCGTAACCTGGCGAAGTCCGTCACGGTCGAGTAGCAGCCCGCCCGGACAGAGGCTCCGAACACGGACGGTCCCCCCGCGCGTTGCCACCAAAACGCGCGGGGGGACCGTCTTTTCACGAGCCGGCGCTGCCCAGCGCCGGCCTGCGGCTGCCTCAGCCGGTGGCCGTCACACCCCGGCCGGCAGCGCGACCGGAGAAGGTCGGCCACTTGGCCAGCGCCGCCGTCGCGCCGTACCAGGCCGCCAGACCCGCCACCGCGCCGACCCAGCCGCCCGCCTTGGCCAGCCCGTCGCTCTCCGCGAACGCCGCTGTGCCGAGCAGCAGCAGCGAGACGAACAGCAGCCCGTACACGCCCTGCTCGAACAGTCCGCTCCCCGCGGACGCGACGGTCAGCGTCAGTGCGAGCAGCGCCCACAGCAGCAGGAACAGCCCTGCCGCCTCGGCCGAGACCGCGGAGCCGACCCCGGTCCCCCAGGTGAACCAGAAGGCGCCGAGGCCCGCGAACGCCGTGCCCGTACCGGCATTGCCCGCGCGGAACTCGAGCAGTCCGGCGATGAACAGTACGATCCCGCCGACCCAGGTGGCGAGGGCGGAGGCGTCCGCCGCCGCGACATTGTCGATCACACCGGTGTGGCCGACGCCGAACGCCAGCAGGGTCAGTCCGAGGGCGAGATGGCCGAGAGTCTGAGTTGACGGAGTACCGCTTCCCGCAGAGACGTCGTTGTCCACGGCGGGCTCCCTTCGTGTCCATGTGCCGTTGTGCTGCTACCCAGCGACCGTTATGTACCCTTCACAAGCGCACAACCCACCTCTACGCACCGGTAGATTTCCTTGCACACAAAGGGAGTTGACGCTGCCTCACCTGGACCGACGCCGGGGATTGCGGGATGGACACGGCAGGGCGTCAGGGAGATGACGACGATCAGCGACCAGAGGGGCACGGAGAGCTACCGAGCCGCAGGGCGGGGTCACAGGACCAGGACGGCGCCGATGGGACCAGGGCGGAGCCGATGGGATCAGGACAGGGCTGCGGGGTTCGACAGGGGCTACGGGGAGCGGCAGGAGCGGCAGGAGCGGCAGGAGCTACGGGATCACGACGACCGGGCGCTGCGCGCGCCGCGCGAGCCGTCCCGCGACCGAGCCGAAGATCCGTCCGACGATGCCGTGCGTCGAGCCGACCACGATCGCATCGGCCGAATACTCCCGGCCGACCTCTTCGAGCTCGTGGCAGATGTCGCCGCCGCGCTCCACGAGGATCCACGGCACCTCGGTGAGATAGTCCGCACAGGCCAGCTCGAGACCGAGCACCTCGGTGCGGTGGTCCGGGACGTCCACGAAGACCGGGGGTTCACAGCCCGCCCAGACCGTGGTCGGCAGCCGGTTCGCGACATGGACGATGATCAGGCCCGAACCGGACCGTCTCGCCATACCGATGGCGTACGCGAGCGCCCGCTCACTGGAGGTCGATCCGTCGAAGCCGACGACGACTCCGTGCCGGAAGGCCGGATCGCAGGAATGACATGTCTCTTCGGCCGCTTGCAGATCCGACGAGGGGTCGGCTACCTGCTTGCGGTCCGCGGGTTCGGGGATTTCGTGACCGGCCATCGGTGTCTCGGCGAAGGAGGTCCTCTTGGGAGGGATCGTCAAGGGTGGGTGCGTCGGTTGGCGTCGCAGCGGAGCTGTGTCCGGGAATCATCTTCCCAAGCCCATACCCCCAAGGATACGGCGACACTCCTCTCCTGCCCAGAGCCCGCCGCCCCATACGCGGCGTTCCAGGGAGCATGCCCGAGCCCGCCCCGGATGGCAATGCCACTTGGCACCTACAGGCGTCTACCCGCCACCTCCGGACGCCCGTAAGCCGTCTGCACAGTGACCGGAAGGCTCCGCCCCTCGTTGGCACCTCGGTCACCCCGCCGCCACCAGGGAGCTTCCGTGCCCGCACGACCGTCCGCCCCGGCCCCCGTTCCCTCTCCGGCCCACCACCACGGACGGCACCGGGCGCCGAGCCCGTCACCGGGCACAGCCGGCGCGCACGCTCTCCCCCCGTCCGAGTCCGCGAGCGACGTGGTCCGCTGGGCGGCCTTCAGCTGTGTGCTGGTCCCTGTGGTGCTGGTCGTCTACGGAACGTCCGTCGGCGGGGCGGCCGCCGCGGCCCTGGGCCTCGCGGCCGTGACCGCGGCCTGCCGTGTACTGCTGCGCCACTCGGAACGCACCGCGGCCCGCGCCCGCGCCCGCGCCGAGGAGCAGGCGCCACCCCGCGTCCGGCGCGCCAGGACCGGCCCCGGGGCGCACAGGGGCGGTCGGCGTGGGCCGGGAAGTACGCCCGGAGACTGACGGGTTCACGCGCTCTCACCCGTATGATTTCAGCCAACTTCGGCCTACCGGCCGGTCCTTGTCGAAATGGCCTGCCAACCCCCTTGTCACCTGCAAGGAAAGGACCATTCGCGGCGCTTGCACCCTACGGGGACGGGCCATGCGTGCGAGGCGGCCTTCCCTGCGCGGCCCGTGAGTGGAACCCTTCGTGATCGAATGCTTCGCGCCAAGTTGCCAAGTCGACATAGCGGGGCATGACGAACTTGTCACGGCGGCGCCACGGGACGCAGTAGATTCGATCATGAGTATCGAAGGCTCGGGACTCGTGCAAAACCGAGGGGAAACGTGCAGGAGCGAAAGGCCCAAAAGGAACGGGGAGACGCGAACACCGAGGGGGGCTTAGCGTCATGAGTCAGGACTCCGCCGCACCGGAGGCTCGGAAACTCTCCGGGCGTCGGCGCCGGGAGGTCGTCGCGGTGCTGCTGTTCAGCGGCGGCCCCATCTTTGAGAGTTCCATTCCACTCTCGGTGTTCGGAATTGACCGTCAGGACGCCGGAGTTCCCCGCTATCGCCTGCTTGTCTGCGGTGGCGAGGAAGGACCGCTGCGGACCACCGGCGGCCTCGAACTGACCGCGCCCTATGGTCTGGAGGCGATCAGCAGGGCGGGGACCGTCGTCGTACCGGCGTGGCGGTCCATCACTTCACCACCACCGCCCGAGGCGCTCGACGCGTTGCGTCGCGCACATGAGGAGGGTGCCCGGATCGTAGGACTGTGCACCGGTGCGTTCGTGCTCGCCGCGGCCGGCCTGCTCGACGGCCGCCCGGCGACCACCCACTGGATGTACGCACCGACGCTGGCCAAGCGCTATCCGTCCGTCCATGTGGATCCGCGTGAGCTCTTCGTCGACGACGGCGATGTGCTCACCTCCGCGGGTACGGCGGCCGGAATCGACCTCTGCCTCCACATCGTGCGTACGGACCACGGCACCGAGGCAGCCGGGGCGCTTGCCCGCAGGCTGGTGGTACCGCCGCGGCGCAGTGGCGGGCAGGAGCGCTATCTGGACAGGTCTTTACCTGAGGAAATCGGGTCGGACCCGCTGGCCGAGGTTGTCTCGTGGGCGCTGGAGCATCTTCACGAACAGTTCGACGTGGAGACGCTGGCGGCACGGGCGTACATGAGCCGACGCACCTTCGACCGGCGCTTCCGTTCACTGACCGGCAGCGCGCCGCTGCAGTGGCTGATCACCCAGCGGGTGCTGCAGGCACAGCGGCTGCTCGAGACCTCCGACTACTCGGTCGACGAGGTCGCGGGCCGGTGCGGCTTCCGGTCCCCGGTGGCGCTGCGCGGCCACTTCCGGCGGCAGCTCGGCTCCTCGCCGGCCGCGTACCGGGCCGCCTACCGGATCCGGCGCCCGCAGAGCGAGCCCACCGCGACCGCGGTGGTGGAGGCGGTCCTGCCGGCCCAGGCGTCCCCCCAGGCCAGGCGGGCCGCGGCGGCAGCGGGGCACTCCGGCCCTGCCGCAACCTCGGCCGCGCCACCGGAGCTGGGGCTGACCAAGCACCATTCCGACGCATATGCGTCAGGTCACGGACGCCCGAGCCTGCCCGGACAGCGGAGTGCGCCATAAGGTAGGACGCATGAACGACCGCATGGTGTGGATCGACTGCGAGATGACCGGGCTCTCGTTGACGGAAGACGCACTCATCGAGGTGGCCGCGCTGGTCACCGACTCGGAACTGAACGTGCTCGGCGAAGGGGTGGACATTGTGGTCCGCCCGCCGGACGCGGCGCTGGAAACGATGCCCGAGGTGGTGCGGCAGATGCACACCGCCTCGGGCCTCCTCGACGAGCTGGCGGGAGGCACCACGCTCGCCGCCGCCGAGGAGCAGGTCCTGGCGTACGTACGTGAGCACGTCAAGGAACCCGGCAAGGCCCCGCTGTGCGGGAACTCGGTCGGCACCGACCGCGGCTTCCTGCTGCGCGACATGCCGACGCTGGAGGACTACCTCCACTACCGGATCGTCGATGTCTCCTCGGTCAAGGAACTGGCGCGCCGCTGGTACCCGAGGGCGTACTTCAACAGTCCGGAGAAGAACGGCAACCACCGGGCGCTGGCGGACATCCGCGAATCCATCGCCGAACTGCGCTACTACCGCGAGGCGGTCTTCGTGCCACAGCCCGGACCCGACTCGGACACCGCGAAGGGGATCGCGGCGAAGTACGTCCTGCCTGCGGAATGAGGCGGGGATGAGCCTCGCGTCAGGGCCTCGATAACCCGGGCGCGAGCACCCTCCTGGACCCTGTACACTTTTTCTCGGCCGGTCAGTAAAAGACCGGTCGTGGTGGGTATAGCTCAGATGGTAGAGCACCTGGTTGTGGTCCAGGATGTCGCGGGTTCGAGTCCCGTTACTCACCCTGAATGATCAAGGCCCGACCTGTGAGAACAGGTCGGGCCTTCGTCATGTCCGAAACCACGGGGGTCCCGTGGGGGGGCTACGACGTGGCCACCGTGGCAGTCCTGACCCTCGTTGCCTTCGCCATGGGTGTCCTCGCCCACTTCGGCCTGTGGAAGCCGACCGGCGTGGCCGGCAAGGCGCAGGACAGTCTCCGCACCGCCGGCCCTCAGGGCCTCTGACCCTGCCCCCTGCACGCGACCGGGAGGGCTCATGGACGCCGCCATGATCACGGCCATCGGTGCACTGATCGGCGCACCGATGGCCGCGGCGGCGGCCGTCTACGGCACCCGCGGCGCATCTCGGGCGGCCCGGGAGGGCGGGTCATCACCGGATACGACAGCCTTGCCGTCCGGCTGACGGCCGAGCGGGATAAGGCGGAGAAAGACCAGGACACTGCTGAGAAACGCGTCCAGGCGCTGGAACTTGAGGTCGTGCGCCTTCGGCTACTCGTCACGCAGCTCGGGGCGCGCCATGACGCGTACCGAGCAGCTCTTCTATCGCTGGCGCACGCTGCTGTGGGTCGTGGCCTCACTGCTGTTTCTCGGCGGCGCGGTCGGCCTGGCTTTCCTGCAGATCGACCGCGCGGAGCAGCGCGCAGACCAGGCCGCGGCGAAGGCCGACACGATCGCCACGGAGGCCGATCTCCGCGGCAACGCTGTGAGCAGGCTGGCGACCGACGTGCGCCAGCTCAGATCGCAGCTCCAGGCCGTGGGGAAGACTCCGACGGCCCCCGATCCGGCGCGGGCGGTCGAGGATCTCCCCGACCGGGCCGAGGTGCCGGTCCCGATTCCTGGCCCGGCAGGGAAGCCAGGCCGGGACGGCAAGCCAGGCGCCCCCGGAGATTCCGGTGTCGACGGCGAACGCGGAGCCCCTGGCGGAGACGGCGCGGCCGGCCAGGATGGGGCGCAGGGGGAGAAGGGCGCCCCCGGAGAGCAGGGGCCGCAAGGACCCGAGGGCCCACGGGGACCTCAGAGACCCGAGGGCCCGCAGGGCGAGCAGGGTCCTCCTGGCTCATCATGTCCGGAGCACTACAGTCGGCAGACGCCGGCCGACGACCCCGACGCGAAGGTCTGCCGGCGCGACGGCGCGCCCCCGCCCCCGCCCCCGCCCCCGGAGCAGCGCTTGCCTGCTCTCGTCGGTCGCCCTCGATCCGAACCGCCGCCAGTACTCCCGACGTACTGCACCCCCTGTCTGGCCTTCGGGCCGGGCAGGGGGTGCTTTCGTGCGTCCTGGGTCAGTCGTCGCCGAATCGAGAAGGCCCATCGTTTCCGGTTGCGCGCAACCAGCAAGGCCCGGCAGAGCTCTGCAATCTCACGCAATCCGAGGACGCCCTCCAGCTGTCCGGCGCATCCTGGACGCCCAACCAGCCAGCATGGAGGGCCACATGCCGCTCAGGTTCATCGGCACCACCAGCGACGCCGGCGACTGCCCCACCCTCTACGAGATCGAGGCCAGCGGCGACATCCTCGTCCAGGGCGAGCGCGTGACCGACCCCGAGCACCTGGCCAGACTCCGCGACGTGAAGCCGTCCGAGACGTTCGTCATCGTGCCGCGCGATCTCCTCACCCGCTTCGCCCCGCTGCATGAGCCGGCCGACCTTGTGCCGTTCGCGGAAATCGCCCACCTCTTCCGCAGCTTCAAGCACACCGCGTGGCGGCTGGAGACCCGCCGCAGCTACGCCTCCGACCGCAACAGCCCGAAGTGGCAGCGCTGGCAGGCGGGCGAGGACATCGTCGCAGAGCCGTTCGATGACTGGCGCACGAACGTCGCAGAGCAGACCGCGCAGGGGAAGCGGTTCGAGCGGGTCCGCCTCGTCGACGACCCGCCCACCGACGGTCAGCGGTTCCTCCTCGCCTCCGGCCTCGGCAACGTTGCCGCCGGGGAGGACATCCGCAACCTCACCCGGGCCAGCGCCGAACGGTACGGCCTGCCGGACTGGGACTTCTGGCTCTTCGACTCCCGCACACTGGTGCGGTTCGTTTTCGACGAGGACGACACCACCCTTGGTGTCATCGTCAGCGAGGACCCGGCCGAAGTCCTCGCCGCTTGCCAGGCCCGCGACAGAGCCTGGCATCACGCAACCCGTACCGCCGAATTCGCCAGGCAGGTACGTTCCACCGTGTGAGCACAGATTTCCAGCAGGCCAGGAGTGTCCTCGGTGCGCGGCTTCGCGAGCTGCGCACCGAGGCAGGCCTGGACGGCAAGGGCATCGCCGAGCGGCTCGGCTGGCAGCGCTCGAAGGTGTCACGTCTGGAGACCGGCAAGCAGACCCCGTCCCGTGCCGATCTGGCCGAGTGGGCGCATGCGGTCGGCCGGCTCGACCTGGCACCAGAGTTGACCGGCCGTCTGACGGGGCTGGAGACGCTGGAGACGCAGGGGGGTCTTCGGACCGGGGCCCTTGATCTTTTCCGGGTGACGCTTGATCGTGACGGACGTGCTCGAACGCCCGGGTGCGCGGTGCGCCACGACGACGCGGTGCGCCACGACGGTGCTCTACGACGACTCGCGGACGACCAGCTCCGTCGGGAGCACGATCTGCGGGCGCTCCGCCGCGCGGCCCGCGATCTCCTGGAGCAGCACCCGGGCCATCGTGCGGCCCATCTCCTCGATCGGCTGGCGCACGCTGGTGAGCGCCGGGTCCATATGACGGGCCACCGCCGAGTCGTCGAAGCCGACGAGCGCCACGTCCTCGGGTATCCGGCGGCCCGCGTCGCGCAGCACCTGACGGGCGCCCGCCGCCATCACGTCCGAGGCCGCGAAGACCGCGTCCAGGTCCGGGCAGCGATCGAGGAGCTCCCGCATCGCGCGGCGGCCGCCCTCCTCGGTGAAGTCGGCGGGGGCGATCAGCCGCTCGTCGGGAGCCTGGCCGGCCGCGGCGAGTGCCGCGCGATAGCCGTCGAGGCGGCACTGTGCGCCGTACACATCGAGGCGTCCGGTGATCGTCGCGATGGAGCGGCGGCCGCGGGCGTAGAGGTGGTCGACGGCGGCGCGCGCGCCCTCGAAGTTGTCGGAGTCGACCGCGGCGAGCGTCTCGCGCGCGGAGCGGCGGCCGCTGATCACGGCCGGGATGGCGAGCTGCTCCAGCAGGTCGGGCAGCGGGTCGTCGGCGTGCACGGAGACCAGCAGGACGCCATCGACCCGGTGGGCGGCCAGATACTGGGCCAGGCGGCGGCGCTCGCGGTCGCTGCCGGCGAGGGTGAGCAGCAGCTGCATCTCCGTGTCGGCGAGTGCCGCGCCGACGCCGCGGACCATGTCGGAGAAGTACGGCTCGGCGAAGAACCGGTCCTCCGGTTCCGGGACGATCAGGGCGATCGCGTCGGTACGGTTGGCGGCCAGCGCCCGGGCCGCCCGGTTGGGTACGTAGCCCAGTTCGGCGACGGCCGCCTCGACGGCGGCGCGGGTGTGGTCGCTGACCCGCGGCGATCCGTTGATCACGCGGGACACCGTGCCGCGTCCCACTCCGGCGCGTGCGGCCACCTCTTCGAGGGTGGGCCTGCCCGCGCCCCGTCCCCCGTTCCGCGTCCGGATTGTCCGAGCCACCATGTCCGCCTCCCCAGGCTTTTCAGGCCGAGAACATAACGTGTCCGTTGCCTTGACACCCCCTCAGGGAGCCGCGACCCTTCAACACATCACACATGGGAGCGCTCCCACCGTACCTGACTCATACACCACCCGCACGTTCCCCGCCCGAGCCGCAGAGATCAACGTACGGGCACTGCACGCCAGTTGGCCGGGGGGTCGGCACGTCAGGGCACAAGGAGGACGCAGTGCGCAGGACAGTAATCCTCGCGGTCGTCGCCGCGCTCGGCGCCGGTCTGCTGGCCGGCTGTGCCGAGGACGGCGACGACACCACCGGCAGTGCCTCGAACGGCGGCAGCGGTGGGGGCAAGGGAAAGACCACGCTCACCGTAGGGGTGTTCGGAGCCTTCGGCCTCAAGGAGGCCGGTCTCTACGACGAGTACATGAAGCTCCACAAGAACATCGTGATCGAGCAGACCTCGATCGAGCGGAACGAGAACTACTACCCGCAGCTGCTCACCCATCTCGGCAGCGGCAGCGGACTCGCCGACATCCAGGCCGTCGAGGTCAACAACATCGCCGAGATCACCGCCACCCAGGCGGGCAAGCTGGTCGACCTGGGGAAGACGGAGGGGGTCGACAAGGGCGCGTTCCTGGACTGGAAGTGGGCGCAGGCGACCTCCGAGGACGGCAGGACGGTCGCGCTGGGCACCGACATCGGGCCGCAGGGCATCTGTTACCGCAAGGACCTGTTCGCCCAGGCTGGGCTGCCCACCGACCGTGAGGCGGTCGGCAGGCTGTGGGCGGGCGACTGGAACAAGTACCTGGACGCGGGCAAGCAGTTCAAGGCCAAGGCACCCAGGGGCAAGGCGTTCGTCGACTCCGCCTCCGGCGTGATGGCTGCGATCACCGGAAGCAACGAGAACCGCTTCTACGACACGGACGGCAAGGTCGTCTACAAGACCAATCCGGCCGTGAAGGAGGCCTGGGACATCGCCGCGGAGTTCGCGACGGAGGATCTGACCGGCAAGCTCCAGCAGTTCACGCCGGCCTGGGACCAGGGCTATGCGAACGCCACCTTTGCGACCGTCTCCTGCCCGGCGTGGATGCTCGGCTATATCCAGGACAAGGCCGGCGCCACCGGCAAGGACAAGTGGGATGTGGCCGCCGCGCCCAGGCCCAGCAACTGGGGCGGTTCCTTCCTGACCGTCCCCGAGGCGGGCAGGAACAAGGCAGAGGCGGCGAAGCTCGTGGCCTGGCTGACCGCTCCCGAGCAGCAGGCCAAGCTCTTCGCCGAGCGCGGCAGCTTCCCGAGCGCCCGGGCCGCGTACGCGCTGCCCGAAGTCTCCGGAGCCAAGCACGCCTACTTCGGCAATGCGCCCATCGGGCAGATCTTCTCGAAGGCCGCCGAGGGTGTGCCGGTGCAGATCGTGGGGCCGAAGGACCTGATCATCGCGCAGAACCTGGCGGACATCGGCATGCTCCAGGTCGACCAGAAGGGCCGGTCCTCCCAGCAGGGCTGGGATGCCGCGGTGAAGGCGATCGACAACGCTCTGGACCACTGAGCATGAAGTTCACCGCTCCGGAAGCCGCCGCGCTCTCCTCCGGGGAGGGGGGCGCGGCGCGGCCGCGCCCGCCGGAGCAGCAGGCCAGGCTCTGCGCCGAGCGCCGCCGCGCCCGGCGCAGCCGCCGCTACCGGCTGGACGTGAAGTGGAGCCCGTACGCCTTTGTCGCCCCCTTCTTCGTCTTCTTCCTGGCCTTCGGGCTGTTTCCGCTGCTCTACACCGGCTGGGCCTCGCTGCACCGGGTGGAGCTGACCGCGCCCACCGACATGGAGTGGGTGGGACTGCGCAACTTCTCCCGGCTGCTGGAGGACGAGTTCTTCTGGAACGCGCTGAGGAACACCGTCACCATCGGGCTGATCTCCACGGTCCCGCAGCTCCTCATGGCGCTGGGCATCGCGCATCTGCTCAACTACCGGCTGCGCGGCTCGATGTTCTTCCGGGTGGCCGCGCTGACTCCGTACGCGACCTCGGTGGCCGCCGCGACGCTCGTCTTCGTACTCCTCTTCGGGCGCGACTACGGGATGATCAACTGGGCTCTCGGCCTGGCCGGCATCGACAACATCGACTGGCAGAACGGCGAATGGACCTCACGGCTCGCCGTCTCCACGATCGTGATCTGGCGGTGGACGGGGTACAACGCGCTGATCTATCTGGCGGCGATGCAGGCCGTCCCGAACGATCTGTACGAGTCGGCCGCGCTGGACGGCGCCTCGCGCTGGCAGCAGTTCCGCCATGTCACCGTCCCCTCGCTGCGGCACACGATCCTGTTCACCTGTGTGGTCTCGACGATCGGCGCAACGCAACTGTTCGGCGAGCCGCTGCTGTTCAACGGCGGCGCGGGCGCGACAGGCGGTGCGGATCACCAGTACCAGACGCTCGGGCTCTATCTGTACGAGCAGGGCTGGGTGAATCTCCACCTCGGCCGGGCCTCGGCGATCGCCTGGGCGATGTTCCTGATCCTGCTGGTGATCGGCGCGGTGAACTGGCTGCTCGCCCGCCGTCTGAGCAAGAGCTCATAGGGGACGACATGACGAAACTGCTGAGCGCCGAACGGGCCGGACGCCATCTGCACGGCGGACGGATCACCCATGCCGTACTGATCATTTTCACCATCGGCTCCCTCTTCCCCCTGGTGTGGACGGCCGTCGCGGCCTCCCGCAACAACTCCCGCCTCGCACAGACTCCCCCGCCCTTCTGGTTCGGCGGCAATCTCTTCAAGAACCTCGAGATCGCCTGGACCGACGCCAATATGGGCACCGCCCTGCTCAACACCACGATCGTCGCCGGGTCGATCGCGACCGGGACCGTGCTCTTCTCGACGCTCGCCGGCTTCGCCTTCGCCAAACTCCGCTTCCGCTTCAAGAACCTCCTCATGCTGCTGGTGATCGGCACGATGATGGTGCCGCCGCAGCTCAGCGTCGTACCGCTGTACATGCTGATCGCCGAGCTGTCCTGGACCGACCAGCTGCAGTCCGTCATCCTGCCCACCCTGGTCAGCGCCTTCGGGGTGTTCTTCATGCGGCAGTACCTGACCGAGGCGCTGCCCACCGAGCTGATCGAGGCGGCCCGCGTGGACGGTGCGAACAGCTGGCGCGTCGTGTGGCACATCGTCTTCCCCGCCGCGCGGCCCGCGATGGCGGTGCTGGGAATGCTCACTTTCGTCATGGCATGGAACGACTTCTTCTGGCCGGTCATCGCGCTGACCCAGAACGGCAACCCCACCGTGCAGGTGGCGCTGACCGGCCTCGGCCGCGGCTATATCCCCGACCAGTCGGTGATCATGGCGGGCGCGCTGCTGGGCACGCTGCCGCTGCTGATCGCCTTTGTCGTCTTCGGCAAGCAGATCGTCGGCGGCATCATGCAGGGCGCGGTCAAGGGCTGACGCTTCCTCACCATTGCCCATCTACACCTCTGTTGGGAGTCCACGCATGTCCGTCCCGCCTCTGACCTTTCCGCCCGCCTTCCTGTGGGGCACCGCCACCGCCGCGTACCAGATCGAGGGTGCGGTACGGGAGGGCGGCCGGACCCCGTCGATCTGGGACACCTTCAGCCACACCCCCGGCCGGACCGAGAACGGGGACACCGGCGACATCGCCACCGACCACTTCCATCGCCGCGCCGAGGACGTGGCGCTGATGGCGGACCTGGGCGTCAACGCGTACCGCTTCTCCGTCTCCTGGCCGCGCGTGCAGCCCACCGGGCGGGGCCCCGCCATCGAGCGCGGCCTCGACTTCTACCGCGCCCTCGTCGACGATCTCCTCGACCACGGCATCCGGCCGGTGCTGACCCTCTACCACTGGGATCTGCCCCAAGAGCTGGAGTCCGCGGGCGGCTGGCCCGAGCGGGACACCGCGCACCGCTTCGCCGACTACGCCCGTATCGTCGCCGGCGCGCTCGGCGACCGCGTGGATATGTGGACCACCCTCAATGAGCCCTGGTGCAGCGCTTTTCTCGGGTACGGCTCCGGGGTCCACGCACCCGGCCGCACCGACCCGGTTGCCGCCCTGCGCGCCGCCCACCACCTCAACCTCGCCCACGGCCTGGGTGCCCAGGCGCTGCGCGCCCAGCTCCCCGCCCGCGCCCAGCTCTCCATCAGTCTCAACCCCAGCGTGGTCAGAGCAAGGAGCCAGGCACCCCAGGACCTGGACGCCCGGCGCCGCATCGACGCGCTCGCGAACCGCGTCTTCACCGGCCCCCTGCTCAAGGGCGCGTACCCGCAGGACCTCTTCGCGGACACCGCGGCCCTCACCGACTGGTCCTTCGTCCACGGCGACGATCTGGCCGTCATCAAGCACCCCCTGGACTCGCTCGGCCTGAATTACTACGCACCCACAGTTGTATCGGACGCCACTGACAGTCACCCCCGGCGCACCGACGGCCACCGCGCCACCGACCACTCCCCCTGGCCCGGCGCCGACTCGGTCTCCTTCCACCAGCCGCCCGGCGACCGCACCGAGATGGGCTGGTCGGTCGACCCGAGCGGCCTGTACGACCTGCTGCTGCACTACACGCGCGAGGCCCCCGGCCTGCCTCTGATGATCACCGAGAACGGCGCGGCGTACGACGACAAGCCCGCCGCCGACGGTTCGGTCCACGACCCCGACCGCATCCGCTACCTCCACGGCCACCTCTCCGCGGTCCACCGGGCCATCGCCGACGGGGCGGATGTGAGCGGTTACTTCCTCTGGTCCCTGCTGGACAACTTCGAGTGGTCCTTCGGCTACGGCAAGCGCTTCGGCGCGGTCTACGTCGACTACGAGACCCGGACGCGTACGCCCAAGTCGAGTGCGCACTGGTACGCCGAGCTGGCGCGGACCGGGGTGCTGCCGCAGGCGCCCGAACTGCCGGAGCTGCCGCAGGCGCCCGAGCCGCCGGAGCTGCCGGAGCTGCCCGGGGCCTGACGGCCGAGGCCGCCCCCCGCTTCCGCGGGGGACGGCCGGCGTCACGTCCGGATCAGGGCGCGACGAGCATCACCTCCGCGCCCAGCCGGTCGGAGCGGGAGTCCGTATACATCGTGGTCTCCCCGTCCGACCAGCGGACGAGGAGGTCGTCGGCCAGTCCGTTGGCGGTGTAGTTGCCGGCGGAGATGACGGACGCGTGCTTCCCCCACAGGTCGTTCGCGTTCAGTACGCGCTTCTCCACGCCGAGCCCCGCGGTCGTGGTGCCGACGTAGTTGTCGACCTCACCGTCGGACCAGCGGATCATGAGGTCCCACTTGTGATTCCCGGAGAACTGCCCGCTGGTGAGCAGGGTGGCGTGCTCCCACAGCGGGTCGGCGGCCCGCAGCTTGTGCTCCTGGCCGAAGGTCCCGGAACTCACATTGGTGTAGAGGCTGAGCTCGCCGTCCTTCCAGCGCACCATCAGGTCGGTGACATAGGTGGCGGCATTGAAACGGCCCGCCGATATCTGGGTGGCGTGCTTCCAGACCGAGTCCTTCTTGGCCATCTGGGTCCCGGCGTGGCCGAGGCCCTTGGCGCTCACATCGGGATAGAGCGTGACTTCGCCGTCGGACCAGCGCACCAGCAGGTCGAACTGGTTGGAGCCGGTGAAGTCGCCGCCTGTGACGGTTGCGGCGTGCGCCCCCCAGAGGCTGTTCTTCGCCAGCAGCCGACGCTCCGCGTGGAAGCCCCCCTTGCCGTTGCCGGGGTACAGGCTGACTTCGCCGTCGGTCCAGATGACGATCAGGTCGCTGTGACCGGTGCCCGAGAAGTCACCGGAGGTCATCACTTTGGCGTGCGTCCAGAGGTCCCCGCTGCCCGGCAAATAGGGGCTGTCGGTCGTCGGCACGTACGGCGGACGCTTGATGTCCGCGTCCTTCGTGCCTGCGACGGCGTCGTCGTAGAGGAGTTGGGCGTCCTGCGCGTAGAGGGGCGAGTAGCTGATCCAGTCGACGTTCTGGTCATTGCCGCCGCCGTTGTAGCCGCCCGTGTTGCCGATGATCTTGCCGGTGCGGGTGGCCGCGTCGTAGTCCGTGATCCACGGGCCGCCGGAGACCCCGCCGTAGAACCCGCCGCAGGTCATCTGCATCTGGCGGAAGCCGTGCAGGCGCGAGGTGGCGACATCACAACGGAGCGCCTGGTGCTTCTTGTTGACCTCCTCGCTGTGGGGGTAGCCGATCACGGTGGCGTTGTGGCGGTAGCCGGCGGACCGGGTGAAGGTCAGTGCCCCGGTGACGTCCTCGGCCTTGCCCTTGCTGTTGGGCGCGACCCGCGCGAAGGCGAAGTCCAGGTCGGAGACGGGCTCCTTGGTGTTCTGCTTGTACCTCGGGTCGATGAAGACCCTGTTGACGGGGAAGACGCCGCTGGGCTGGTCGGCGGTGGAGGATCCATGGCGGTACTGCGGTACGAAGATGCGGTGGGTGGCGCCCTTGAGGCCGTTGGCGCAGTGAGCGGCGGTGAGGACGAGATCCTTGTTGCCGCTGCGGACGACGCTCCCGGTGCACGACGTCGACTTACCGCCGAACGGCGTCCCGTCGTGGAAGAACGTGCCCACCATCGGCAGGCCGCCGAAGTACTCCCCCTTCTTGGTGCCGGGAGGCGCGTCGGCTGCCCGCAGCCCTGACCGCGCCGGGGCCCGCGACGCCTTCGACGCCTTGGAGGGCCCCTCCCCCCGTGCGGAGTCGACCGGCACGGCTTCCGCCATGCGCTCGGCCGTCCAGAACTTCTCCTCCTCGGTCAGCGTCGGCGGGGGCGGAGGGGCGGGGGCGGACGGGGCGGTGGGTGCCACGGAGGACGAGGGCGAAGGCGAGGACGAGGGTGCTGCGGTGGCTGTCGCGGGGGGCGAGGGCCGCGCGGACGGCGGATCCGTCACCGGCGCGGAGGGCGGCGGCGACGGGGCGGCCACCGGGGAGGTCGCGCTCGTCGAGGCGGAGGGTGGGCTGGGTGGGGGAGTGCCGGTCGCCGCCGTAGCAGGACCGGTGCTGAGTGCTCCCGCGCAGAGAATGAGCGCAAGAGCAGGCAACCAACGTGAACGCAACACACTGTCTCTCTAGTAGAGGGCCAAACGTCCGTAACCACGCGACACTCGCACACATGTACGCAACAAAGGGTGTAAACGCCACAAAATCAGGGGGTTGCCATGAACCACTTCCGCACCGCAGCCGCCCTGGCGTTGTCCCTCGCCTGTGTGGCGGGCACGGCCTCCATGGCCGCTCCGGCGGAGGCTGTCGAGACGGCCGCAGGGGCCCGCCCTCTGCCGTACGCCCCCGAGGACACCCGCCCGGTCCAGCCCGGCGACATCCTCACGGTGACGCTGCGCGCCGGTGAGGTCGCGAACGGACTCGCGATCCGTTCGGAAGCCTTCCTCGCCGAGGGCACCCTGCGCATGAACGCCCCCCGGCTGACCGCGACCGTGGCCGTCAAGTGCGATGCGAGTCCCGGCACTTACCCGGTCGAGCTCGGCACCGGCGGCTCGCTCTTCACCAACGTACGAGTCGAGAAGGCCGATGCCGCCGCACTGCGCGAGTGCCGGACCCGCCTGAAGGACCTGCCGCCCACGCCGAAGGAAGAGCACTGGGACAAGGGCACGCCCTGGCCGCAGAACGCCTGGGACGTGCGGCAGGTCCCGGCGGGCGGCCGGATCGTGGCGAGCGACAGCACGGCGGCGGACGGTGCGGTCACCCTCAACTCCCCCGCGTTCACCGGCAAACCCGTGCTGCGTGGCGGAAAGAACGTCCTCACGGCCACCGCGACGATCGCCTGCGACACCGAGCCCGGCCTGTACGCCGTCTACCAGGACGACAGGAACGACCCCCGGCCGGAGGCCCGTCGCACGGTCTGGGCGCGCTATCGCGTGGTCCCCGGCACGGGCGACTGCGGGTCCGTCGGCCACACCCTGGCCGCCGACAGCTCGCCTGCGCCCGTGGCGTCCTGGGCCCTCGGTGGCACGGTCCTCGCGGCCGGCATCGGCGCGCTTCTCCTGGTCGGGCGACGCTCCAGGACGCAGTGACCCGGTGCGGACCAGGTGGCCCTCGCCCCGGCCCTGCCCCCGCCGCGCTGCTCGAATCCCTCAGAAGTAGCGGGGGTTGCCCCCACCCCTGACTGACCGGACAGCCGGATGTCCCCGCGAGGTCATCGAGTCGATCATCGAGTCGATCATCGAGGTACCGGATCGATGACCCAACGGGGAAGGCATGAACATGCAATTCAGGAGTGGCTCGGGCACCATCGGCAGGACCGTCGCGGCGGCCGCCCTGCTGGCCGTCACCGCGGGCCTGGCCCTGCCCCTCGCACCGGCCGGGGCCCATGCGCCGCCGCCGGTGGGCGGGGTCTGGCAGATGGACGGCTACGGCACCGTGCTGTCACTGGACGGCGGGCTCCTGCAGGAGTACCAGGTCACCGGTGTCAGCTGTATCAAGGGCGCCTCTGCCAAGAGGGCGGGCGGCAGCCCCGCGGCGGCCAGGTACGCCAACGGCGACGGCGACGTCTACACCGTACGGTCCAAGGCGCGGCCGGACCGGGCGTCCGTGCATATCGACGGCTCGCCCGGTGACCGCGGGCTGCGGCGCATCGACGCGCTGCCCGCCGACTGCCTCACACAGGCCCCCGGCGGCCCCGTCGCGGCCTTCGACATCTTCTGGCAGACCCTCCACGAGAACTACCCGTTCTTCGATGCCAAGGGCATCGACTGGAACGCTGTACGGGACCGCTACCGCCCCCGGGTCAACCCCCGCACGACCGACGCCGAACTCTTCGCGGTCTTCCGGGAGATGGTGGCTCCCCTGCACGACGCGCATGTCGCCGTGCTGGCCGGCAAGACCGGACGCTTCGTCATGGTCCGGCCCGGCACCACCATGCCCACCGAGGAGCTGGACGCGAAGGTCACGTCGCACATCGAGAAGCGCGACCTGAAGGGCGCGAAGCTCCGGCAGTTCGCAGGCGGAAGGATCAGCTACGCCGAACTGCCGGGCGGTCAGGGCTACTTGCGCATCTCCGGATTCGCCGGTTACTCCAAGACCAAGGGCTTCGCCGCACAAAGCGCCGCACTGGACGAGGCCATGGACGCGATCCTCGCCCGGGAAAGTACCGAGCGCCTGCGGGGCCTGATCATCGATCTGCGGATCAACGGCGGCGGCTCCGACCAGCTGGGCCTCCAGCTCGCCGGGCGGCTCACCGACCGCCCCTACTTCGCGTACGCCAAGCGGGCCCGGAACAACCCCGCCGACCCGAGCCGTTTCACCCGGCCGCAGCCGCTGTACGTACAGCCCGCGGACGCGCCCCGCTACACCGGCCCGGTCGCGGTGCTGACCAGCGGCATGACGATCAGCGCCGGGGAGTCGTTCACCCAGGCACTGATCGACCGGCCCGGCCGGACCGTACGGATCGGGGAGCACACGCAGGGCGTCTTCTCGGACGTGATGCAGCGCAAGCTCCCCGGCGGCTGGCAGGTGTGGTTGCCCAACGAGGAATTCCTCACCCGCTCCGGCCGCACCTTCGACGGCCCGGGGATCCCACCGCAGCTGGCTGAACCCGTCTTCACCGACGAGGAGTTCGAGTACGGCCGCGACTCGGCCTTCGACCGGGCCGTAGCCGTACTCGGCCACCGGGAAAGGCCGTGAGCTCCTCGGCCTGAACGCGTGTCCCAGCCGGGTGGGGGAAGTCCGGCCGGGACACGCGCGTGGGGGGTGGGGTGGGGGGTGGCGGCTTGTCCGCAGGCAGCCTGCTTGCAGACGGCCTGCTCGTAGGCGGCTTACTTGTAGGCGGAGAACGCCTTGGTGAAGGCCAGCGGCTCCTGGAGGATCGAGCTGCACGTCGCGTCCGCGGCGGGCTTCTCCCCGCCCGCGCACTGCTTGTCGCGGGTCGAGGACCACATCGACAGCCAGCCCAGACCCTTCGACTTCGCGAAGTCCACCAGCTGCGTGGCGTCGTCGACCTTGAAGATCTCGGTCACGACATCGTTGACACCGATCATCGGGGTCACGGCGACGGCCTTCCACGCGGCGGCGTCCGAGAGCCCGAGCACGCCCTTGATCTGCGCCTGGGTCGCCGTCGCGGCCTGGATGGCGTACTCGCCCATGTCACCGCTGTACGCCGGCCCGTAGTCCATCGCCATGATGTTGACCGCGTCGACCTTCACGCCGTTCTTCTTGGCGTCGGCGAGCAGGTCCACGCCGGGCTGGGTCAGGCCCTCGGGCATGACGGGGAGCGTGAAGGAGACATCGAGCCCCGGGTGGGACTTCTGGAGCTGCGCGATGGCCTGCGAGCGGCGGGAGTTGGCGGCGGTGTCCGGCAGGGCCGCGCCCTCGATGTCGAAGTCGACCTTGGTCAGCTTGTACTCGTCGACGACCTTGCCGTACGCCTTCGCCAGCTCGCCGGCGGAGGAGCAGTTCAGCGCCAGCTCATGGCCGGCCGCGCCGCCGAAGGAGACCCGGACGTCACCGCCCTTGGCGCGCAGCGCGCCTATCTGGGCCGCGACCTTGTCGCTCGCCAGGTCGGTGACGCCGCCCCAGAGCGGGGCGCAGCTGCCGCCGGAGGTGATGAAGGCGAGATTGAACTCCTTCACGCCGGTCTTGGTGGCCGTGTCCACCATGTCGTACGCCGGGAAGAGCGAGGTGTCGATGTACGGCGCGTAGCCCGCGCCGGTCCCGGTGCCGCCGCCGGGGGTTTCGGTGGGCGTCGGGGACGGCGTCTTGGTGGGCGTGGGCGTCGGCGTCGCGGACGTCGGCGTGGACGTCGGGGGCTTCGTGGGGGTGGCCGTCGCCGTCGGGGTGGGCTTGGGCTGCTCGGTGGGGCGGCCGCTCGGCTGTGGCGTCGCGCCGGAGTCGACCGAACACTTGATCTTGTTGATCACACAGGAGGTGGGGTCGGCTGCCGTCGCCGTGCCGCTCGCGGCGGTCACGAAGCCGACGGTCACCGACGCGCCGGGGGCGAGCTCCTTGTTCCAGCTCGCGGGCTTCACGGTGATGTGCTGCCCCTTGGCGGTGTGCTCGCCGTTCCAGAGCGAACCGATCGTGGTCCCGGCGGGCAGGTCGAATTCGAGCGTCCAGTCCGACTGCGCCTTGTCGGTGCCATTGGTGATGACGTACTGGCCGGTGTACCCGCCGGTCCAGGAACTGGTCTTGGTGTACGCGGCGCCGACCGCCGCGGCCTGCGCGGTGCCGGTGAACGCGAACGCCGCGCCGCCGATCACCGCTGCCGCGACGACCGCGCCGACGGACTTGACCTTGCCGCTCGCCCTGCGCCGGTGCGTACTACTGCCCATTGCGTGCCTGCCTCTGTGTTACGGAAGTGGGGGTGTGGCAGCACGCTAGCGACCCCGAACCGGACAAATGACCGGTTCGGGACTGCCGTTGGGCTTCTTAGGCCGCCCTTAAGGAAGGCATCGGAACCGATTAATGGTTGAGACCACTGAATCGTGAAACCGGCGTCGTAGAACCGGAATCAGGAACCGGAATCACGAAACCGGAATCAGGCGGATGCGCGCTTGCGGCGCTTGACCGTCCCGCGGTGGCCCCGCCGTCGCTCCGCGGCCGCGTACTCGCGGGGATCGAGGCCGATCCAGATCCGTACCTCTGTGCCGCCGAGCACCGAGCTGCCGATCCGTACGTCTCCGCCCGTCGACTCCGCGACCCGGCGCACGATGTCCAGTCCGAGGCCCGTCGAACCGTCCCTGGCCCCGCTGTTGCCGCGGGCCAGCGCCGCCTCCGGGTCGGCGATACCGGCGCCCGCGTCCGAGACCAGGACGATGACCGCGTCGTCGCCGTTGTGCACGTCCACCGAGAAGGCCGTGCCCTCGGGGGTGTGGCGGAAGACGTTCCCGAGCAGCGCGTCGAGTGCGGCGGCCAGTTCGGGGCGGGCGACCGGGATGCGTACGGGGCGGTCGACGCCCGCGACCCGCACCTTGCGGCCCTCGTCCTCCGCCAGCGCCGACCAGAATTCCATCCGCTCCCGGACGACCTCGGAGGCGTCGCAGCCCGCGCCGGGGCCGGTCGCCGCGGTCTGCGGTTTGGCGTCCCTGGCCGTACGGATGATCGTGTCGACCTCGCGCTCCAACTGCTCGACCGCTGCCCTGGTCTGGTCGGCGGCGGGGCCGCTGCCGAGAGAGGCGGCATTGAGGCGCAGCACGGTCAGCGGCGTACGCAGCCGGTGCGAGAGGTCCGCCGCCAGTTCGCGTTCGTTGGCGAGGAGCTGGACCACCTGGTCGGCCATGGAGTTGAAGGCGATGGCGGCGGAGCGCAGTTCGGTCGGTCCCTCCTCGGGTACGCGCGCGCCCAGCTTGCCCTCCCCCAGGTCGTGCGCGGCGCCCGCGAGCCGCTGGGCGGGCTGCACCATCCGGACGCCGAGCCGGTCGGCGACGGCGACCGAGCCGACGATCAGCGCGATGCCGACGCCGGCGAGTACCAGCCAGGCGGTGCCGACGCCGTTGGAGACCTCGCCCTCGGGAACGAAGACCTCGATGACCGCGATCTGGCCGGTGCCGATCGCGGTGGGCTGGAGCAGCGCGGAGCCGCCGGTCACCTCGGTGATGGTGGCGCGGCCGAGGCGCTGGGTGGTCGCGATGTCCTTCTTGGCGGCCCGGCGGGTGCCGATCTCCAGCGGCCGGCTGCCGGGCTCGGTGGCGGCCGGGATGTGCACGGCCATCCGGCCGGCCGAGCCGGCCGGTGTGGACATCACGGCCCGTTCCAGCGGGCCGCGGTCGGCGGTGATGGAGAGGGTGGGGCCGATGGTGGCGGCCTGCCGCTCGGCGTTGGAGAAGGCCCGGTCGCTGGCCATCTCCTTGATGACGAGGCCCAGCGGCAGCGCGAAGGCCAGTACGACCATGGCGGTGACGGCCAGGGAGACCTTGATCAGCGCCCATCTCATGGCTGATGCCCGTTCGGACGGTGTCCCGTCGGACCGTGCCCGTGAGGACCGTGCCCGTGGGAACCGGGTTGGCCCGGCGGCTCCAGCTTCACGCCGACGCCGCGCAGGGTGTGCAGGTAGCGGGGCCGTGCCGCGGTCTCACCGAGCTTGCGGCGCAGCCAGCTCAGATGGACGTCGATGGTCTGGTCGTCGCCGTAACTCTGCTGCCAGACCTCGGCGAGCAGCTCCTTGCGGGGCACGACCACGCCGGGCCGCCCGGCCAGGAAGGCCAGCAGGTCGAACTCCCGACGGGTGAGGTCGAGGGCGTTCCCGTCCAACTCGGCCTGGCGGCGCAGCGGGTCGATGGAGAGCCCGCCGACCTGGATGACCCGGCTCGGCGGAGCCTCCCCGGCGGCGACGCGCGAGCGGCGCAGTACGGCCGCCATCCGTGCCGACAGATGCTCCACGGAGAAAGGCTTGATGAGGTAGTCGTCGGCACCGTCGTTGAGCAGCCGCACGATCTCCGTCTCGTCGTCCCGCGCGGTCGCGATGATCACCGGTACGTCGGTGATTCCGCGCAGCATCTTCAGTGCCTCGGACCCGTCCAGATCGGGCAGTCCGAGGTCGAGGATGACGACATCGAATCGGAAATGGGCCACCTCGCGCAGCGCCTCGAGGGCCGTGCCGACGCTCCGTACGGTGTGGGAGGCCTCGGTCAAGTGCCTGATGAGGGCGGAGCGCACGAACTGGTCGTCCTCGACCACGAGCACACTTGCCATGGGCGGCACCGTACGCCATCCGGAGTACCCCGGTCCCTCCTGGGACAGACGTGACGTGTGTGGTGCAATATGGCCGGGATGCATCGAGGACTCGTACATGCCATGGCGTGGTCGCTGTCCACCGGCGCGGCGGTGACGCTGTCCTGGTGGGGCGTCCACACCGTCATGTCCGGGACGGCGTACGACCGTCCGCGCGCGCTGCCCATCACCGCGGACAGCGCCACCAGACAGGACTCGAAGCCGCAGTCCGCCTCCACGCAACGCCCGCCGAGCCCCTCGTCGTCGACGCCCGGCACGCCGGACAAGAACGACAAGCCGTCGCCAACTGCCCCGGCAGGGAAGCCCGGTACCAGGGCGCCGTCGTCCGCCCCGCCTTCCTCGTCCCCGCCGCCCGCGCCGGGGAATGTGAAGGGTTACACGGTCTCGGGCGGCCGGGTGGTCTTCGACATCGGCAAGTCGTCGGCGGAGCTGGTCTCCGCGACCCCGGCGGCCGGCTGGCAGATGCAGGTCTGGAAGCAACCGACATGGATCCGGGTGACCTTCACCCAGGACGGCCGCGAGGTCTCGGTCTTCTGCACCTGGAACGGCCACCCGCCGATGGTCCAGTTCGACGAGCGCTGAGGGCAACGGGCGCTGGGGCGACGGGCGCCGGCGGTGACGGGCACCTGGGGCGACGAGCACCTGGGGCGACGAGCATTGAGGGCGACGACGCCGGTGCAACGGCCGGCGTGGGACCCCGTACCCCTACCTGAAGACGGCCGGCGGCGGTGCCGGTGAGGGCTTGGCGCTCGCATCGGTGACCGCGGCCGCGCCGCCTGTGAAGTCGGTGAGCGTCCTGCCGTGTTCGACCCGGCCGGGGTGCGGGTCGCCCGCGATGCGGCGGGTCAGTTCGGCGACAGGCAGCGTGACGTCCGAGGCGAGCAGCACGGCGTTGCCGAAGCGGCGGCCGCGCAGCACGGTCGGGTCGGCGGCGAGCGCGAGTTCGGGGAAGACGGCGGCGGCGGTGGCGACCTGGGCGCGGATGTGGGCGAGCGGCGGGCCGTCGGCGAGGTTGGCGGCGTAGTACCCGCCCGGCTTCAGGACTCTTCGCACCTCGCCGAGGAACTCGGTGCTGGTCAGATGTGCGGGGGTGCGGGCGCCGCTGAACACGTCGGCTATCACCAGGTCCGCCCAGTCGTCCTGGACCTTGCCGAGCCCGTCGCGGGCATCGATGGACCGGACCCGGATACGGGCGTTCGGGTCCCATGGAAGCTTTCTGCGCACCAGTTGGACCAGGGCTGCGTCCAGCTCGACTATCTGCTGGGTGGAGCGGGGGCGGGTGGCGGCGATGTAGCGGGCGAGCGTGAAGGCCCCGCCGCCGAGATGGACGACCTGGAGGGGGCGGCCGGGCGGGGCGGCGAGATCGGCGATGTGGCCGAGGCGGCGCTGGTACTCGAAGGAGAGATGGGTGGGGTCGTCGAGGTCGACATGGGACTGCGGGGCGCCGTCGATCAGCAGCGTCCAGCCGTGCGGCCGCTCCCGGTCGGGTATCAGCTCCGCCATCCCGCCGTCCACCTGTTCCAGGACAGCTTCGGAGCCGCCCCCGTCCGTACGGCCGCGCCGCTTGCTCTTTGCCACGCGCCCATTATCGGACCCCGGCCCGGTGGCGGCCCCCGCGCGGCCGGCAGGCAGGAGCCGGACAGCAGGAAGCAGCCGGACAGCAGGCAGGAGCCGGACAGCAGGAGTCCGGCGGCAAAGGTGTTCAGCAACAGTTGTCGGCGGCCTCGATGAGGCGGGCCGCCTCATCGAGGGCCTCGCGCAGGACCGCAGGGTCGGTGACCAGCCCCCCGTCGTCCGGCGGCAGCAGCCAGCCGGAGCCGGTGACCGGGACCTCGGCAGGGATACGGAGACCGCGCCCCGAGGTCTGCGTACAGGCGCTGCCCGGCATGTCCCAGCCGTCCGCGGTGCCGGGCGGCACAAGGAAGCCGAGGGTGTCGCAGGTGCCGTCGTGGAGCACAGGGCCGACGGCAGGAGAGGAGGCACGGCGCAGAATGTCCACCGCCTCCAGCCCCTGCCGGGCGGGGACGGTCACCAGATCGCAGGGTTCGGCCGCGGCGCCGTCCCCGGGTGGTGCGCTGCTGTCCTGGGTGGGCCTGTGCCGAGCAGTCGTTGCAGTCGTCGCAGTCGTCCGTGAGCCGTTATTGGCGCTGGTCTCCATGCCGACCTCCAACAAGGGGATCCCCTCCTCGCTCGAGTGGAGACACGTTCCGGGTCTCCACATGGTTCAACGCCCGTTCTCGTCAATGGCTACGGCGGCACGCCGCCGCAAAGGATGGCAGTTCATGGCAGATCGTGGGTGAGATATCCCTTTTGTAACTAAACCCTGTGTGCGCACCCGGTCACAGCGGGTACGTTCTTGCTCCGCCGGAACACGGCTGCACCAAGAGAGGGCTCGGCCATGACGTCATCGTCACAGGCATCACGGGCAGTTCCCAACCTCGCTTTCCGCAGGCTGCGCGGACAGCGCTCGCCGGGGGAGTTCGCGGCGGCGGTTCGCAAGGCCGCCCGGGAGATCGGCGAGCAGGTCTCGTGCGACGCCCGTTACATCGGGCGCGTCGAGGCCGGTGAGATCCGCTGTCCGAACTACGCCTACGAGCGGGTGTTCCTGCACATGTTCCCCGGCCTGGCGCTGGAGGACCTCGGTTTCACGGCGCGGGAGAGGGTACGCGGCCGGGGCGCGGGGGCTCCTGCCGCCCGGCAGCTCGAACAGGCCCACCCCTTCTGCCCTTTCGACAGCACCACCCCCTGCACCAGCTTCAGCGATATCGACGAGGAGAGCGACGTGCTGCGTCGCGCATTCATGACGAGCGGCTCCGCCACGGTGGCGGCCGTCTCCCTCGGGCTCGGCACCATGCCCGCACAGCGGCGAGTGGGCGAGGCGGAGGTGAGCGCCGTCGAATCGGCCGTGCGACGCATCCGGCTGCTCGACGACCGGCACGGCGCCGACGGGCTCTACCGGCAGGCCGCGCAGCCGCTGCGGGCCGCGTACGCCCTGCTCGACGCGGGGACCGCGACCCGCAGATCCACGGCCGACCGGTTGCACGCCGGGGCGGGCGAACTCGCCATCTCGGTGGGCTGGCTGGCTCACGACTCGGGCCGTTGCGACGACGCCCGCTCGCACTACGCGGAGGCGCTGGCGACCGCCCGGGTGGCGGGCGACCCGGCACTCGAGGCGCATGCCTTCTGCAATACGTCGTTCCTGGCCAGGGACGCCGGCCGGCACCGGGAGGCGGTGCGTTCGGCACAGGCGGGCCAGCGGGCGGCGCACCGGCTGTCCTCTCCCCGGCTGCTGTGCCTGCTGGCCATGCGGGAGGCGGGCGGCTGGGCGGGACTCGCGGACCGTACGGCCTGCGAGCAGGCGATGGCCCGGGCGCACACGCTCTTCGACCGGGGCCCGTCCGACGCCGACCCCGAGTGGATGTCCTTCTTCGGGGAGCCGGAACGGGAGGCGCTGGAGGCGCAGTGCTGGGCGGCGCTGGGCGAATGGGCCCGCGCGGCCCGCCACGCCCGGCGGGCGACGGTGCTCCAGGATCACCGCTTCACCCGGAACCTGGCGCTGTACCGGGCGGAACTCGCGATGGACCTCGCGCACGCGGGAGCTCCGGACGAGGCGGCGGCCGCGGGCCACCAGGTGCTGGACCTGCTGGACGAGGTCCAGTCGTCGCGCATCCAGACGATGCTGTCGGACACGGCCCGTGTCCTGCTCCCTCAGCGCCGGACGGGAGGCGTGTCCGGTTTCCTGGACCGCCACGCGGGGGCACTCCGCAGGACGTAACGGCCTGAACCGCAGGACGTAACGTCCCGGCGTCCGCGGGTCCGGCCCGGTTCCGGGGGCTCAGGACTCCAGGTGCTCAGGACTCCAGGTGCTCAGGACTCCAGGTGGCCCGTGTCGTTCCAGCGGTCCATTGCCGGGGCGCCGTACGCCCAGCCCAGGATCGAGAGGCTCGTCGGATCCAGGCGGATCCGGGCCGCGAAGGACGGCTCCCGGTCCAGCCAGCGCGCGCCGAGCACCCGCAGGATGTGGCCGTGCGCAAAGATCATGACGTCCCGGTCGGCCGATTTGGCCCAGGCGATGATCTCGTCCGCGCGGGCGCCGACTTCGGCCAGGGTCTCCCCGCGCGTCTTCGCCAGGGGGGACCCCACGGGAACGCCGTCGCGCCAGATGAACCAGTCGGGGCGGTCCGCCCAGATCTCTGCCGGGGTCATGCCCTCGTACGCCCCGTAGTCGAACTCCATCAGCGCGTCCCACTCCTGCGCCCGGTCCCCGAAGCCCGCAATTGCGCAGGTCTCGCTCGCCCGGACGAGTGGGCTGGTGCGCACCTCGACGCCCTCGAGGCCCGACCACGGGGACCGGTGCAGCCGTTCGCCCAGCAGTTTCGCTCCGCGTCGGCCCTCGTCGATCAGGGGGATGTCCGTCCTGCCGGTGTGCTTGCCGAGCAGTGACCACTCGGTCTGGCCGTGCCGGGCGAGCAGGATGCGCGGTGCCATGGGAGTTCTCCCTGAAGTGCTGACGTGCCGAGGTCCGCACGTGCCGAGGTCCTGAAGGTCACCATCCGGTGGCGTTCCATCATCCCGCACTTGAACGGCGGGCAACCTCCGGAACGATCTCGGCGTCTTGTACAGGCCGGTACCCGCCAGCAGAGCCCAGCCTTATACACCGTACGGTTGACCGGTGGCCGAAGCCCGCCCGAACAGCCGAAGGCCACTTGAACAAAAGAGGGAGAACGTACGGATGCCGTACACCGCGCCGCGCCGTCGGCCCCGCTGGTGGACCGAACTGCTGCTGCTCGTCGTGGTCTACGCCGCGTACTCGGGCGGCCGGCTGCTCGCCCGCGGCGATGTGACGACCGCGGTCGACCACGGCCTGGCGATACTCCGGGCCGAGAAGGCCCTTTTCCTCAACGCCGAGCACCCGCTCAACCGGCTCTTCACCGACACCCCGGCCCTCGGCATACCCGCCGACTTCGCCTACGCCTCCCTGCACTATCTGGTCACCCCGGCCGTGCTGGTCTGGCTCTTCAGACGACGCCCCGCCCGCTACCGGGCCGCCCGCACCTGGCTGATGCTCTCCACCCTCCTCGGCCTGGTCGGCTTCACGCTGATGCCCACCTGCCCGCCCCGGCTGCTGGCCGCCTCGCACGGCTTCGTCGACACGATGGCCCAGTACAGCTCGTACGGCTGGTGGGGCGGCGAGGCGAGCGCGCCGCGCGGCATGGGCGGCATGACCAACCAGTACGCCGCCATGCCGAGCCTGCATGTCGGCTGGGCGCTGTGGTGCGGCGTGATGCTGTGGCGGCACGGCCGTACGCCGCTGATGAAGACCCTCGGCGTCGCCTACCCGCTGCTCACCACGCTCGTGGTGATGGGAACGGCGAACCACTACTTCCTGGACGCGGTCGCCGGGGCCGCCGTGATGGGCATCGGCGCGCTGCTGACCAGGCCCGCGATGCGGCTCGCCGACCGGGTGCGGACGCGCTGGGTTCCTTCCGGTTCCGGCGTGAAGCCCTCGATTGTCAGTGCCGGATGCGAGACTTCCGCGGGTGAGCGAATCCCTGGACAGCGGACCTCCTCCGCAGGCGCCGACGACAGCACTACGGCAGCGGCTCGCTGAGCTGCGCGGCCCTGCTGCCCAGCCCCATCCGCTCGACGCCCGCGCGCTGGCCGCCCTCGCCGCCAACCCCGGCTGCAAGCGGCGTGCGCTGCTGGACGGCGCCGGGGTGGACAAGGCGGCGCTCGCCACCGCGCTGGGGTCCCCGGCCGCTTTCGGACAGTCGCAGTTCGCGTTCATGCGCGGCAATGCCTTCGAGGCGAAGGTCAAGGCCGACGGCGGTACGGAGCTGATGCGACTGCTGGGCCTGGACACGCCGGCCGATGTCCGGGTTCCCGATCTGGCGGCCGCCGGTCCCGAGGGCCGCGCGGCCCGCACCGCGCTGGCACTGCGCGAGGCCACCGCGGCCGGGGCCTGGTCGCTGCTCGACCACCCCATGCTCGCCCTGGAGGTGGCGGGCTCCCCCGCCTATCTGGAGCCGGACGCGGTCGTCGTCCACCCCGACGGCCGGTGGACGGTCGTCGAGATCAAGTCCTTCCCGATGATCGACGCCTCGGCTGACGCGGCGAAGGTCGGCGCGGCGGCGCGCCAGGCCGCGGTGTACGTCCTGGCGCTGGAGCGGGTCGCCGCGCTGACGGACGGCGCGCGGGTGGCGCACAGCGTGCTGCTCGTGTGCCCCAAGGACTTCTCCAATCTGCCGACCGCGTCCGTCGTCGACGTTCGCAAGCAGCTGTCGGTGACTCGGCGCCAGCTGGCCCGGCTGACGCGTGTCGAGGACATCGCCGACCTGCTGCCCGGGGGCACCACCTTCGATCTGGAGCGCCCGGCTGAGGAGTTGACGGCGGCGGTCGAGTCGGTGTCCGCGGCCTACGCCCCCGAGTGCCTGGCCGCCTGCGAGCTGGCTTTCCACTGCCGCGACCGGGCCCGCGAGTCGGGCGCCGTGGAGGTGCTGGGGCGCGGGGTGCGGGGCGAGCTGGGCGGCCTGACGACGATCGGCGACGTCCTGGCGGCGGCCAGGGGTGCGGCCGGGGACCCGGACGACCCGGCGGTCGCGGCCCTGCGCAGAGCGGCGGCGCTGCGGGCCGAGGCACTGGAGGGGGCCGGATGTCGCTGATCTCCACCCTCGCTCGGCTGGAGGCCGTGGAGTCGGGGCGGGCGACGCCTCTCACCACCGTGCTCCACCGGCATCTGGGCGACCGGCCGCTCGTTCTCGTACCGCTCACCACCGCCGGTGAGGCGGGCGCTCCGCTGGGCGCGCTCGTCGGCACGGACCGGGACGCGCCGCGGCTGCTTGCCGTCGCGCAGCCGCGCGACCGCGATCTGCGGTTCGCGTTCCTCGGCGAGCTGGCGGAGGCGGTGCTGCCGTATCTGGACGCGTACGCCGACGACGTCGAGCCGGCCGAGCGGAACGAAACCGACCCGGAGACCGGCAAGAGGGTCAAGGTCGAGGTCGAGCTGTGCGCGGACGCACCGCAGTTGATCGTTCCGAGCCGCGCGGGCATCGACTTCGTACGGCTGCTGGGCCGCTCGATGCGGTTCCGTCGTACGGCCGAGCAGGACCCCGACACGCCCTTCCCGGCGCCGCCGCGCGTTCCGCTGCTGGGGCGCTGGCTGACGCACTACGGCGAGCGGGCCAGGGTGCCGGGCTCGTCCCTGTTGCTCTCCGCGACCGATCTGCTGAACCGGCACTGGGCCAGTGGCCAGTCCAGCCTGGAGGACCAGCATCTGGGTGCGCTGCTCGCCTGGATCGCCCCTCCCGACGGCGCATCGGGTGCGCAGGCGGCACTGCGGGCGGAGCTGGCGCGGGACCGGGAGGGGCAGCTGGTGTGCCCGCCGGCCGGGCCGGCCACCGACCCGGCGTTCGACAACAGGCTGCTGGCGCCCGCGATGGAGCGCTACGACCGGGCGCGTACGGCCTTGTCGGCGGCCGAGGACGGGATGGCGGCGGACGAGCAGCTGGCCCGGCTGGCCGGTGCGGAGCGGGAGATCCGGGGGCTGCTGGAGAGCCGGATGCGGCCGACGTGGGACGCGGTGTGGCGCTCCCTCGACCTGCTGCGGGAGCTGCCGCAGGGGTCCCGGGTCGCGGACCGCTGGACACGCGACCGCTGGTCGTTCACGGCCCACCGCGACCGCGTACGGGCGGGCGAGCCGCCGCAGCCGCGCCGCGACGACGCGGTGACGGCCGCGCAGAAGCTCGCCTCACGCGAGACGGCCCAGGCGCAACTGGAGGCCCAGGAGGCGCTGGACGACCCGCTGGTGCTGGCGGGGCGCAGGCTGGCGGGCGAGGCGTTCACGGGTGAGGTGACGGAGGTCGTGCCGGCCTGGTCGGAGTCGAAACGGCCGAGCCCGCGCCCCCTGGTCACGGTCCGCACGGACGACCGCCCGCATCTGGGTGAGCGGGTGAAGGTCTACCGTTCCCTGGAGGGCAGGCCGCAGTCGGCGGAGTTCGTACGGTACGACGGCGACGGCGCGCTGGTGCTGCGGCTGCTGGACCGCATGGGCCGCTCCAAGGACCCGGCGGAAGGGACCGTACCGGTCAAGGGCGACCGGATCGCCTGGACCCTGTTCGAGCACGATCAGCGGGGCGGCCCGAAACTCCCGGACCCGGAGGAAACCCCATGGACGCACGGCGGCCCCCCGGGCGCGTCCGGGGAGAACCCCGACCCCGTGACCCCGGAGGACGTCCTGTGACCCGGCCATCCGTGAACCGGGTGGGCTTCTCCCACCCGTCCACCCCTGAATGCCCGGGCGCGCGTGTCTGGCCCCCCTCGGGGCACGGCTGCTTCGCGCAGCGGGGGCTCAGCCGCGGAGGTGCCCTGTGACGGGCGTCTTCGATCCGTCCGGCGAGGCCGCGCGGGCCACCGAAGCGATCCTTTCCGACACGCTGCACGGGTCGCACCGCGGAGTCGTCGTGGACTCCCCGCCGGGTGCCGGCAAGTCCACGCTGGTCGTGCACGCCGCACGCGAACTGGCCGCGGCCGGGCGGCCGTTGATGGTCATCGCACAGACCAACGCGCAGGTGGACGACCTGGTCGTCCGGCTCGCCGAGAAGGACCCCCGGCTGCCGGTCGGGCGGCTGCACAGCAACGACCCCGATCCGTACGAC
Source organism: Streptomyces sp. NBC_01142 (assembly GCF_026341125.1). Classification (NCBI taxonomy): domain Bacteria; kingdom Bacillati; phylum Actinomycetota; class Actinomycetes; order Kitasatosporales; family Streptomycetaceae; genus Streptomyces; species Streptomyces sp. NBC_01142. The sequence goes on from NZ_JAPEOR010000002.1 coordinate 1,930,071, forward strand.
GCATCGCTCGACGAGCTGGACAACGTCCGCACGTCCGCCAAGGCGGGGGACCTTGCGGGCCTGGACATCGTCATCTCGACGGCAGCGAAGTGGGCGCATGTGCAGGGCGTCGAACCCTGGCGGCACGCCATCGTCGACGAGGCGTACCAGATGCGTTCCGACGCGCTGCTCGCCGTCGCCGGGCTCTTCGAACGCGCGCTGTTCGTCGGCGACCCGGGCCAGCTGGACCCCTTCTCGATCGTGGGCGCGGACCAGTGGGCCGGGCTGTCGTACGACCCCTCCGCGAGCGCGGTCTCGACACTCCTGGCGCACAACCCGGAGCTGCCGCAGCACCGGCTGCCCGTCTCCTGGCGGCTCCCGGCGTCCGCCGCGCCCCTGGTGTCCGACGCCTTCTACCCGTACACCCCCTTTCGCAGCGGTACGGGTCCGGACGACCGGCGGCTCGCCTTCGGGGTGCCGTCGGACGGCTCGGGTCCCGACCGGGTGCTGGACGAGGCGGCTCAGTCGGGGTGGGGCCTGCTGGAGCTGCCCGCCCGCCGCACGCCCCGTACGGACCCCGAGGCGGTACGGGCCGTGGCCCTGGTCGTCCGCCGGCTGCTGGACCGCGGGGGCGTGGCGACCAGCGAACGTTCCGAGGGGCCGGTCCCGGTGACCGCCGACCGGATCGCGGTCGGCACGGCCCACCGCGACCAGGCAGCGGCGGTGCGGGCGGCGCTCGCCGAGGTGGGGGTGCGCGACGTCACCGTGGACACGGCGAACCGCCTCCAGGGGCGGGAGTACGACGTCACGGTGGTCCTGCACCCGCTCTCGGGCCGCCCGGACGCGACGGCGTTCCACCTGGAGACGGGGCGCCTGTGTGTGCTCGCGTCCCGTCACCGGCACGCGTGCATCGTGGTGTGCCGCGCGGGCGTCACGGACCTGCTGGACGAGCACCCTTCGACGGAGCCGGTCCAGCTGGGCGTGACGGTGAAGTTCCCGGACGGCTGGGAGGCGAATCACGCGGTGATGGCCCATCTGGCGGAACACCGGGTGAGCTGGCGGCCGTAGACCCACTTGCGGTGAGCGGGAGAATGGATGGCGGCCCCGAACGCGGGCCGCACACGTGCGAGGAGGAGACCCATATGGCGGAACCCGAGCGGAGCGAGCGACGGCTGCGACCGGCCCCGCTGCTCTTCGAGCCGTCGGAGGCTGCCGCCGACCCCGAGCACTTCTTCGACCTGGAGTCCATCGAGGACCCGCGGGAGCTGCTGACCCGGGCCACCGAACTGACCCTGGCATTCCGCGCGGCGACCGACCGGGCCCTGGAGTTCCAGGCGATCGCGGCGGCCCAGCTCGCCGACCCGCGGCACTTCGACCGCCTCACCCCCGCGGACATCGCCCGCCGGGCGGAGTGGACCGAGGACTACGCCCGGAAGATGATCGAGTTCGGCAGCGACCTGCTGCGCAACAACACCCCGTAGACCACCGGGCGCGGTCGATACCCCGCCTGGCATATGCCGGGGCGCAAGATACCCCCTCCCACCCCGCGCTGCACCCATTTCCGCAAACCCTCAGAAACCGCGTCGTCACTCCGGGTAGATCTTGGAGACATGACCGCATGGCTGCGAGACGAGACCCTGCTGAACTCCGGCGCCGCCGAGACCGAGCGTCGTCCGGACATCTTCGCCTCCCTGCGGGAGGAGGGCCGCAACCACGTCGCACACGTCACGGCCCCCGGCGCCGGCTGGCTCACGTCCGCAGGGGACCGTCCGCGCTCCATGCTCGCCCTCTGGGAGACCCGCCCGACCGCACCGGCCGTACTGCCCTGCGGCTCCGTCTTCGACGCCGTGAACGTGCCCGCGGTCTTCGGGCGGCGGATGCTCGACCGGCTCTGGACGGAGGGGCCGGGCTCCGGGCCCGTCGCCATGCATCTCGGCCGGATGATGCTCTTCGCCGCCCCCGGCACCGCCCAGCGCCTGCCGTCGCTGCTCGGCTGGGAGGAGTGGGGAGATTCCGTACCGCCCCTGATCTGCCACGGCATCGGCGACGCGGTGACCGTCCCGGCGCTGACCCCCGGCCGCACCCCCTCCGGACCGCGCTGGCTGGTGGCTCCCGACACCCGGCGCCCCTGGCTGCCCGGGCCCGAGGTGCTGCTCTGGGCCTGTGTGCGGGCCGCCCGCGCGGCCCGCGCGAGCTCCTCTCCCAGCGGCCGTATATCGATTTTTCCTCCCGCCGATCAGGATGCTAAGGTCTACGACGTCAGCAGGCGCCGCTAGCTCAGTTGGTTAGAGCAGCTGACTCTTAATCAGCGGGTCCGGGGTTCGAGTCCCTGGCGGCGCACAGACGGAGAAAGCCCCTCGCGAGAGCGAGGGGCTTTTTCGTTCCCGCGGCAGCGACACCGGCCACCCCGGCCCTACACCGTGGAGATCTTGACCGTCCATGCGCCCGTACGCGTCCGGTCCGCCACCTCCACCCTCGTCCGCTGGCCCGGTGTCCCCGGCGTCGTGAACGTCTCCCCGACCCCCAGCGGCGCGTCCGCCAGCTGCGGGTAGACCGAGGTGTCCCAGCACGCCTCGGTCTCCGGGTGGGTGTCCACCACCTCGATCGGGCCGCCGCCCGACGCCGTCTCGGCCTGGACGCGGTAGAGCAGCACGCCCTCGGTGCAGGTGTTCTCGTCGTTCCCGGTCGATCCGCGCGCCTCGATCGCCAGCGCGGTGTTCTGCCCGGTCCTGACGACCGCGAGCCTCGTGCCGATGCTCGCGCCCGGGACCGGCGCCGCCGCGACCGGCTCCAGGGTGACCAGCCCGCCATCCGTCACGCACCGCACCTCACTGCGGTCCAGCCAGCCCAGCTTCCACTTGTGCCAGCCGAAGAGATCGGGCGCGAGTCCGAACTGGCTGCCCATCACGTCCCAGTCCCCGACATAGGTGTCCCAGTCGCCCTTGCCGTCCGTCGGCCGGTGGTAGAGGTCGGGCAGGTCGAAGACATGCCCGGTCTCGTGGGCCAGCACATTGCGGTCCGGTGGATGCCGCTCGAAGACGGTGACGACGCGCCTGATGTCGACGCCGTCGGCGTGCAGCGCCTTGTCGAAGTTGACCACCTTCGTCGCGTCGGAGTCGACGCCGGGCGCGTCCGGGTCGGCGACCAGATAGACGACGTCGTAGCGGGAGAAGTCGACCGCCGGGTCGGCCGCGGCGATCGCGTCACGCAGATACGTGGAGCGCTGCCCGGCCTCCCAGTCCCGCCTTATCCCGTACGACGTCGAGGCCTTCGGCATCTCCACCCACTCGCGCTCCGGGTGCGGGCGCAGCGCGAACTTTCCGTACGAGGCCTGCCGGAAGAACTCGCTGGTGGCCGGGAAGTGGTCGGACGCGAGGACGTCCGGCCCGTTCAGCGGCACGGAGTCGGGGAACGAGAGAAAGACCATGACCGCGTCGAGACGGGTGACCGGGCGCGGATAGGAGCCGTTCCAGGTGTCGAGGCCCAGGGAGTGGTGGGCGGGGGTGCGGGGCAGCGCGCAGGGCCCCGCCGCCGACTCGGCCACCGCGGGACCCGCGACCAGGGACGTGGCGGCGAGCGCCGTGAGAGAGGTGAGGGCAGCCGCGGCGCTGCGGAGGCGCCCACGTTCCACTCCCCCGGGTGTTCCCTGGGGTGACTGCTGACCCTCCACGTGGACCTCCGGCTACGGAATGGGGGACACCTCACCCACCCTGTGACGTTTTGAGGTGGTACGCCCTGTTCCGCTGCCCCACTCGGGTGACCGACCCGACACCGGGCCGACACCGACCCGATATCCACCGGGTCGCGGCCGACACTCCGAAGGCTCACGGAACGTCACAACCGGTCAGGACGGAATCGACCAGGGCTCAGACCTGTGCAGAAACGATCGTCCGTGGGTCATCAGCGGGCCTCTCCAGAGCGGCATAGCTGGAACGGCCGAGGGGCAGCCTCTATGATCGGCACACTTTCCCGACGTCTTCCCCGGCTTCTTCCCGGACTTCATCCAGGACTTCTTCGTCGACTGCCTTGGCCGGCTGTCCCCGACCACATGCGTACGAACCTGTACGACACAACTGCACTGCGGGAGTGAGCGGTGAGCGGAACCTCCGAAGGACCAGGGCCCGCGGGAGTCGCAATGACCGGTAACACCCTGCCGTCAGTCACTGAGCGTCACCATGTCGGCCGGACCGCTGCCGAGCTGCGTGACTACCGGGCCGCGTTCAACGCCGCGCACCTCGCGATGGCCGTCGTCGACCACAGAGGCCTCGTGGTGACCGCGAACGACGCCCTCGCCGCGCTGCTCGACACCGAACCCACCGATCTGCAGGAGCAGTCCGCGGCCGAGCTCGTCGACCTCGCCTCGGACGGCCGCACCTGGCACGCGTACCGCGAAGTGCTGCGCGGCCGCCGCTCCCGCTTCCGCTGCACCCGGCGTCTCAAGCACCCCGACGGGCGCTCGCTGTGGGCCGAGGTCACCGTCGCGCCCGTACCGGACAGCCGGAATGTGCTGCTCTCCGTCGCGGACATCAGCGAGCGGCGCGAGCTGCATGCACGGCTGCGCCATCTCCAGATGCACGACCTGGTGACGCGGCTGCCCAACCGCACGCTCTTCTTCGAGCGGCTGTCGGCGGCGCTGGAGTCATCGCCGTACGACCATGGCTCCACCGGGCGGATCGGGCTGTGCTACCTGGACCTCGACGGCTTCAAGGCGGTCAACGACACCCTCGGCCACCGGGTCGGCGACCGGCTGCTCGCCGCCGTCGCCGACCGGCTCACCGAGTGCGCCGACAGCGACGGCCACAGCGGCGGTCATCTGGTGGCCCGGCTCGGCGGCGACGAGTTCGCGCTCCTCGTCGAGGACTCCACCGGTACGGAGCAGCTCGCCGCTCTCGCCCAGCGCGTGCTGGCCTCGCTCCAGCAGCCGTTCGACCTGTCCGGACAGCGGCTTTCGGTCTCGGCCTCGATCGGGGTGGTGGAGCGATCGGTGACAGGCACGAGCGCGACCGGTCTGATGCAGGCCGCGGACACCACGCTGTACTGGGCAAAGGCGGACGGCAGGGCCCGCTGGACCCTCTTCGACCCCGAGCGCAACGCGCACCGGATGACCCGTCAGGCGCTGGCCAGCACGCTACGGCCGGCGGTGGAGCGCGGGGAATTCGCGCTGGAGTACCAGCCGTTGGTGGGGATGGCGGACGGAGTCACGCGAGGCGTGGAGGCGCTGGTGCGCTGGCACCACCCGCAGTTCGGCACTCTTGCGCCGAATCGGTTCATCACAATCGCCGAGGAGGACGGCTCGATCATCCAGCTCGGGCAGTGGGTGCTCCGTACGGCGTGCCGCCAGGCCCGCCAGTGGCAGAAGGACCACCCGGACACCCCGCCGCTGTTCGTCAGCGTCAATGTCGCCGTACGCCAGGTGTGGGACTCCGACCTGGTCGCGGACGTGGCGGAGATCCTGGCCGAGACGGGGCTGGAGCCACATCTGCTGCAGCTGGAGCTCACCGAGTCCGCGGTCATGGGCTCGGCGGGCCGCCCGCTCCAGGCGCTTCAGGCGCTCAGCGACATGGGCGTGCAGATCGCCATCGACGACTTCGGGACCGGATACTCCAACCTCGCGTATCTGAGCCGGCTGCCCGTCTCCGTACTGAAACTCGACGGATCGTTTGTTCGCGGCTTCCAGGACGAGGCGCATCCCAACCCGGCGGACGAGACGATCGTGGAGGCGATGGTCGAACTGGCGCACCGGCTCGGTCTGACGGTCACGGCGGAGTGCGTGGAAACGGCGGGCCAGGCGTCCCGCCTGCGGCGGATCGGCTGCGACACGGGCCAGGGGTGGCTGTACTCGCGGGCGGTGGCTCCGGAGCGGATCGCGGAGCTGATCGCCGTCAGCGCGCTGTCGGCCTGACGGCCTGCGGGCACCCTGCCTCGCCGGGTGCCCGCCCTCGCCGGGTGCCCGGCCACCGGAACCGACCGCCCCCAACCCGGGAAGATCCGGGTGGGGGCGGCGGCCTGTGGGGGGGGCAGGGAGGCGGAGAGCCAGGGGGTCAGCAGGCGCCCAGGTCCTGCCAGACGCCCCACTCGCCCGTGGTGCCCGGCTCCTCGCCCTGGGTCCACCACCTGGCCTTCCAGAGGTGGCCCTTGTGGGACACCTGGGTCGTGCCCGTGTACGCCGGGGTCGCGGACCAGGCCGGGGCCGGGCAGCCGGGCTGCGGGCCGGACGGGGACGGCGTGGGGCCGGAGGGAGAGGGCGTCGGGTTCGACGGAGAAGGCGTCGGGCCGGTCGGGTCCGGGCCGGGGCCGGGCGTGCCGCCGACCGCCGTCACGATGTCGTTGAACAGCGTCGTGTTCGCGTCCAGGCCGAGCAGCGAGTACATCATCGCGCCCGCCAGGCCCCGGCTGTGCGCATAGTCCGCGCGGGCCTGGATCGCCCGCTTGTCCAGGCCGGTGAAGAACTCGCCGTCCTGGTAGAAGTACGACGCCTTGGCCTCGTCGTCCCAGTACGTCGTCGCCGCGTTGTCGACGATGCCGCCGAGCTCCTTGTAGTGGGCGATGCCCGCCTGCTGGCTCACCGGGCGGGCGCCCGAGGCGCCGGTCGCGCTCTGCGCGAGGCCGTTCCTCGCGCCGGCCGGGACGCCCTTCCAGCCGCGGTAGTAGAACTCGTATCCCAGCGTCAGCTTGTTCGCCGGGAAACCGCCCGCGATGCCGTACGCCGCATTGCCGTCGAGCCAGGAGTCGATGGCGTTGTCGATCGAGTACTTCTGCGTGCCGGGCGCGATCGGGTCGGTCGGGTCGGACGCCGGCGAGTACAGCGGCGACTGGTGGTACGTCGGGCCGTCCGCGTCCCAGGCGCCGTGCATGTCGTACGTCATGATGTTCGCGTAGTCGAGGTACGCGCCGATCTTGTCCGTCTCGATGTACTTGATCTTGTCCTGACCGGCCGGGAGAGCGGCCGTCAGCAGGTACTTCTTGCCGCCGTGCGCCGTGCCGTACTCATCGAGCTGCTTGCGGAACTCGGCCAGCAGGAGTGTGAAGTTGGCCTTGTCCTCGGGGCCGTAGTGGTTGCCGAGGTGGCCGCCCGGCGAACCCGGGTACTCCCAGTCGATGTCGATGCCGTCGAAGATCCCGGCGGCGGCGCCGGGGCCGCCGTAGCCGCCCTCGACCGGCAGGTCGCCGGCGATGTACTGCTTGATGCAGGACGCCACCAGCTTCTTGCGGCTCGCGTCCGTCCTGGCCGCGTCGTGGAAGTACTTCGAGTAGGTCCAGCCGCCCAGCGAGATATTGATCTTCAGCTCGGGGTGCTTCGCCTTCAGCTCCTTGAACTGGTTGAAGACGCCCACGATCGGCTGGTTCCAGGTGTCTGCGACGCCGTCCACGCTGTCCGCCGCGGCGAAGGACTTCTGATAGTCGGCGTACGCATCGCCCGCGCCGTCACCCGCGTTGGGGTTGTTGTCGTCGCCCGCCGCCTTGTTCGCCTCGAAGCAGGTCAGCTCGGTGGGGTGGATGTTGCCGAAGGAGTAGTTGATGACGTCGAGCTTGCCCGCGATGCCCCGGGTGTCCAGGTGCTTGGGGTAGAAGGCGTTGCCGTACACGCTCCACTGGTCGTAGTACGCGATCTTCACGCCGCCGGTGGACGCGGCGGCGGTCCTGATGTCGTCACCGACCGCACCTGCGGGTCCTGAGGCGGCAACACCGGCCAGGACGCCGGCGGCGAGCGCGGCGGTCGTCAGGGCCGCGAGCAAGGGTCTGCGGGAGCGCACGTACAGCCTCCGAGGGGGGTGTGCGGAACGGTGGTTGGTGAAGTGATAGCGATTCGGCCAGTACCGCGTCAATGGTCTGAACCAAATTGAGGACTAGACCAATTTCGCGAGGAAATCGCTTGTCACAGGCACATCCGGCGCACACCCGGCGCACGAAGCCGCTCGCCACCATCGGTGACGAGCGGTTTAAGATTCCATTAAGGGCGTCCAGTTCGGGCAGTTCAGGAATGAACCACTCGATGAACCACTCGGTCAGGCGGGCAGGTCGTACGCGTCCGCAATCAGGCCGTAGCTGCGCAGCCGCACCTCGCCGCCGTGCGCATTGGCCGTGATCATCAACTCGTCGGCGCCCGTGCGCTTCTGGAGATCGTCCAGGCCGGTGCGCACCGCGTCCGGGGTGCCGTGGACGACGTTCGCCAGCCAGCCGTCCACGAACTCCCGCTCCGCGGAACTGAATGCGTACGCCTCCGCCTCCTCGGGCGTGGGGATCAGTCCGGGCCGGCCGGTGCGCAGCCGGAGCATGGACAGCGCGCCGGTCAGCACCTGGCGGCGGGCCTCCTTCTCGTCGTCCGAGGCGAGCGCGGCGACGCCGATCAGCGCGTACGGCGCATCCAGCACGGCGGAGGGACGGAACGACTCGCGGTAGAGGTCCAGCGCCGGGACGGTGTTCTGCGCGGAGAAGTGGTGGGCGAAGGCGAAGGGCAGTCCCAGCACGCCGGCCAGCCGGGCGCTGAAGCCGGAGGAGCCGAGCAGCCAGACCGGCGGACGGGCCGAGGGGCCCTGCACCGGTCCCGGTACCGCGTGGATACGCGCGTACGGATGCCCGTCGGGGAAGTCGTCGTCCAGGAACCGGGTCAGCTCGGCGAGCTGTTGCGGGAAGTCGTCGGCGCCCTCGTGGAGCCGGTCGGTGCGCCTCAGCGCCGCGGCGGTGGCGCCGTCGGTGCCGGGGGCCCGGCCCAGACCCAGGTCGACGCGGCCCGGGGCGAGCGCCTCCAGGGTGCCGAACTGCTCGGCGATCACCAGCGGGGCGTGGTTGGGCAGCATCACGCCGCCCGAGCCGAGCCGGATGCGCTCGGTGTGGGCGGCGAGATGGGCGAGGATCACGGCCGGGGACGACGAGGCGACGCCCGGCATGGAGTGGTGCTCGGCGACCCAGTGGCGGTGGTAGCCACGGCGTTCGGCGAGCCGGGCGATGTCCACGCTGGTGCGCAGGGCATCGGTCGCGGTACGGCCGCTGCCGACCGTGACCAGGTCCAGTACGGACAGGGGCACGGCTGCGGTTCCGTTCGCCGTGCCCCGAATCGCGTCACCCTGTGCCGCGTCGCCCTGCATCGGTTCACCCTGTATCGCGTCACCCCGTACCGGGTCACCGTGCCGTGCGTCACCGTGCGTTGCGTCGTCCACCGGTCAAGCCCTCCTGCGCCAAGAAGTACGTTCGACCCAGGCAAACAGGAGGGTAACTCCGGTTTATTCCCGGCAGGCTATTCCGGACGGGCGAAGAGCGTGCCCAGCTTCTTTCCCCAGGCCCGCCGCTCCGCCAGCCGCAGCCCCTCCCACACCGTCACCTGGTTCGCGGTGAGGACCGGCTTGCCCAGCGCCTCCTCCAGCTCGTCCAGGTACGCCACCGTGTGCAGGGCCGTGTCCGGCAGCAGCACCACCTCCGCGTCCGGGTGGTCGCCCGAGCGCGCCAGCTCCAGCACCTCCGCCCGGCCCCAGGTGCCGACCTCGGCGGCCGTGACGATGCCGCTCGCCCGGTCCGCGACCACCTCGGCCCCGGACGCCTTGAGGAAGGCGGTGAAGAGCGCCGTGACGTCCTGCGGATAGGTCGCGGCGACCGCGACCCGCTCGGCGCCCAGCTGCCGTACGGCGTGGGTGAAGGCGAACGACGTGCTCGACGCGGGCAGCCCCGCCGCCAGCGCGAGCGAGCGGATCTGCTCGTGCGCCCCCTCCCAGCCGTACACGAAGCTCCCGCTGGTGCAGGCCCACACCACCGACTCCGCTCCCGCGAGCCGCAGCTCCTCCACGCCAGCGGCGAGCCGGTCCGCCGAGCCCATCTCCAGCAGTGCGTCGACGCGGTGCGCGTCCTCGCCGATGTCGGTGTGGACGACGGGCACTCTGATGTCGCTGTTGAGGAGCACTTCGAGCCGGGGGTAGTCGTCCTCGGCGGAGTGGCCGGGGTAGAGAAGTCCGACTGTCGTCATGTCCAGCCTTCCTGTTCTTCGGACTGAGCCTGGATGGCCTGCGGGATCTGCGGCTGCGCGGCCTGGCCCGCCTGTGCGGCCTGTGCGGCCGCGGGCAGTTCGGGCTGGGTCTCCGGCTGGAGCAGCAGTCCCTGGTACGGGCCGACCGCGTGCACGCCGATCGCGCGCAGCGCCGCCCACATCGTCACCTGGTTCGCGGAGAGCACCGGCATTCTCAGTTCGGCCTCCAGCTGCGGGATCGCGTCGTACGTCGGCAGGTTCGTACAGCTGATGAAGAGCGCGTCCGCCGCGCCCACCACCGCCTGCCGCGCCATGTCCACCACCGAGCGGTACGGCACCTTCCAGATGTGCCGGGTCAGTCCGAGAAAGGCGCGGCCCGTGACCGTTACCCCAGCTTCTCCCAGATACTCCTCCAATGACTGGGTCACCGACTCCGTATAGGGCGTGACCAGGGCAATACGACGGGCGCCCAGCTCGTCCAGTGCGGCGAGCAGGGCGCCCGAGGTGGTCAGCGAGGGCACTTCCCCCGCCGAGCTCATTGCCTCGCACATGGCCCGCTCCCCGGCCAGACCGCCCACGAAACTGCCCGACGTACAGGCATAGGCGACCACCTCGGGCTCGGACGCGCCCAGCGCCCGTACCGCGTCACGCAGCGTCTCGTGCTCGCTCACCAGGCGGGCCAGGTCCAGCGAGACTTCCACGGGCACGAACGGGGTACGGGTCAGACGCAGCGAGACATCGTCGGGGACCCAGCGCCACAGCTCCCGGTCCAGGGCGAAATCGAACGGAGCGACCACACCAACACCGTGCTGCGGCTGCGGTCCGCCGAGAAAGGAGACATCCATCGCAGGCCCCCTTAGCGTGTTGTTGACGACGTTAGGTTCGGGTGCGAGCGTGGGTCAATCCGTACATGTCAGACGTTACGAAACGGCTTCCGCTTGATGTCTGAACCGACCCTCCTCGTACTGGCGGCGGACCCCCCGCCGCGCCTCGGCCGGCTGACCGGACGGGCCCGTGTCGTCTACGCCGACGAGCAGTCGCTCGCGGCCCAACTCCCCGACGCAGACGTCTTGTTGGTATGGGACTTCACCTCCGACGCGGTACGTCTGGCCTGGCCGGGCGAGGGGCCGAGACCGCGCTGGGTGCACACCCCCAGCGCGGGCGTGGACCGGCTGCTCTGCCCCGAGCTGATCGCCTCCGACACGGTGCTGACCAATGCCCGAGGCGTCTTCGAGGAGCCGATCGCCGAATACGTGGCCGCACTGGTGCTCGCCATGGCGAAGGACCTCACCGGGACGCTCGAGCTCCAGCGGCAGCGGCGCTGGCGCCACCGCGAGGGGCTGCGCGTGGCCGGCACCCGGGCCACGGTCGTCGGCGCGGGCCCCATCGGCCGGGCCGTGGCCCGCTCGCTGGAGGCGCTCGGTGTCACCGTGGCGGTCGTGGGACGCACCGCCCGCACCGGTATCCATGGTACGGAGGACCTCGATCCGCTGCTCTCCCGCGCCGACTGGGTCGTATGTGCCGCGCCCCTCACCGAGGCGACGCGCGGGATGTTCGACAAGCGGCGCTTCGGCCTGATGCAGCCGTCGGCCCGCTTCATCAATGTGGGGCGCGGTCCGCTGGTCGTGGAGGACGATCTCGTCGCCGCGCTGAAGAAGCGCTGGATCGCGGGGGCGGCCCTGGATGTCTTCGTCTCCGAACCGCTCAGCCCCGACAACGCGCTCTGGGACGTTCCGGGGCTGATCGTGTCGCCCCACATGAGCGGCGACACGGTCGGCTGGCGCGACCGGCTGGGTGAGCAGTTCGTCGAGCTGTACGAACTGTGGATGGCCGGAAAGCCTCTTCTGAACGTGGTGGACAAGAAACGTGGGTACGTCCCCATGCATGACTGATCCCCGCACGACCGACCCCCGGACCCACTCCCCGACCGATTCCCGGACCGATCCCATGGATTCCCCCGATTCCCTGGCGGACCTGACCGCTCGTCAACTGCTGGCCGGCTACGACAAGGGCACCTTCTCCCCCGTCGACGCGACCCGCGCGGCGCTGGAACGGATCGAAGTGGTGCAGCCGCTGGTCAATGCCTTCGTGCGGGTCGATGCCGAACAGGCACTGGCCCAGGCGGAGATCTCCGCCGAGCGGTGGCGCAGAAAGGAACCGCAGGGGCTGCTCGACGGGGTGCCCGTCACCGTGAAGGACCTGCTTCTGCAGCGCGGCGCCCCGACCCTGCGCGGCTCCCGCACCACGAGCACGCAGGGCAGTTGGGACGAGGACGCGCCGTCCGTGGCCCGGATGCGCGCGCACGGCGCCGTCTTCCTCGGCAAGACGACGACCCCCGAGTTCGGCTGGAAGGGCGTCACCGACTCGCCGCGGCACGGAGTGACGCGCAATCCGTACGACACCGGGCGGACGGCCGGCGGCTCCAGCGGCGGCAGCGCGGCCGCCGTGGCGTTCGGCGCGGGGCCACTGTCGATCGGCACGGACGGCGGCGGCTCGGTCCGTATCCCCGCCTCCTTCTGCGGGATCTTCGGACTGAAACCGACGTACGGACGGGTGCCGTTGTACCCCTCCAGCCCCTTCGGGACGCTCGCCCACGCGGGCCCGATGACACGGGACGCCGCGGACGCCGCGCTGCTGCTCGATGTGATCAGCGGCGAGGACTGGCGGGACTGGTCGCATCTGGGCCCGGCGGACAGCGTCCGCGACACCCTCCGCGAGGGCGTGAAGGGCCTGCGGATCGCCTACTCACCGTCCTTCGGCGGCCAGGTGGCGGTGCGCCCGGCGGTCGCGTCCGCGGTGCGGCGGGCGGTGGGGGCGCTGGCGGACCTCGGGGCGTACATCGAGGAGTCCGACCCCGACATCGCCGATCCGGTGGAGGCCTTCCACACCCTGTGGTTCAGCGGTGCGGCCCGGCTGGTGCAGCATCTCGGCAAGGAGCAGCGGGAGTCGCTGGACCCGGGGCTGCGGGAGATCTGCGGCATCGGAGCGCGGTACAGCGCGCTGGAGTATCTCGCGGCCGTGGACACCCGGATGGCGCTCGGCCGGAGCATGGGGCGGTTCCACAGCTCGTACGACCTGCTGGTCACCCCGACCCTGCCGATCACCGCCTTCGAAGCGGGTGTTGAGGCCCCGGCGCGCTCCGGGCACCACCGCTGGACGGGGTGGACTCCCTTCACCTACCCCTTCAACCTGACCCAGCAGCCCGCCGCGACGGTGCCGTGCGGGGTGGACGAGGACGGGCTGCCGGTCGGCGTCCAGCTGATCGGCGCGCGGCATGCGGACGCGCTGGTGCTGCGGGCGGCGCATGCGCTCTACGAGTCGGGCGCCGCCCGGATCCCGGGTCCTACTCCGCCCGCCGGAAGCTGAGGGTCTCCCCCAGCGCGCCCGCCCGCCACAGGTCCTGGCAGGCCTCGGCCATCCGGTCGAGGCCGTCGACCACCGTGCCCCAGACGATCCCGGGCACCCATCCGGTGTCGCCGTTGAGCAGCAGGTTGTTGCGCTCGTAGAACAGGGCGAGGTCGACGACGGTGCGGCGGCCGGCGTGGGTGGCCTTGTCGCCGTATCCGTACGACGCCGTGCCCAGCTCCACGTCGGCGAAGGTGAAATAGCAGAGATCGCCCGGAATGGGAGTCACCGTCGGGTTCTCCAGCGGAGGCTCCTGCTCCGCGAACGCCGGGACCAGGGCATAGATTTCGTTACGGGCATACTTCGCGTGATAGACATCCCCGGCGAGCGGCAGTGCCTCCCACACTGCGGCACAGGTCAGCGGGGCCTTGTCGTCCAGAAGCTTCGCGGTGCAGCGCACACCGCGCTTGTCGAGGGCTACAGTCACGTATCGGTCGGCCATCTCGTACGCATACCCCGCTCGGAGCCGGGTAGCCGCGCGGCCATGGCTCGTACAAGACAAGCAGGATCGATACGCAGACGCACACTGCTGCTCGGCACCGCGGCCGTCGGCACGCTCGGTGCCGTGGGCACGGCGGGCTGCAGCCGGGTCCCTTCCGGCGACGCTCTGGCCCGGCTCAAGTCCCAGGGCACCGTGCGCCTGGGCATCGCCGGCGAGAAGCCGTACGGCTATGTCGACGAACAGGGCGAGTTCACGGGCGAGGCACCTGAACTGGCCCGCGTCATCTTCAAGCGGCTGGGCATAGCCGACGTCCAGCCCGTCGCCACCGACTTCGCCTCGCTCATACCCGGGCTGAACTCCCAGCAGTTCGACGTCGTCTCGGCCGGGATGTACATCAACAAGGAGCGCTGCGAGCAGGTCATCTTCGCCGACCCCGAGTACCAGATGCTCGACTCTTTCATCGTGCGCAAGGGCAATCCGAAGAATGTGCGGACGTACGAGGACGTGGTGAGGTCCAAGGCGAAGTTCGCCACCGGAACCGGCTATGCGGAGATCGACTACGCGGTCGCCGCCGGCTTCCCGGAGAAGGACATCGTCATCCTCCAGGACCAGGTGGCGGGGCTGAACGCGGTCGAGTCGGGCCGGGTCGACGTCTTCGCCGGTACCGCACTCACCGCCCGCGATGTGGTGAGGAAGAGCAGGAAGGCCGAGGCGACCAAGCCCTTCGCGGCCGTGGTCGACGGCAAGAAGAAGATCGACGGCGGGGGCTTCGCCTTCCGCCCCACCGACACCGAACTGCGTGACGCCTTCAACGTCGAGATCCACAAGATGAAGAAGAGCGGCGAACTCTTCCGCATTCTGGAGCCGTTCGGCTTCACGAAGAACGAGATGACCACGCTCACTGCCGAGGAGCTGTGCCGATGACAGCCGGACTCTGGCAGAACTGGGTCCTCCCGGGCATCTGGATCACCGTCCAACTGCTGGTGTACAGCGCGGCGCTGGCCGCCGCCGTCGCCTTCACGGTCGGCATCGCCCGCACCCACAGCTCCCGCTTCGTCCGCTTCCTGGCGGGCTTCTACACCGAGATCTTCCGCGGCACCTCCGCGCTGATCCTGATGTTCTGGCTGTTCTTCGTACTGCCGCCGCTGCTGGGCTGGCAGCTGGTCCCGATGTGGGCGGCGGTGCTCGCGCTCGGCCTGTCCTACGGGGCGTACGGCGCCGAGATCGTGCGTGGCGCGCTGAACTCGGTGGCTCCGGCTCAGCGCGAGGCGGGGGTCGCGCTCAGCTTCACGCCCTGGCAGCGGATGCGGCTGATCCTGCTGCCGCAGGCGGTGCCCGAGATGATGCCGTCCTTCTGCAATCTGCTGGTCGAGCTGCTCAAGGGCACGGCGCTGGTGTCGCTGCTCGGCGTCGGCGATGTCTCCTTCGCCGCCTATCTGGTGCGCCTGGCCACCCAGGAGAGCGCGCAGATCTACACCATCAGCCTGGTCATCTACTTCGTGCTCGCGTTCGGCATCACCCGCTCCATGAAGGCACTCGAGAAGAAGACCAAGAGGAATATCGGCGTCGCGGTCTCCGGAGGTGGCGCGAAGTGAACTGGGACTGGTCCGCGGTCGCGGACTTCATGCCGCGCTTCTGGGACGGCGTGCTCATCACGCTGCAGATCCTCGCGCTCGGCTCGCTGATCTCCTTCACGCTCGGCCTGGTCTGGGCGATCGGGTTCAGGGCGCCGACCCGCTTCATCCGGTGGCCGGTGAACGTCGTCACCGAGTTCATCCGCACCACGCCACTGCTGGTGCAGCTGTTCTTCCTCTACTTCGTACTGCCGGAGTGGGGCGTGCAGTTCTCGGCGCTGACGACAGGCACCCTCGCGATCGGGCTGCACTACTCGACGTACACCGCACAGGTCTACCGGGCCGGTATCGAAGCCGTGCCGGCCGGTCAGTGGGAGGCGGCGAAGGCGCTGAGCCTGCCCGCCCACCGCACCTGGTTCGCGGTGATCCTGCCGCAGGCGTTCCGGCGCATCACGCCGGCGCTGGGCAACTACGTCATCGCGATGCTGAAGGACACCCCGCTGGTCGCCGCGATCGGCGTGCTGGAAATGCTCCAGCAGTCGCGGCTGGAGAGCGCCGCGACCTTCCAGTACACCGAGCCTCTGACGGTGATCGGTATCGCCTTCATCCTCATCGCCTACCCGGCTTCTCTTCTCGTACGAACCCTGGAGCGCCGCCTTGTCCGCTGACCTGACCACCGACACGCCCAGTGAGCTGATCCGCTTCGAGAACGTGACGAAGCGCTTCGGCGACAACACCGTCCTGGACAACCTCTGCTTCTCGGTGAAGCCCGGGAAGCACGTCACGCTGATCGGCCCGTCCGGGTCCGGCAAGACGACGATCCTGCGGCTGCTGATGACGCTGGAGTCGCCCGACGAGGGCACGATCCAGGTGAACGGCCAACGGCTGTTTCCGGCCGCCGAGAAGGAGCGCCGCGAGGCGCGCAAGCAGATCGGCATGGTCTTCCAGCAGTTCAACCTGTTCCCGAACATGACCGCCCTGCGGAACATCACCGAGGCTCCGGTACGGGTGCTCGGCATGGACAAGGACGAGGCGGCGGAGCGCGCGAAGGGGCTGCTGGACCTGGTGGGCCTGGGCGACCGCTGCGACGCGAAGCCGACGCAGCTCTCGGGCGGCCAGCAGCAGCGGGTGGCGATCGCCCGCGCGCTGGCGATGCGGCCGCAGGTGCTGCTGCTCGACGAGGTGACCTCGGCACTCGACCCCGAGCTGGTCGCCGGGGTGCTGGACGTGCTGCGCGACATCGCCCGCTCCACCGACATCACGATGCTCTGCGTCACGCACGAGATGAGCTTCGCCCGGGACATCTCCGACGAGGTGCTGATGTTCGACTCGGGGAAGGTCATCGAGTCCGGATCTCCGGAGAAAATCTTCTCCGACCCGGCACATGATCGTACTCGCGAGTTTCTCGGTGCGGTGCTCTGACCTCTCACTCCACTCCAAGAGTGTGACTCTGGCATATGTCACGGTGATGCGCCCCAGCGTATGAGGCTGGGGCGCGCCATCATTCTCGCCAACAGCCGCCCCTGAAACGCCTCTTGGCCGCTATCGTGGTACGGAAGCTTGCGGTCACAACCTGCTAGGGGGAAACCGTGGCGCTGAAGCCAGAGCCAACCGCGCCGTTCCACTCGGTGCAATACGTCCTGCGCGTCCTTGAAACGATCTCCAAGCACGGGGGTGGCGTCACCGACGTCCAGATCGCGCGAGAGACCGGTCTGCCGACCGGCCATCTGGCCCCCATGCTGGCGATGCTGCGCCGTGAGGGCTACGTGGAGCAGGTCGTGGACGGCGCCTATGTCATAGGTGACTCCCTGATACTGCTCGGATCGGGTGTCACCCGCAAGCAGGCTCTGGAGGCAAAGCTGCAGGACACCCTCACCGAGCTGCGCGACTCGGTCGGCGCGGCGGTCTACATCAGCCGGTACATCGACGGCGAGGTGAAGATCATGCAGTTCGCCGACAGCCCGCGTACTCCGAAGGTCAACGAGTGGGTGGACTTCCGCTCGGCGGCCCACGCGAGCGCGGTCGGCAAATGCCTGCTGACCCAGCTCGACCAGAACGGCCGCCGCGACCACCTCTCCCGCCACAAGATCGCCCGCCTCACCTCGCGGACGATCACCAGCGAGCAGCTGCTCTTCTCGAAGCTGGACAGCCAGCCCCCGACGGTCCCGATGCTGGACCTCCAGGAGTACGCGGTGGGCACGGTCTGCGCGGCGGTCCCGCTGACGGCGGGTGCGGCGGTGGGGTGTCTGGCCCTGTCCCTCCCGATCGAGCACGCCCACCGGCTGCGCTCGGCGGCGGACACACTGAACCGCAGGGCGGCCCCGGTAGTGCTGTCGCTGGCGATCTAGAGCAGGTTCGGAGCACCGCCCGCGAGCAGGTATTATTTACGGGTCAGCAGGCGCCGCTAGCTCAGTTGGTTAGAGCAGCTGACTCTTAATCAGCGGGTCCGGGGTTCGAGTCCCTGGCGGCGCACAACTGATCATCTGGGGCTTCTCGGTCATCCGAGGAGCCCCAGATGTGTTTTCGGCCACAGCAGCCGTCGCGGTGCCGTGCCGGGGCACGCAAGCCCGGTGCAAGATCCGAAACGCCTAGGCGCGGAGGAAGGCGAGCACCGCGAGCACCCGGCGGTGGGTGTCCTCGGCCGGTGGCAGGTCCAGCTTGCCCAGGATGTTGCCGATGTGTTTGCCGACGGCCGCCTCCGTGACCACCAGCGCGCGGGCGATCGACGCATTCGACCTGCCCTCCGCGACCAGGGCGAGGACTTCGCGCTCGCGCGGGGTCAGCGCCTGAAGCGGGTCGCGGCGGCGGCGCAGCAACTGGCGTACGACTTCGGGGTCGACGACCGTGCCGCCCGCGGCGACCCGGGTGAGCGCGTCCAGGAACTCCTCGATGTGGCCGATCCGGTCCTTGAGGAGGTAACCGACGCCGGTGCCGTCGCCCACGTCCAGCAGTTCGGTGGCGTACGAGCGCTGGACGTACTGGCTGAGGACCAGCACGGGCAGGGACGGGCGTTCGGCGCGCAGGGCGACGGCGGCGCGCAGGCCCTCGTCCTGGAAGCCGGGCGGCATCCGGACGTCGGTGACCACGATGTCGGGGTCGTGCGCGGCGACGGCGTCGCGCAGCGCGTCCGCGTCGCCGACGGCCGCGACGGTCTGGTGGCCGAAGCGGGCGAGCAGGCCGATCAGGCCCTCGCGCAGCAGCACGCTGTCCTCTGCCAGAACTACCGTGAGCGGCCTGCCGGTTCGCTCGCTGCCGGTCGGCCCGCTGCCAGTTCGCCGGCTGCCGGTCGGCTCTCTGTCGGCCGGCTCTCTGTCGGTTCGCACGGGATCTCCACACGCAGCACGGTCGGCCCGTCCGGCGGGCTGGTGATCGTCAGTGTGCCATCGAGGACGGCGATCCGGTCGGCGAGCCCGGTGAGGCCGCTGCCGTGCGCGGGGTCGGCTCCGCCCGCGCCGTCGTCCCGTACCGAGATCTCCAGCATGCCGTGCCGGTGCCGGGCCGTGAGTCCGGCCCGGTCCGCGCCGCTGTGCTTGGCGACATTGGCGAGCGCCTCGCAGACCGCGAAGTACGCGGCGGTCTCGACGGACCGGTCCAGCCGGGGCAGCTCGACAGCGGTGTCGACCGGCACGGCGGACCGGTCGGCGGCGTCGGCGAGGGCGGCGCCGAGGCCGTAGTCGGCGAGCACCTGCGGATGGATGCCGTGGATCAGTTCGCGCAGTTCGGTCAGGACCTGACCGGCCTCGTCGTGCGCGGTGGCGAGCCGGTCGGCGAGGGGACCTGCGGTTACGTCGAGCCGCGCCAGCCCGAGCGTCATGGTCAGGGCGACCAGTCGCTGCTGGGCCCCGTCGTGCAAGTCCCGCTCGATACGCCGCCGTTCGGCCTCGAAGGCGGAGACCAGCCGGGCCCGGGACCGGGTCACCTCGGTGAGCCGGTCGCGCAGCTCACTCTCGCGGGGTGCGAGGAGCAGCCGGGTGAGCTGGGCGCGCGCGCCGGCCAGCGCGGCGAGCGGATGGAGCAGTACGGCCAGGAGTACGAGCCCGGCGACCGCCGCCGCGAACGCCTGCGGATAGGTCGTGACCAGGGGCCCCTTGACGACCCTCGCTTCCTCCCCGTCGAGCGCCAACTGGACGGGTGCGGCCGTCATCGCGGCGGGCACGCCGATCGCGACGGCCACGGCCAGCGCGTCGAGCGGCCACAGCACGAGAGCGTGGAGCAGTCCGTACGCGAGCTCCCGCCAGGTCGCCTGCTCGGTGAGCCGCAGCCGCAGCCAGGCGCCCAAGCCCGGTTCGGCGGGGGTGCGGTGGGGGCTGGGGGCGGGCTCGAGGTCGACGAGCCTCAGCCTGCGCCGCTCGAGAACGGCGAGGGCGACCCCGGCGAGGACGAGCAGCGGCAGGCCGACGAGTATCAGCGAGAAGACGACGAGGACGACAAGGGCGAGGAGGGCGGCGATCCCGGTGAGCGCACTGCTCGCCAGATACCCGGCGGAGCGCCAGGGCCAGGCGCTGCGGAGGTAGTTGCCCCTGGTGAGGGCCTGCCAGGGGGTGCGGGCGTCCATGCCGGCCACGTTAGACGCGCAGGCGCTTGCCGCACCATCGGCGCAGTGGGGGTGTGCGGGGTACGCCTGGCCCTACCGCGGCGCCGGGGTGGATTGCTGTCCCACCCCGATGTGGCAGATTCGCGCCGCAGCGACCGGGGGCGGATCGATGTGCGCCGCGGCGGCCCCGGCCGGGGCCGCCGCGCTGAGCCACAGGGGATACCCCGGGGTGCAGTCGAGATCCACCCCGAAGTGCGGCTCGGCTCCTCGCGGCACGAGGCCCACGAGGAGCGCGGCCCGTGCGGCGGCGCCCGCGGCGGTCTGATGGTGGCTGAGCGCGCGGCTCTGGCAGCTCAGCCCCACCCGATGGTCGCCCCATTGGCGCCGTACGAGCTCCGCGACGGTCATCGTCGCGGGCTCCGCACAGTAACTGACTATCTGTCAGAACTGAACATCCGAGCAGGCGTAGAAGGCATTCGCCGTGTCGTGCACGGTCCACACCGCCAGAATCAGATGCCGTCCGGACCTCTGCGGGAGATTTCCGGAGTGCGACAGGGTGGCCGGCGGCTGGTTGCCGCCGTACGGGACGGTCAGGAACGGCTGCGACTCGAGCGCCGCCCTGGTCAGCGGCTGGTGGGGATTCCAGCCGCTCTTGGTGATGTAGTACGTGAAGTCGGTCGTCCGGTGCCGGGCCGTGAACTGCCAGCGGAATGTGTAGTTCTGACCCGAGGAGACCTTGGTGGTGGGCCATGCCCCGCCGCGCGGATCGTCGAGTTGCGCGAACTGGCCGAGGCCGGCCGAGCAGATCTTTCCGTCGGCGGGACCCGCGGCCGGGAACCCCTTGGGGCCCTCGACACTCTGCGGTTCCCACTGAATCGGGCCGCAGTTGCCGACCGTGCCGTTGGCACAGAGCTTCTGGCGGCTGATGGGTGAGTCGGTGTAACCATGGCTGCTGGCACTGCCGGTGGCGAGCAGGGTGGCGCCCGTCACGGCAAGGCCGACCAGGGCCGCACCTATCTGTTTGCGCATGCTTCGCTCCAGGAGAACGTGGGGGAGTTCTGTGAGCCGTGCTGCACGCGTGCGGAAGGCTTATTCCGGTCTAGACCAAGTCCCAATGTATTGACGGGAGTTCATCATGTCCAGACCAATCACGGCCCAGCCCCGTCACGAACCCTCGGCCGCTGCCGAGTGCCCCGTACAGAAAGCAACGGTGAGGTCCTTCACCAGAGCCTTGCGCTCGTAGTCGTCGAGTTCGACCAGTCCGCACGCGGTCAGCCGGTCCACGGTGTCCTGCACCGCGTCAACCACCGAAGTCAGGACAGTGTCCCGGTGCTTGGCGTCGATCGCCGCGATCCGCCTGCGCCGCATCGCGGCCGCGACCTCGGGCGCGTACTCGATCCCCGTCGGCTGCGCCGAGAAGACCTCGATCCCCACCGGCGCGCACTCCGCCGACAGCATGCGCGTCAGCGCGTCGCCGACCGCCTCCGCATTGCGCAGGGTCGGGGCGTCCTCATGGAAGGCGTCCGCCGGCAACTGCGAGAGCACCCGCGCCATCGCCGCCTCCACCTGCTCGCGCAGATACTGCTCATGGTCCGCGACGCCGAGGGCCGCCCGCGCCGTGTCCCCGATCCGCCACACCACCATCACCACGACACGCAGGGCTGTACCGTCGGCGTCCACCGCCGGCATCGGTTCGCTGCGCCAGTGCCGCAGCCGTACGTCGACCCGGCGGCGCAGCACGAGCGGGCTCACCCACATCAGTCCCGTACGCCGCACACTCCCCCGGTAGTCGCCGAAGAGCGTCAGCACCAGGGCGTACCCGACGTGCCCGCGCCCGAGCCCGCCGAAGGCGAACAGCACCAGGGCCACGCCGAGCGCGAGCAGACACCACAGCCCGAAGCCGAGTCCGCTGTACGGATGGGGGGTCAGCCCCAGCAGCATCGCCACCACGCCGGGCAACGCCCCTGCCCCCCACAGCACCGCGCCGGTCCCGGCGAGTGCGCACGCCCCGGCGACCAGCCCGATCCAGCCGGGCAGCGCGGGTCCGGGCCGCTCGAACAGTTCCGGGTCGGCGGGCGGCGCGGGCCGGAGCGGGGGGACCGGCGGCCGGGACGCGCCGGGTCTGCGCCCGATCTTCGGCTGCTCACCGGTGCCCTGCCGTCGCGCCACGACGGCGGGCCGCAGCGCGATCGGCTGGGTGTCGTCGCGGAAGAGGAGGTGCACGGGGATCTCGGTGGTCGCCTCCTGCGCGATGACCGGGGTGTGCCGCGGTCCGTCGTACGGCACGGTGCCTTCCGGCTCCGGCGTCGTGGTGTTCATGACTGCCGCCTCTGCTGGTCGTTCTTCGGTGGGCCGTCAGGCGAGGAAGAGCCGCCGCCAGGTCTCCGGGCCGGGGAAGCCGTCGGCCGAGGCGCCCCGCCAGCCCTGGGCCCGCTGGAACGCCTCGACATTGCGCCGGTCGGCCTCGCTCCACTGCGGCCCGGGCCCGATGGCGTAGTGCCTCCCGTAACCGCGCTGCACCAGCTGCCGGCCGAGCTGGGTGACGTATGTACTGGAGCGGCCGGGCCGGAAGTACCCGCCCCCCGGGTACCGCGGGGCCGCGGCACCCGTACCCGCGCCCGTCCCCGCGCTTGTCCCGGCGGGGCCGCCCGCACCCGCCGCCGGGATGTTCTCGCCCTGCCCGGTCGCCAGCAGCCGCCAGGTCTTCGGGCCCGGCATGCCGTCCGCGTCCGTGCCCTGCCAGCCCTGGGCGAGCTGGAAGGCCCGGGTGGCCAGCCGGTCCGCCTCGCTCCAGCGCGACCCGGGCCCGTCGGGGTAGAACCGCGTGCCGCCGCGCGCGACGAGCATCTCGCCGAGCTGGGTGACGTACGGATTCTCCGCACCGGGCCCGAAGGACCGCGGGCCGGGAAAGGAGGTGACGGCGCCCGTCGGGCCGGCGGGAACGGTGGTGCCGGCCGGGTCGTCGGGGACGGTCGTGCCCGCCGGGTCGTCGGGGACGGTCGTACCCGTCACGCCGGCGCTGCTGCTCGCGGTCAGGCCCTTGTAGCGGTAGGCCACATAGCCGGCGGAGTTGTTCCAGTACGCCATGGGCGTCGCCTGCTTGCGGGCGTTCGGCGGCGTCTGCTCGTAGGCGTTGTAGTACGTGTGCGTGTAGTCGACCCAGCCGCCGAAGATCGTGACGTGCGAGCCCTTGGACGGATTGCTGAGGTTGTGGAAGAGCAGGATGTCACCGGGCTGCAGGTCCTCGCGGAGAATCCGGGTGCCGAACCCGGCGAGGCTTCCCGTCCACTCGTTACCGGCCAGATTCCATGCCATCGAGACATAGCCGGAGCAGTCCTGGCGGTACCCGTCGGACCAGTACCTGTCCATGTTGTACGGGACCGCCGCCTTCACCCATGTCTTGGCGCGGTTGATGATCTCGGCCCGCGTCATCTTGCGCAGCGGGGCCGTCGGGAGGGGGCCGGGGTTGCCGGGGGTGCCGCCGAGGGGCGGGCCGTACAGCGGTCCCGGATCACCCTGCTCGGTGATCGGTTCCGGTTCGAAGGCCTTGCCCGGGCCGACCACTGCTCCGCCACCTGCGACTCCCTCGATCACAGCTCCCCCGGCCACGACACGCGCGGCCACGTCCGACCGCGCCACTCCGTCCGACCGCGCCACTTTGTCCGGATGGCCGACGGCGCCGGCCGAGCCCGCCCCTGCGCTGCTCAGCGCCATGCCGGCCGCGGTGAACACGACCAGGGCCCGGCGGCAGCCGCGCCCTGCGGGGTGCCCGCCGGCGGCAAGGAAACGGCGCTGCTGGACGCAGCCCGCGCAGTCGCAGTCGGCCGCGGGCTCGTACTCCTCGAAAACCGGCACGGTCATACGCGTCCCCTCCGGACTCGTCAAGATCTCTCGGCGCTGTTGCACAGGCGCCCCTGCCCAACTGTCACGACTCATCGCATTTTGACCGATTAAGGGTAAGAAACGACCATGCGACAGGCCGGAACGATCAGAGAATGGTCAGGAGCACTCCCTGCCGTCCGGTAGAGTTCTCCAGGTCAGCAGGCGCCGCTAGCTCAGTTGGTTAGAGCAGCTGACTCTTAATCAGCGGGTCCGGGGTTCGAGTCCCTGGCGGCGCACGCATAACCGAAGCCCTCTCACCGCGAGTGAGGGGGCTTCGGTCGTACATACAGTCGTTTTCGGCCACACCGCAGCACCATTCGCCCCTTCCGCAAGAGCGCCCCAATTCGTGCGTATGACCGGTTAACGGTCCGTTTCGCCCTTGCGATCATGGCATGGGTCGTAGACCCTATCCTGGAGCCAATGTCCCCAATGGGGCATCAGGTTCGCCCAGTTGGGGATGGTTGGAGGGGAAGGCTCCCGGTACGGAATACGGGACGGGGGGCCCGTTCACGGACCGAACACACAACGGGCATCATGCAACCGGAAGGTGACCGTTTCATGTCTGTAGAAACGGTGGCCATCCACTGATGTGTCCGCAGCGGGCGGTCGAGGGGGATCGCCGCCAGGACGAAGCGACCAACCACATCACGCAGCCAGCATGCGTGCGGGGGGATGACTCATGACGTCGACGCCAGACGGCGCCCGGCAGCCCAACGACCCATCCCGGACGACCCAGCTCCGGGTACCTGCGCATATGCGCAGCGGTGCCGCCCGCCTGCGCCCCAAAAAAGCGCTGCCGCGGTACGACTACGAGCACTACAGCCGGCTCGCAGGTCCCCTCACCCAGCCGGACCCGAACAAGCCCTACAAGGTGCAGTACCGCTCGCTGCTCTCGCAGGAGCCGCACCGCATACGGGCCGCCCTGCTGCTGGGCGCGGCGCCCCTGCTGTCGCTGGGCCTGTTCGCCTGGCTGATGCAGCCTCAGCACTGGACCGAGCGCGATCCCAACCTCAAGAACGACACGCTGCTCATCCTCGACATCGTCATGCTCGTCTCGATCGGTCTGATCGAGCTCTTCCGCACGATGAACGTCCTGTCGAACGCGCACGCCACCCTGGTGGCGCGCGACCCCGTCCCCGTGGTGCCCGAGACCGGCACCAGGGTCGCCTTCCTCACCTCCTTCGTACCGGGCAAGGAGCCCCTGGAGATGGTGACGAAGACGCTCGAGGCGGCCGTGAAGATCCGGCACCGCGGGCTCATGCACGTCTGGCTTCTCGACGAGGGCGACGACCCGGCCGTCAAGGAGGTGTGCGCCCGGCTCGGCGTCCACCACTTCTCCCGCAAGGGCATCGCACGGTGGAACCAGCCCACGGGCGCACACCGTGCCAAGACCAAGCACGGCAACTACAACGCCTGGCTCGAGGCGCACGGCAGCGACTACGACTTCTTCGCCTCCGTCGACACCGACCACATCCCGCTGCCCAACTATCTGGAGCGGATGCTCGGTTACTTCCGCGACCCCGACGTCGGTTTTGTCATCGGCCCGCAGGTCTACGGCAACTACGACACCTTCGTCACCAAGGCCGCCGAGTCGCAGCAGTTCCTCTTCCACGCCCTGATCCAGCGCGCGGGCAACCGCTACGGCGCCCCGATGTTCGTCGGCACCTCCAACGCCGTCCGTATCAAGGCGCTCAAGCAGATCGGAGGCCTGTACGACTCGATCACCGAGGACATGGCCACCGGCTTCGAGATGCACCGCGCCAAGAACCCGGACACCGGCAACAGGTGGCGCTCGGTCTACACCCCGGACGTGCTGGCCGTCGGCGAGGGGCCCACGGCCTGGACCGACTTCTTCACCCAGCAGCTGCGCTGGTCGCGGGGCACATACGAAACGATCATGAAGCAGTACTGGAAGGGCTTCTACTCCCTGCCGCCGGGCAAGCTCTTCAACTACACGATGATGATCATCTTCTACCCGATGTCGGCCCTCAACTGGATTCTGGCGGCGCTGAGCTGTGCGCTGTTCCTGGGCATGGGCGCCTCGGGTGTGCAGATCGACCCGGCGATCTGGATGATGCTGTACGGCAACGCCTCGGCCCTCCAGATCGGTCTCTACATCTGGAACCGCCGCCACAACGTCTCGCCGCACGAACCCGAGGGCTCCGGCGGACTCGCGGGCATGGTGATGTCCGCGCTCTCCGCGCCGATCTACGCACGCTCGCTGATGGACGCCGTGCTGCGCCGCAAGAGCAAGTTCGTGGTGACCCCCAAGGGCGACTCGTCCAGTCCGGACACCCTCTTCGGCACCTTCCGGATTCATCTCTTCTTCATCCTCGTCTTCGGTGGATCGCTCGGCTCCTCCTTCTACTTCGGGCACGATCACCCGGCGATGATCACCTGGGCCACGCTGGCCATGCTGATCACGGCGGCACCGATCTTCGCGTGGCGGCACGGCATGCGCGCGGAGAAGAAGAAGCGCCGGGGGCGGCACGGAAGCGGCGGGCAGCCGCCCGCCCCGGCGCCGGAAACCCATGTGCCGCAGCAGAAGCCCAGTCACGCAGCCGACCAGACCATACAGATCGCCCTTGGGGGACGTAAGAAATGAGCACGATGCCCGTGCGGCAAAACCACCGCAAGAACCGTGCCCGTCGCATAGCGATCGGCGCGGCGGTGGTCGTCGTGGTGGCCGGGTTCAACGGGCCTGCGCTGTGGCGCATCGGCTCGGAGAAGTACCACGACTACAAGATCAACAAGCCGGAGTACAAGGCGGCGAACGGACACTGGGACTACCTGGACGTCCCGTCCGAGTACCGGATCAACTCGATCCACGCCGCGCTGCTGCACACGGGCAAGGTGCTGCTCATCGCAGGCTCCGGCAACAACCAGAAGTACTTCGACGCGAAGAAGTTCGAGTCGGTGCTCTGGGATCCGGCGACCGACAAGTACAAGAAGATCCCCACCCCCAAGGACATGTTCTGCGCCGGGCACACCCAGCTGCCCGACGGAAAGCTGCTGGTCGCGGGCGGCACCAAGCGGTACGAGAAGCTCAAGGGCGATGTCTCCAAGGCCGGTGGCCTGATGATCGTCCACAACGAGGACCCGGACGCGCCCAAGACGCTGCCCGCCGGCACGAAGTTCACCGGCAAGAAGAACGGCAAGACGTTCGTCTCCAAGGACCCGGTCCTGGTGGAGAAGGCGAAGAAGGTCTTCGACCCGAAGACCGGGCAGTTCCTGCGCAACGACCCCGGCCTCGGCCGGATCTATGTCGAGGCCGAGGAGTCCGGCAAGGAGCACGAGACCGGCACCGAGGACAACTACCGGGTGCAGGGCCTCAGCGGCTCGGACTCCCGCAACATCTACGGCATAGCCCAGAAGCTCGCGCTCGACAAGAAGGACTTCCAGGGCATCAAGGAGGCCTACGAGTTCGATCCGGTCGCGGAGAAGTACATCACCGTCGACCCGATGAACGAGGCCCGCTGGTACCCGACGCTGACCACGCTCAAGGACGGCAAGGTCCTCTCGCTCTCCGGCCTCGACGAGATCGGGCAGATCGTCCCCGGCAAGGACGAGATCTACGACCCGAAGACCAAGACGTGGGAGTACACCGGGATCGTCCGGAAGTTCCCCACGTACCCGGCGATCTTCCTGATGGACAACGGCAAGCTCTTCTACTCCGGCTCCAACGCCGGGTACGGGCCCGCCGACATCGGCCGTGACCCCGGCGTCTGGGACCTGGAGACCAACAAGTTCGACAAGATCCCCGGTCTGAGCGACCCGGACAAACTGGAGACCTCGGCGACGGTCATGCTGCCGCCCGCCCAGGACCAGAGGTTCATGGTCATCGGCGGTGGCGGGGTCGGCGAGTCCGAGAAGTCCAGCGAGAAGTCCCGGCTGGTCGACCTCAAGGACGCCAACCCCCGCTTCAAGGACAGCGCTTCGCTGGAGAAGGGCACCCGCTATCCCAGCGCCTCACTGCTGCCGGACGACTCGGTCCTGGTCACCGGCGGCTCCGAGGACTACCGCGGGCGCGGCGGCACCAACGTCCTTCAGGCGCGTACGTACGACCCGAAGACCGGTACGTACAAGCGGGTGGCCGACCCCGAGGTGGGGCGCAACTACCACTCGGGCTCGATACTCCTGCCCGACGGACGCGTCATGATCTTCGGCTCGGACTCGCTCTTCGCGGACGAGGCCAACACCAAGCCGGGTGTGTTCGAGCAGCGCATCGAGATCTACACCCCGCCGTATCTCTACCGGGACTCCAAGCCGGAGCTGGGCGGCGGCCCGAAGTCCCTCACCCGTGGGGGCAAGGGGACGTTCAAGACCAAGGACGCCGCGTCGGTCAAGACGGCGAAGCTGATGCGGCCCAGCGCCGTCACGCATGTGACCGACACCGACCAGCGCTCCATCGCGCTGGACATGAAGAAGACGGCGGACGGCATCGAGGTCACCGTGCCGAAGAACCGGGCGCTGGTGCCGTCCGGCTGGTACATGCTCTTCGTGACGGACGACAAGGGGACTCCGTCGGAGGGTGTGTGGGTCGAGGTCCCGTAACCGGGGCTCCGGTCCCGTAACCGCTCCTCGAACGCCGGACGGCTGACATCAGCCCGTCCGGCGTTCGAGGTTCCGGGGCCCGCGAGGGCCCGGGGGCCGCCTACTTCGTGGCGCCGGCCAGACCGAGCGCGTACTCGGGCCACCACTCGCCTGCCCGCGGGCCGCCCCGGCACTCGCCGTCCGACTCACCGGGGCGCTTGACCCACAGATAGGCGTCCACCAGCGGATCGCCGGTCCTGGTCGTCGGCTCCTCGCCGAGCGCGCGGCCCGGCGGGTTGCACCAGTTCTCCTTCGGATCGCCGCCGGTGTACGGCCCGTTGCCGTTCCGGCTGGTGTCGATCACGAAGTGCTTGCCGCCGACCTTCGCCGAGAGCTTCTTGCCGAACTCCTTGCTCGCGGCGGTCGGGTAGAAGTTGGAGACATTGACGGAGAAGCCGTCCGCCTTGTCGATGCCGGCCCGCTTGAGCGGGTCGAAGAGTGCGTCGGGGTTGGACCAGCCCGCATTGCCCGCGTCCAGGTACACCTTGGTGTGGGGCTGCTGCTTCAACCGCTCGACCGCGCCCTTGAGGAGGTCGAAACGCTCCTCGTGGAACTCCTGGGGTGTGCAGGAGTCGACCAGGTGCAGCACCGCGTCCGGCTCCAGGATCACCGTGGCCCGCCGGTCGCCTATGCCCTTGGCGACGCTGTCGACCCAGTCACGGTAGGCGTTGCCGTCGGCCGCGCCGCCCTTGGAGAACTGTCCGCAGTCGCGGTGCGGGATGTTGTAGAGGACCAGCAGCGCGTCCCGGTCGGCCTTGGCGGCCGCCTCGGTGAAGCCCTTGGCCCCGGCCTCGGGATTGTCCGGGCCTATCCACTCACCGACGGGCTGCTCGGCGATCTTCTTGATCAGTCCGGCGTTCTTGTCGTCGCCGTCCTCCTGGTAGGAGGTGACCTGCTTGGCGGCGTTCCCGTCGGGGTTGACCCAGTACGGATCGTTCCCCTTGGGCTGCTGGCCCACCGCGGGCTTTTTGTCCTTGTCCCCGTCGTCGGAGGAGCAGCCCGCCATCAGCAGCACCGCCCCCGTCGCGGCGACTGCCACTCCTGCTCGGGCACGCCGGCTCAGCCAACTGCCGTACATCCACTCCCCCTTGGGTGCACTGTGCCCGAGTCCGCCCCCCAGGCACCTCTCCGGACAAGACCGGTCGAATCCATCCTGGCACACCGCCGCCGACGGCCACGAGTCCGTGCCGCCTTCCGACGCCGCGGGCGAGGAGCGGGTGGGAACCGAGGGCGACAGCGTGGCGACATGGGGTCATCCTTCCTCTAGGCCGGACCGGTCACCCCGCTCTACAGTGGCGGCAACGGCCCCGGCCCCCGGCCCGAGTTCCACCGGACCAACCCGAGCCTCCCGCGCCAACTCCGGGCTTCTCCCGCAGCCCGGACACCCGCGGTAGAGGACCGGCTCGGCCGGCGGCTCCGGGGGGAGCGCGTCGTCGGTCGAGTCAGGTTGGGCCCTCGACTCCCCCGGTTCGACTCCCCCGGATCCTCCGGATTCCGGGATGTCCTCTGCGGCTCACTTGTCGGCGACCCCGGTCAGATACGCCGACACCACCACGTTCGCGGTGTAGGTACGCGTCGCGCGGTCGTATGCGCCGCCGCAGGTGATCAGCCGCAGCTCCGCGCGTCCTTCCTCGCGCGGGCCGTAGACCTTCTCGGCGTCGAAGTGGCTCCGGTCGAAGACCTGGACATCGTCGATGGTGAACTCGGCGACCGAGCCGTCGGCCTTGGTCACGCGGACCTTCTCGCCGGGCCGGGCGGCGCTCAGACCGTAGAAGACGGCCGGTTTCGTCTTGGTGTCGACGTGGCCGACCATCAGGGCCGCACCCTTCGCACCCGGCAGGGCACCCTCGTCGTACCAGCCGACGCTCTGCGGCATTGCGTACGGAGGCGGGTCGATCGCGCCCGTGTCATCCAGTCCGCGGGGGACGACCGGGGCGGTGATGCCTATCGAGGGAATGTCCACGCGGTGCGGCGCGGCCACCGCCTCCAGCGGGTCGTGGGCGGGCGGCAGGGGCACGCCCAGGGGGCGGCCGACGGCCGCGACATCGCCCGTGGTGGGCGCGGAGTTGCCCGTGGGGCCTTCGGTGACCTCGCGGCCCCACATCCACAGGCCTACCAGCAGTACCGCCCAGGCCACTCCGGTGAACAGCCGGCCGGTACCGGCCGGGCGATCGGCGGAGGTCATGTCAATCAGCATCCGTCCGGCGGCGGCGCGCGCTGCGGAAGGCCACGGCGACCGCGGCCACACCCGCGAGAAGCAGGCCGATCACGGTGTGCGGGGTTCCTGGGCCCCGGTTCTCCTGCACCGCGTGCTCGGCGGCGAGAGAGGCGGTGCCACCACCGCCCGCCTGCACCGGGGCGACGGGGCTCGCGTGGTCCTGGTCGGCCGGCTGGGCCGCCTGGTCGTGCTCGTCCCGCGCCTCCGGCTCGGCATGCCCGGCCTGCCCGTCAGAGGGCGGCTTCAGCTCAGCCTGCCCGCCCTGCTCGTCGGAGGGCTTCTGCTCGTCCGGCCCGCCCTGCTCGGCCTGCCCGTCAGAGGGTTTCTGCTCGTCCGGGGAGCTGGGTTCGTCCGCCCCGTCCGGCTTCTTCTCGTCGACGACCCGGACCTTGCCCGACGCCGGGTGGTCACGGCCGTCGCAGGTGATGTCGAGGTCGTACGTGCCGACGACCATGGCCGTCTTGACGGTCGTGTCACCGAACAGCTGTTTGTCACCACCGTCCTGGCGCGACAGCTCGGCGGCCGCGACGAAGACCCGGGACTTCACGGCGCCCGTCGTGCCGGTACAGCCCGAGACGTGGACCTTCACGCTGCCCCCAGGGGCAACGGAGGACGGGACGACCTCGGCCTTGACGGAGTCATCGGCGTACGCGGCCGTGGCGGCGGGCGCCAGGACGAGTACGGTGGCCGCTCCTGCGGCACGGAGAGCAATCAAGCCTGAACGCATCGTGAACCTCCTGATAGAGAAAGATTCACGCGCGCCGGGCGTTTCCGCATCCGCAGGAGCGGTTCAGTCGGCCGTACGGGCCCCTGACGTGCTCAAATGCGATCGACGAGATCCGCAATCGAGTCGACGACCGTGGAGGGACGGAAGGGATACCGGTCGACCTGGTCGGGCCCGGTGAGCCCGGTGAGCACCAGAAACGTCTCCATACCCGCTTCCAGGCCCGCCAGCACGTCGGTGTCCATCCGGTCGCCGATCATCGCGCTGGTCTCGGAGTGGGCACCGATGGCGTTCAGCCCGGTCCGCATCATCAGCGGGTTCGGCTTGCCCGCGAAGTACGGGTCCCTGCCGGTCGCCTTGGTGATCAGCGCGGCGACGGAGCCGGTGGCGGGCAGCGGACCCTCGGCGGAGGGGCCCGTCTCGTCGGGGTTGGTGCAGATGAACCGCGCTCCGGCGTTGATCAGCCGGATCGCCTTGGTGAGAGCCTCGAAGCTGTACGTCCGGGTCTCACCGAGCACCACGTAGTCGGGGTCGTGGTCGGTCAGGACATAGCCGATGTCGTGCAGGGAGGTGGTCAGACCCGCCTCACCGATGACGTACGCCGTGCCGCCCGGACGCTGGTCGTCCAGGAACTGCGCGGTGGCCAGTGCCGAGGTCCAGATGTTCTCCACGGGCACGTCCAGCCCCATCCGGGCGAGCCGTGCGTGCAGATCGCGCGCGGTGTAGATGGAATTGTTGGTCAGCACCAGGAACGGCTTCCCGGTCTCCCGCAGCCTCTTGATGAAGGCGTCGGCGCCGGGGATCGGCACGCCCTCGTGGATCAGAACACCGTCCATGTCGGTGAGCCAGGATTCGATCGGCTTGCGCTCTGCCATCAGACGGGCTCCTGCCGTACGCAGCTGTGCTGGGGACGCCGGGGGCACGACTCTGTGCCGCCCCGGCGCCACCAGCCTAATCAGGAAGCGGTGACCTTGACCCCGTCGATCACCCAGTACCAGTGGTTGGAGCCCGTGTAGCGGAAGCGGAAGCTGACGCTGGAGGCCCCGGACGGGACGTTCACGGTGAGCAACTGGGGCTGGGAGATCACGTCGGAGGTGTAGCGCTTGACGAGAACTGGGGCGCCGCCGTTGAAGGAGGCGAACACCTCGGCGCTCTGGCTGCCCTCCTGGCGGTAGAAGGTGGTGAAGTCGAGCTGCGCCTTCGTCCGGCCGCCGACGCCGTACGCCGGGGTGACCAGCGTCGAGTCGTACGTACCGGAGAAGGCCCTGTCGGACCACTCGTCGGAGTCGGCGACCGCGAAGACGCCCCGCGAACGGATGTTGAGCTCACGGGACTGGTCGCGCTGGGTACGGCTCCAGAACTCGTCGGTGGCGAACGCCCAGCCGCGCCACTCGGTCACACCGCCGGTGCCCATGGCGTTGTTGATCACGGACCAGCCGCTGGGCGCGGTGTGGGTGAAGCCGAGGACCCCGGCCGGGATGCCGGTCTCGTCGACCCGCCCGCGGAGGGAGGACTGCAGGCTGTCGAAGGGGTCGGTGGAGCGCTGCTGGATCGGCTTGCCGTCCAGGCCCCAGGCGGGGTCGACGGCGACGCCGAGCTGCTGGAAGGCAGTGGCGGCGACATCAACGAGCCGGGTGTCGGCGGGCCGGGCGCCGGCGGCGATGCCGGGGCCCTGCGCGAGGACGAACGTACGCCGCTCCTCGATGGAGCTGCCGCCGTGGCCGCCCGCGTCGGCGTGCCCGTGGTCCGTGCTGACGATGACGGTCCAGCGCTCGGAGGCGTAGGAGGGCCGGGCCTTGATGGCGGCCAGGAAGCGTCCGACGTATCCGTCCTGGACGGCGATGGCGTCGAGGTACTTCTGGCCGGTGCCGGAGTGGTGGGCGACGGCGTCGGTGTTGCCGAGATAGACGAAGAGCACGTCCGGGTTCTGGGAGCGCAGGATCGACTCGGTCTCGTTCGCGATGGTCGCGTCATGGCCCGGGTAGCCGTCGCGGTCGCCGTCGAGGACGAGCTTGGCGTCGGCGCCGGTGACGGTGCCGTGGTCGTCGAGCGCCTTCCAGTCGACGGCGGCGTACATCGACAGGTCGGGCCGCACCTGGGCGAGACGGGCCAGGAAGCCGGGGTACTTGCCGTAGTTCTTGCCAGCGAAGGAGTTGTCCCTGACGCCGTGCTTGTCGGGCCAGACGCCGGTGGCGATGGTCGACCAGCCGGGACCCGAGGAGGTGGCGGCCATCGGGGGCGTGTACAGCAGGGAGAGTCCGTATGTCCCGTTCGTCATCAGCGACTTGAGATGCGGAGCGCTTGCCGCGTCGATTCTGTCGTGGCGCAGGCCGTCCATTCCGACGACCAGGACCTTGTCCTTGCTGGTGCCGTTGGGCAGGGTGGGGGCGGCCTGGGCGGGGGCCGCGAGGGCGCCGGTCGCGGTGACCGCGGCTGTCGCTGCGCCGGCGGCGAGCACGGTGCGTCGGGATATGCCGTTGATCGGCACGGGTTCCTCCGTCGGAGATCGGTGGAGTGTCGGCCTACGGCCAACTCCCCTGATTTTTCAGGGGAGTTGGTCCATACCCGTTATCCTTCCGCGACAGATCTCCGCGCAACAGGCTGCGGCAGTGAACTCTCAGCTGCCAGTCGCGGACTTCCACGCGTCGACGTACGACGGGAGGTTCTTGTCAATGTCCTGCCAGTCCGGCTCGAAGACGTCGACGCCGTCGATGAGCTTGGTGAGCTCGATGGCGTTCGCATCGGTGGCCTTGACGTCACTGCGGGCCGAGAATCCGCCGCCGACCGCGCTGACCTGCTTCTGTGCCTTCTCGCTGAGCAGGTAGTCGAGCAGCTTCCTGCCGTTCTCGGTGTGCGGGGCCTTGGTGACGAGCCCGGCGGCGTACGGCAGCGCAAAGGTGGTGGGCCTGCCACCGTCCTTCGCCGGGAACCAGATACCCAGGTTCGGCATGGACCGGGACTGCGCGAAGTTCATCTGTACGTCACCGTTGGCGACCAGGATCTCGCCCTTGTCGACCTTGGGCGCGAGCTTGGAGGTGGAGGAGGACGGGCCGACGTTGTTGTCCTGGAGCTTCTTCAGATACTCCATCGCCGGCTCCTTGCCGCCGAAGTCGTGCATGGCCTTGATGACGACGGCGGTGCCGTCGCCCGCGACGCCGGGCGTGGAGTACTGGAGCTTGTCCTTGTACCTGGAGTCGAGGAGCTCTTCCCAGGTGGTGGGAGCCTCCGTGAGCTCCTTCTTGTTGTAGATGAAGCCGAAGTAGTTGTTGACGACGGAAGTCCATTTGCCGTCGGTGGACTTGTCGCCACCGTTGACCTTGTCGGCGCCCTTGGGGACGTACGCCTGGAGCAGGCCCTTGGAGTCGGCCTGCTGGATGAAGGGCGGCAGGGTGACGAGGACATCGGCCTGGGTGTTGGCCTTCTCGCGGGCGGCGCGCTGCACCATCTCGCCGGAGCCGCCCTCCACGTACTTCACCTTGATGCCGGTCTCCTTCTCGAAGTCCTTGAACACCTGGTCGTACCAGCCGTCGCCCTTCTCGCCCTTGAGGCCGTCGGCGCTGTAGACGGTGACGACGTTCTCGTCGGAGGCGGCGGAGGAGCCGCCGCAGGCGGTGAGGGAGGCGGTGAGGGCGAGACTGCCGGTGACGGCGGCGATCGGCTTGAGGTGGCTTCGCATGACGTTGTGTATCTCCTAGCGGAACGAGGCTCTGGTACGGATACGGGAGACGGCGAGGAGCACGAGCAGCGTCGTGCCCATCAGGACGACCGCGACGGCCGACCCGGTGAAGAGGGACCCGCGGTCGGTGGCGGTGAAGATCTGCACCGGCAGCGGCATCCAGTCCGGCGGGTAGAGCATCATCGTGGCGCTCAACTCGCCCATGGACAGGGCGAAGCAGAGCCCTGCCGCCGCGTTGAGGGACGGCAGCAGAAGCGGGAGCTTCACTCGGAGCAGTACGTACGAGGGTCGGGCGCCGAGGCTCGCCGCCGCCTGCTCGTACATCGGGTCGAGGCGCATGATGGCCGCCGCGACCGACTGGTGGGCGAACGCCGTGACAAGAACGGTGTGCGCGAGGATCACGATCCAGCGCGTGCCGTTGAGCAGCATCGGCGGCTGGGAGAACGCGACCAGGATGGCGAGGCCGACGACGACGGAGGGGACGGCGACCGGCAGCATGAACAGCGCGTCGACGGCGCGGCGCCCGCGCCGGGTGAGGGCGGAGGCCGCGAGCGCCGCCCAGCTGCCGACGGTGAGCGCGAGCAGGCTGGCGGTGACGGCGGTGACCAGGCTGGTGGTCAGGGCCTGGAGGGACTCTCCGCGTACGGCCGCGCCGTAGTGCTCGGTGGTCGGCCCGGAGGGGAACGCGCCGGACCAGTTCGTCGAGAAGGACGCGGCGACGATGACGAGGAGCGGCACCGCGAACAGCGGCAGGAAGAGGGCGAAGAAGAGGGCCCAGGTGGCCCAGCGGCCCTTCTTGCTATGCACCAGCACGACGGCTCACCACCCGGTAGAGGCTGTAAAGGCCGACGGAGATCGCGATGTTGACGACCGCGACGACGCAGGCGGCAGGGTAGTCGGACTCGAGGATCGCCTTGCTGTAGACGAGCATCGGCAGGGTCGTGACGCCCTTCGCCCCGGTGAACAGGACGATGCCGAACTCGTTGAGGCACATGACGAGCACCAGACTCCCGCCGGCCGCGAGGGCGGGCAGTGCCTCGGGCAGAATCACCCGCCGCACGATCCGCGCGGGCCTGGCCCCGAGCGAGGAGGCGACCTCCAGCTGCGCGGTGTCCAGCTGTGAGAAGGCGGCGAGCAGCGGGCGCATCACGAAGGGCGTGAAGTAGGTGATCTCCGCGAGGAGTACGCCCCAGGGGGTGGTGAGGAAGTGGAAGGGGCCTTCGGCCGCGCCGGTGAGGTCGCTCCAGAGGCCGTTGGCCATGCCGACGGTGCCGTAGAGGAAGAGCAGCGCGAGCGTGATGAGGAAGGAGGGAAAGGAGAGGAAGACGTCGATGAACTTCGAGACCGCTCTGCCGCCGGGGAACGGTACGAAGGCGATGATCAGGGCGAGGGCGAAGCCGAGTACGAGACACCCGACGGTCGCCCCGACCGCGAGCCAGACGGTGGTGACGAGGGCGTCCCGGAAGGCGGTGGACGCAAAGACGTCGGCGTACGCACCGGGTGCGAGGGACTCCTGCACGACGAGCCCGAGGGGATAGAGGAAGACGACCCCGAGCACGGCGACGGGTGGCAGGGCCCAGACGAAGCGGGGTACGCGGCGACGGGGCTTCCCGCGCGCGGGGGTGTGAGGGCCGCGCCCGGCACGGGGCGATGCGCCGTCCGGCCGACCCGCGGCGCGATCGGTGTGAGGGCCGCGCCCGGCACGGGGCGATGCGCCCTCCGGCAGGCCCGCGGCGCGATCGGCGGGCACGCCCGCGTGCCGGTCTCCGGCTTGCCGCACCCCGCCGGGCATGGGACGCCCGCCGCGCTGCCCGTCGGCCTCCGGCCGGCCCGGCCCGTCCGCGGCGCCCGCAGACACCGACAGCGGACTGCCCACCACCGGTGACCGCACGGCCGACCCGTCACCCGCGGACATTCCAACCTCCGGCCGGTCCCGCCCGTCTGCGACGCTCGCGGACGCCGACAGCGACGGCGACGGCGCGGGACCCACCACCGCAGGACCCGCACCCGACCCGCCCTGCGCACACGTCGTGCCGGTGGGAACCCCCGCCCCGGAGGCCGGGCGCAGCCCACCGCGGTCCGCGGGCGACGGCGTCGCGCTAGCCATCGGACACCCCCGGCCCCGAAACCGCACCGGCCCCCGGACCCGGACCCGGGCCCGCACCCGCGGGAAGCAGCACCGCGTCCTCCGGCGCGAAGTGCAGCGTCACCTCGTCGCCCAGCGACGGAGTCTCCCGCAGCTCCCGCAGGTCCGCCTTGAGGCGGTGGCCCGCCACGTCGACGTACAGCCGGTGGGTGGACCCCCGCCACTGGACCTCGGCGAGCGTGCCGCGCAGGGCGTTGGGCCCTTCGCCGAGTCCGACCAGGTGCGGGCGTATGCACAGGGTCGCCGTCGCCCCGGCCGAGGCCTCGCCGACAGTCACCCCGAGGTCCGTCCCGGCGAAGGACACCGACCCGGCGCCCACCGTGACCGGCAGCAGATTCGCGTTCCCCACGAACGACGCCGTGAACTCCGTACGCGGCCGCCGGTACAGCTCCTGCGGTGTCCCGCAGTCCCGCAGCCGCGCCCTGTCCATGACCGCGATCCGGTCCGCGAGTGTGAGCGCCTCGACCTGGTCGTGCGTGACATACAGGATCGAGACGTCCGGCAACTCCCGGTGCAGCCGCGCCAGTTCCGCCAGCATCCCGGAGCGCAGCTGCGCATCCAGCGCGGAGAGCGGCTCGTCCAGCAGCAGCACCCCCGGGCGGATCGCCAGCGCCCGCGCGATGGCGACCCGCTGCTGCTGCCCTCCGGACAGTTCGCGCGGATAGCGCTTCGCGTACGCCGCCATGCCCGTCAGCTCGAGCGCCTCGGCGACCCGGCCGGTTATCTCGCCCTTGGGCGCCTTCTGCGCCTTGAGGCCGAAGGCGACGTTGTCCTTGACGCGCATGTGCGGGAAGAGGGCGTACTGCTGCACGACCATGCCGATGCCGCGCCGGTGCGGAGGCAGCCCGGTGACGTCCCGCTCGCCGATGAACACCCGCCCGGCAACGGGCTGCACAAAGCCGGCGACGGCACGCAGCGCGGTGGTCTTCCCCGACCCCGAGGGCCCCAGCAGCGCCATGACTTCGCCCGGTTCGACGGTGAGGTCGAGCGAGTCGAGCGCTGTGGTCCCGCCGCGCCCCCCCGTACGAGACCGAGACGTTCTCGAAGCGGATGCCGCCGGTCATCGGGCCGCCCCGGCGAGGAGCCCGGGCAACTCGGCGACCGAGGCGAGGATGTCACTCGCCCCCGCCCGCCGCAGCGCGGCCTCGTCGTGGGCGCCGGTGAGCACCCCGGCGACGATGCCCGCTCCGGAACGTACGCCGCTGAGCATGTCGTACGACGTGTCGCCCGCGACCGCGATGTCCCGGACGCCGTCCACCGCCCCCGTACGCAGGAAGGCGGCGAGGACCATGTCGGGGTAGGGCCGCCCGCGACCGCCCGCGTCGGCCGGACACAGGGTCAGACCGACCAGGTCCTGCCAGCCCAGGGCCCTCAGGATCGCGTCCTGTGTGGTGCGGGCGAAGCCGGTGGTCAGCACGACGGTCCGGCCCTGGTCCGCCAGCTCCTCGATGGCCTCGCGGGCGCCGGGAACCGGGGCGATGCGTCCGCCGTCGACCAGCTCCCCGTACGCCTCCTCGAACGCGATGTTCGCGGCCCGGGCACGGCCCTCGTCCCCGAACAGATGCCGGAAGACGGAGATCTTCGACTCGCCCATGGTGGCGCGGACGTGGTCGAGCATGCCGGGCATCGACTCCGGCTCGGCGCCCAGCCGTTCCGCGGCCGTGGCGAAGGCCTGCTCGACCAGTCCCCCGTCGGCGACGGTCGTACCGGCCATGTCCAGTACGACGAGGTTGCTGCGGTTCGTCGTCGTCATTGCTGTCACCAGCCCAGTTCGTTCGCGGTCGTCTCGGCAATGGCGGGCGAGCAGGTCATGCCGCGCCCGCCCGGCCCGGTCACCAGCCACACCCCGTCGCGCACCTGCTGCCGGTGCACCACGCGGCTCGTGTCGGTGCACTGCGCGTACACCCCGGCCCAGCGGCGGCGGATCCTCGGCAGCGGCCTGCCGAGGAAGGACTCGACGACCTCGATGAGGTGCTCGTACGGGTCCTCGAGGGTGTCGAAGGCGAAGGGGTGCTCGTACTCGTGGGTGTCGCCGATGGTCAGTCCGCCGTCGAGCCGCTGCACCATCAGCAGCTGCATCTTGTGCGCGGCGGCGGTCGGCGTCTGGGCCTGCCCGGCGCTCAGGGCGTCCAGCGCCTCGCTCGCGTACGCCGGGTAGTAGCGGAAGCTGTCGGCGTCGGCGACGGAGGTGGTGAGCGGCTCGCCGAGCGGGTCGGTCTGCATCATCTGGAGGCGGACGCGGCGTACGGGCAGGTCGGGGGCGAGCTCGCGTACGAGACCGGAGAGCGACGCGCCCGTACAGAGGACGACGGCGTCGCCGGTGTGCACCTCGCCGTGGTCGTCGCGGACGGATCCTTCACCGATGACGTCGCGGACCTCGCGGCCGCCGAGGTAGGTGTACCGGCCGGAGGCCAGCAGGGCCTGTTTCAGGGCGAGTTGGGCGGGCCGCGGCTCGACGGCGGCGTCGCGCTCGCACCACAGCGCCCCCTCGAACTTCCCGCGCAGGGCGGGGTTGATCCGGCGGGCCTCGCCCGCGGTGACCAGCTGGTAGCCGCGGGCCGCCGCGTCGGGGCGGGCCACGGCCGCCTCGGCGACGGCGAGCTCGAGGTCGTTACGTACGGGGGTGAGCGAGCCGATCGCCCGGAAGCCGAGTCCGGGCACCCGCTCCCCGATGGACTCCCACAGCTCGCGGGCGCGCAGTGCGGTCTCCAGCTCCTCTCCTCCGGCGCGGCCGCTGACCCATATCTGGCCGAAGTTGCGCAGGCTGGCGCCCCGGGCCTCGGTCTCGCGCTCGATGTGTACGACCTCGTGGCCGCGTTCCACTGCGTGCCAGGCGTGCATGGTTCCCACCACGCCGGCTCCTACGACGATGACTCTCACGGCGGCAACGCTCGTGGGGGGCGGTGACCCGGACGGATCCGGACGGCAACGGGAGGGTGAACGGGCACCCAAGGTTGGACCAGACCCGTTATCTTCTCGTTATCTTCTTGCTCTGTCCGGCTTCGCTGTACGCCAGGGACTCAGCCCCCGGCTCGGCCCCTCACGCCCCGGCGCCCAGATGCGTCGTGAAGCTGAAGCGGTCGCCGCGGTAGAGGGTGCGCACCCGCTCCAGCGGCTTGCCTGCCGTGTCCCGCGAGACACGGTGGATCAGCAGCATCGGCAGGGCCGGCGGCGCGCCGATCAGCAGCGCCTCACGCGGCGTCGCGAGTACCGTCTCGATCCGCTCGTCCGCGTCGCCGAAGGAGATTCCGAGGCGCTCACGCAGATAGGAGTAGAAGGACGAGTCGGGGTCGAAGTCGGCGTCCAGGTCCGGCACTCGGGCGACGGCGACGTACGTACTCTCCAGGCCGACCCGCTCGTCGTCCGCGAGCAGCACCCGCTCCATGTGCCAGACGGGGTCGCCGCGCTCCGTCCCGATCTCGGCGGCCAGCGCGGCCGAGCAGGGGAACCGGTCGAGCGTGATCAGGCTGCGGCCCGGCCTGCGCCCCTGGCGGCGTACGCCTTCGGTGTAGCTGGCGAGCGAGAGGGGCTGCTCCAGTTTGGGGCCGGCGACGACCGTGCCGCGGCCCTGGCGGCGGAGCCGGCCCTCCAGCAGGAGTTCACGCAGCGCCTGGCGCACGGTCTCGCGCGAGACTTCGTACCGTACGGCGAGATCGCGCTCGGTCGGCAGCAGTCCCCCCTCGCCCAACTCCTCTGTCAGGAGCGAGATATGGGCCTTGACGGCGTAGTACTTGGGGATGCGTCCATGCTCCGGGATGCCGGAGCGGACAGGGGCGCCGGGCGCCTGGTCGTTCGGGTAGTCCACCAAGGGATGCTCGCAGACGGATATGAACGTTCGGCGTCGCCCACGAGCGTTCGGACGAGGTGAGGTGCGTTGAGCGCGGGCGCCGCCGGGCCTTCGTGTTCGCCCCGCACCCCCGCCCCCTGGGGTGGCGCGCATCCCCGGAGCCTCAGCTCCGACCGTGCGGACTCCGCGTGCCGGGCCCACGAGCCCACGCCTGTGGAGTGACCTGCCTCACAGGCTGTCACAACAATCGATCACGCGGTGTCTTGAGGTCGAGCCCCTGGAACCGAAGGAGACACCATGACCGAGAACACCGATGTGGTCGTGATCGGCGGCGGATACGCCGGCGTCATGGCGGCCAATCGTCTGACGCAGCGCGGCGACGTGACAGTGACGCTGATCAACCCGCGCCCGACCTTCGTCGAGCGGATCCGCCTGCACCAATTGGTGGGTGGGTCCCACGACGCGGTCGTCGCCTACCGCAAAGTCCTGGGCAAGGGCATCCGGCTGGTGGTCGACACCGTGGCACGGATCGACGCGACCGAGCGCAGCGTGACGTTGGCGACCGGCGGCACGGTCGGCTACGACTACCTGATCTACGCAGTGGGCAGTGGCAGCGCCGACCCGCGCGTGCCCGGAGCGGCCGAGTTCGCCTACCCGATTGCCACTCTGGAGGAGGCGC
This sequence comes from Streptomyces sp. NBC_01142, assembly GCF_026341125.1. Classification (NCBI taxonomy): domain Bacteria; kingdom Bacillati; phylum Actinomycetota; class Actinomycetes; order Kitasatosporales; family Streptomycetaceae; genus Streptomyces; species Streptomyces sp. NBC_01142. The sequence continues at coordinate 1,971,665 of NZ_JAPEOR010000002.1, forward strand.
AGCGGCTGCGGCCGGTCGTCGACGCCGCACCTGCAACAGCCGCGGTGACGGTTGTCGGAGCCGGTCCGACCGGCATCGAGACCGCCGCCGAGCTGGCGGAGGAGGGCCGCACCGTGACCCTGGTCTGCGGCGAGGTGCTCGGCCCGTATCTGCATCCCCGGGGTCGACGCTCGGTTGCCCAGCGGCTGGCCGCACTCGGTGTGACCGTGCTCGAAGGCCCCGACGCGAAGGTGACGGCTGTGACTCGCGACAGCGTGCAGCTCAGTGGCGGCCGCAAGCTGCCGAGCAAGGTGACCATCTGGACCGCCGGATTCGGCGTGCCGGACCTGGCCGCGCGCAGCGGGCTGAGCACCGACGCCTTGGGCCGCCTGCTCACGGACGAGACGCTGACGAGCGTGGACGACGAACGCATCGTCGCGGCCGGGGATTCGGCGGCGCCGTCGGACCTGCCGTTCCGGATGAGCTGCCAGGCCGCGGTTCAGCTGGGCCCGCAGGCCGCCGAGACAGTGCTCAGCCGGATCGCCGGTGAGCAACCCGCCCCCATCGAGGTGGGGTTCGTCAGCCAGTGCATCAGCCTGGGTCGTCGCTCCGGCATCCTTCAGTTCGCCGGCAAGGACGACACCGCCAAGAGGTACTACCTCGGCGGCCGCCCGAGCGCGAAGCTCAAGGAGTTCATTTGCAAGGCCACCGTCTGGCAGCTGGCGTACGAGGCACGCAAGCCCGGTGCGCGCACCTGGTGGACCAAGGATGACAAGCGCCGGCAACTGCTGCAGGCCAAGCGCGGGGAGGCGCCGGCCACCGCTGAACAAGCAGCCTAGCCAGGCATTCGTGGTCGGTGCGGTCGACTGTCACCTATCAACGGATCTGGACTGCATGACGTGCGGCGACGCCCTTGTACGCCCTTGTTGGGGGGCGCCGCCTCACGCATGCGTTCATGCTTGGCGTGTCACAGCCGTGCGCCGGGTGGTGTCCTACTCTCGATCGCACCGGACAGGTGGGTCGGATCGAACGGCCGCCAACGAAAAGGACCTTGCTGTGGATGCACGCTCGAAGGCCTTCGGCAACCAGGGCCGGCCGCGAAGGAGAGGGGTCGGGATATGAGCGACCACACCACTGACCCGGCGACCGAGACTTTCGTCGCCCACCGCAACCTGCTCTTCACCGTCGCCTACGAGATGCTCGGATCGGCGGCCGACGCCGAGGACGTCCTCCAGGAGACCTGGCTGCGGTGGGTCAAGGTCGACCTGGGACAGGTGAGCGACCAGCGCGCCTACCTGGTCCGGATCACAACCCGCCAGTCGCTCAACCGGCTGCGCACGATGTCGCGCCGCAAGGAGGCCTACGTCGGCCCCTGGCTGCCCGAGCCGCTGCTCACCGCGCCGGACGTGGCCCAGGACGTCGAGCTCGCCGAGAGCGTGTCGATGGCGGTCATGCTCGTCCTGGAGACGCTGTCGCCCACCGAGCGCGCCGTTTTCGTGCTGCGCGAGGTCTTCGACGTCGGCTACGACGAGATCGCGGCCGCCGTCGACAAGAGCCCCGCGGCCGTCCGCCAGATCGCGCACCGCGCCCGCCGGCACGTCGATGCCCGCCGCCCTCGCCAGGTGGTCTCCGCGAGCGAGACCCGGGCGGCTCTGGCTTCGTTCCAGCGCGCGCTCGACAGCGGAGACCTGCAGGGCCTCCTCGACGTGCTCGCCCCGGAGGTCGTTCTGATGAGCGACGGCGGCGGCATCAAGCAGGCCGCGCCGCGGCCGATCACCGGTGCCTGGAAGGTGGCCCGCTTCATGATCGGTGGTCTCGGCAAGAACGAACTCCCGATCACCGTCGGCCCCGCCATGGTCAACGGCAACCCGGCACTCCTCGTACACCTGGACGGCGAGATCGACGGCATCATGGCGATCCGCGTCGAGGACGCCCGCATCACCGGCCTCTACTACGTCCGCAACCCCGAGAAGCTGTTGCGCGTCGAATCCGAGACCCCGCTCACCCTGCGATGAATACCGGTGGCGGAACAGCCACCCGGTATCAGGTGGAACGCCGAGGTGGCGCGCGGCGGCGGGTGTGGTGACAGCACCCGACTCAGGGGCGCGGGTGCTTGTCATCGTTGCCTGAGGCTGTGACGTGTACCAACGGACGATAAGGAACCCGCTCAGCGTCGCGCGGCGCGGAAGCGGCGGGCCGCCAGTGCCAGGCCCCCGCAGCACAGAAGGACGGCGCCGGCACCGACGGCGAGGCGGAGCACGGAGTCCATACCCGTCGTGGCGAGCTCGTCGGGCTCGTCGAGGGCATCGAGTTCGCCGATCCCGTCGAGCTCGTCGAGGTCGCCGGCCCCGTCGGGGGCGGTGGCGGATCCGGAACCGTCCTCCTCCTTCTTCTTCTTCTCGCGCTCCGCTTCGACGACGTCGAAGCGGTAGTCGCCGGACTCCCCGACCCATTCGCCGTCGTCGCCCTTCCGCTGGACGATCGCGGCGTTGACGGTGACCGCGTTGGGCGGGGTGTCGGCGGCGAGCGCGAGCCGGACGTCGACGGTGAGCGACTTGCGGGCCGGGACGGCGAAGCCGGAGAACCCGACGCCGTCGAGAACCCCGACGACCTCCTCCTCGGCGGTCGTCTCGATGACGACGGGAAGCCAGCGGTCCGTGTCCTCGTCGCGGAACTCCAACTGGATCCGGGGCGCGGTGAGTCCCTTGTCGCGCCCGGTGAAGACGATCACCGGGTGGATGTTGCTGCAGGTCTCGTCGGTGGTGTTGGTGAGGTCCACGGACCACTGGCGGGAGTCGCCGCCGGGGTGCTGGACGGCGGGGCCGCCGTGGATGCGAGTGGCGATGGGGAAGTCGGGGTCGGAGGCCTTGCCACAGGTGGGCTGCCGGTCCTCGGGCGTCCGGGGCCCGGGACGGGCCCCGGCGGACGGCGTGGCGACGGGCACGGGCACAGGCACAGGCCCGGCGATGCTGTCGGCGGGCTGCCCGGCGGGGAGCTGCCCCGCGGACAGCACCCAAGGCTGCCCGGCGATGCTGCCGGCGACAGGCCCGGAGGCGGGCCGCCCCGCGGACTGTCCGGCGACGTTGCCGACGATCGGCCCGGCAGCGACCTGTCCGGCGACCTGTCCGGCGAGCTGCCCGGCGGACTGTCCGGCGATCGGCCCCGCGGGCCGCCCCGCGTGCGACTCCCCGTACGGCCCCGCAGGCCGCCCCGCGATGCTGTCGGCTCCGGCGCGCGCGGTCACGGCGGTGGCCATCGCGGCCGGACCGGTCAGCGCCACGGTCACGATCGTGGCCGCGGTGGTGCCGATGGCGAGGGCATTGCGCAGTCGCATGGGTGGCCTTTGCTGCTCGCGTACCACCGGGGGATCACCCGGCTGTGAGCCGAGACCCTGCCACGCGCGCGTGCCCGGAGCTGCGCGCCACGAGCCCATACGGCCGAACAGTGCGACAACTCCGCCCTATCAGCCTATTTTCTGTCATATACGACCAGCGGGGAACGCCACCTCGGCCCGCCCGAACAGGGGGGCGAGGACCAGCTGGCCCGCCCCCTCGGCGACGACGCAGGGGCCGCCTCCGGCCGGGAGCACCGGAATCCGGGCGCGCTCGGTGAGGGCAGCGCCCACTCCCCGTCCGCGCTCGGCGAGGGCGGCTCCCACTCCCCGTACGAACGACTCCTCGGCCGCGGCGACGACACGGCCACCGAGCAGCACCCGGTCGATGTCGAGGAGCTCGACGAGGTTCGCGGCGCCGGCGCCGAGGACCCGCGCGGCCAGGGCGAGGTCGCCGCGGGCGACGGCGGCGAGGCAGAGCGCCTCGATACAGCCGCGATTGCCGCAGCTGCACTCGGGCCCGTCCAGCTGGATGACCTGGTGCCCGAACTCCCCCGCTCCGGTGCGGGCGCCGCGGTAGAGCGCCCCGCCGAGGACAAGGCCGGCGCCGAGCCCCGTACCGAGGTGGAGATACGCGAAGGAGCCGCCGGGCCCGCGCAGGGCGAGCCCGAGGGTGGCGGCGTTGGTGTCCTTGTCGAGCACGACGGGCAGCCCGAGGCGAGCGGCGAGCGCGTCACGCAGGGGAAACCCGGCCCACTGCGGAAACCCGGTCACGCGCTGCGGCACACCCCTGAGGTGATCGAGCGGCCCGGGCATGGCGACCCCGACGCCGAGCACGCGCCCAGGGACGGCGGAGTCGGCCGCGGCCGGGAAGGGACGGGTGCGGGGAGAGGGGTCCCCGTCCGCTGCCAGCAGCGCCTCCACCTCCCGCGCCGCCGCCTCCACGACCACTTCCGCTCCCGCGCCCAGGTCCAGGGGCACCGTGCGGGACGCGACCCGCGTGCCCGCCAGGTCCAGCAGGGCCGCCGTCAGTTCGTCGCGGTCCAGATGCAGCCCCACCGCGTGGCCGGCCGCGGGGACCATGCGCAGTACGGTGCGCGGCTTGCCGCCGGTGGACGCGCGGCGGCCCGCCTCCTCCGCCAGGCCCTCCTCGCGCAGCCGCGCGGTGATCTTGCTGACCGCCTGCGGGGTGAGCCCGGTGCGCTCGGCGAGCTCGAGCCTGCTGATGCCGCCCTCACCTGCCGCACGCAGCAGATCGAGCACCAGCGCCGCATTGTGGCTGCGCAGCGCCAGCAGGTTCACACCGCTTCTGTCCGTCCTGTTCACCAGGCCATTGTCTCCCCCGCTTGCACTTTGGCAACAGCGTTGCTTAAGTGGAGGCATGACAGGCACCGGCCGCCCCCACCGCGTCGCGCTCGTCGGCTACGGCCTGGCGGGCTCCGTCTTCCACGCCCCGCTGATCGCCGCCACCGAAGGCCTCGCCCTCGACACGGTCGTCACCTCCAGCCCGGAGCGACAGGAGCAGGCCCGCGCCGCCTTCCCGGACGTACGTTTCGCGGGCTCGCCCGACGAGCTGTGGGAGCGTGCGGATGATCTCGATCTGGTCGTGATCGCGTCCCCGAACAAGACGCACGTCCCGATCGCGACCGCCGCCCTCAAGGCCGGCCTCGCGGTCGTCGTGGACAAGCCGATCGCCGGCACCGCCGCCGAGGCGCGTGAACTCGCCGCCCTCGCCGAGGAGCGCGGACTGCTCCTCTCCGTCTTCCAGAACCGTCGCTGGGACAACGACTTCCTCACCCTCCAGAAGCTCATCGCGGACGGCGAGCTCGGCGACGTACAGCGCTTCGAGTCCCGTTTCGAGCGGTGGCGCCCGCAGCTCAAGGGCGGCTGGCGCGAGTCGGGCGACCCGCAGGAGATCGGCGGCCTGCTGTACGACCTGGGCAGCCATGTCGTCGACCAGGCGCTGGCCCTCTTCGGCCCGGTCGTGCGGGTGTACGCCGAGGCCGATGTCCGCCGCCCCGGCGCCGAGACCGACGACGACACCTTCATCGCCCTCACCCACGCGAACGGCGTCCGCTCACATCTGTACATGAGCGCCGTCACCGCCCAGCTCGGCCCGCGCTTCCGGGTCCTCGGCTCGGTCGCGGGATACGTCAAGCACGGCCTGGACCCCCAGGAGGCGGACCTGCGCGAGGGCAAGCGCCCGCAGCCCGGGGCGGAGTGGGGCGTGGAGCCCGAGTCGCTGTGGGGCACGCTCGGCGCGGGAGAGTCGCCGCTGACCGGCGGCGGACGCCCGGTCGAGACCCTGCCGGGCGACTACCCGGCGTACTACGCGGGCATCGCCACCGCCCTGCGCGAGAACACCGCCCCGCCTGTCACCGCCCTTGAGGCGGCCGCCGCGCTGGACGTGCTGGAGGCCGCGCACCGCTCCGCCCGCGAGGGCGTCACCGTGGAGGTCTCCGCATGACCACTGCAGGCCACGGCCCCGTACCCGTACCCGTACCCGCGTCCACCCCCGGCCCCGCACCCACGCCGGAGACCGCACCCGCGCCCGCACCGCTCTCCGTCGACGAGCTCGTCGCCCAGGAACGCCGGCTGACGCTGCGCACGTTCACGTACGACGACGCCTGGGCGCTCGGCAGCATGCTGGTCGAAATGGCCCATCTGCGCCACGCGCCCGTCGCGATCGACATCCACCGCGGTACGCAGCAGGTCTTCCACTGCGCGCTGGCGGGATCGAGCGCCGACAACGACGCCTGGATCGACCGCAAGCGCCGTGTCGTCGAGCGGTACGGCGAGAGCTCGTTCCTCGTCGGCACGCGGCACCGCGCCAAGGGCACGACGTTCGAGGAGTCCTCGCGTCTCGACCCGGACACGTACGCGGCGCACGGCGGCTCGTTCCCGATCACGGTCGACGGCGTGGGCGTCGTCGGCTCGGTCACGGTCTCCGGCCTGCCGCAGGCCGAGGACCACGCCATGGTGGTGGAGGCCCTGGAGCGCTTCATCGCCACCTGAGACCGGGGCCGCAGGGGCAACCCCCGTACCCCTGCGGCCCCTTCCCGCCGCATCCCGCTGCCGTCCCCCCGGCACGGGATGCGGCACCCCCCCTCACGGTCGCCCGCAGGGGCGGCTACGCGTCCTTGAGCTCCTGACGCTGGCGGCCCAGCCCGTCGATCTCCAGCTCCACCACGTCACCGGCCCGCAGATACGGCTTCGGCTCCGGCCGCCCCATCGCCACACCCGCCGGCGTACCGGTGTTGATGACGTCTCCGGGGTACAGCGTCATGAACTGGCTGACGTACCGGACGACCTCCGCCACCGGGAAGATCTGGTCCGCCGTCGTGCCGTTCTGCTTGAGCTCGCCGTTGACCCAGAGCCTGAGCGAGAGCGCCTGCGGGTCGGCCACCTCGTCCGCCGTCACCAGCCACGGCCCCAGCGGGTTGAACGTCTCGCAGTTCTTGCCCTTGTCCCAGGTACCGCCGCGCTCGATCTGGAACTCGCGCTCCGAGACGTCGTGGGAGACGGCGTAGCCCGCGACGTACGACAGCGGGTCCTCGTCGTCCTCCACATAGCGGGCCGTACGTCCGACGACCACCGCGAGCTCGACCTCCCAGTCGGTCTTGCGGCTGCGGCGCGGTACGAGCACGGTGTCGTGCGGGCCGACGACCGTGTCGGCGGCCTTGAAGAAGACGACCGGCTCGGCCGGAGTCACCGCGCCGGTCTCGGCGGCGTGGTCGTGGTAGTTCAGCCCGATGCACACGACCTTGCCGATACGGGCGAGCGGCGGCCCGACCCGGAGCCCGGCGGCATCCAGCACGGGCAGCTCGCCGGCGACGGCCGCGGCCCGTATCCGGGCGAGGGCGGACGCGTCGGCGAGCAGCTCCCCGTCGATGTCCGTGGCAAGGCCGGACAGGTCCCGCAGGGTCGTCCCGTCCTGGTCGAGCAGGGCCGGGCGCTCGGCGCCGGCCGTACCGACTCGCAGCAGTTTCATGGTCAGTCTCCCCTTGTCGAGTGCGAGCCCGGCCGATGGGAGCGGCCATCGGGAGCATCGGAGGATTGGCTGATCCTCCAAGACGGCGGACCACTCCGCAAGACCCCGTTCACAACCTGGACCCTTACGCGACAGTAGTAAGCGCGCCCGCGACCGGCATGTCCCGGTAGAGGAAGACCCGCTCGACCGCGGTCCAGGTGGTGCTGGTGACGACATAGAGCGCGGCGGCGAGCGGCACGAAGCCCACGGTGAAGAGCGTGGCGAAGGAGAGCAGCGGCATGACCTTGGTCATCGCGCCCATGCCCGGAGGCTGCTCCTGCACGGGCGCCGCGGCGAGCTGCCGCTTCGTACGCCGGTAGGTGAAGGTCGCCACGGCGGCGACGATCACGAACAGGGCGACGTACACCATGCCCGCCCCGCCGAAGATCCCGCCGTGCGCGAGGGCGTCGGTCCAGCGGTCGCCGAGCGGCGCGGCGAAGAGGGTGTGGGAGAGGAGGCCGTTGGGCTCGCCGCCGATCTCCGCGCTGGAGAACAGGTGGTACATCAGAAAGAACGCCGGCAGCTGCAGCAGGCTGGGCAAGCAGCCGGAGAACGGCGAGACCTTCTCCTTCGCGTGCAGCTCCATGAACGCCTTCTGCAGACGGTCCGGGTTCTTGCTGTGCTTCTTCCGCAGCTCCGCGATCTGCGGCGCGAGCTTGGCCTTGGCCTTCTGGCCGCGGGCGGCCGCCCGGGAGAGGGGGTGGACGGCCAGCCGTACGAGCGCGGTGAAGACGATGATCGCGGCGGCGGTGGCGGTGGTGTGGAAGAGCGGCTGGAGCAGGTCGGCGAGCTGCTCGACCAGGGTGGCGAAAACGGACATGGGTGAGCCCTCCGGGGGTCTCGTCGTGCCGGGATGCGGACATGGCGGCATGACGACCCGCGAGGGGTACTTCGTACGAGGGTGTGCCCCTACGCGGCCGTCAGGAGGGGACGGCCGGGGGCTCGGGGCCTGGTGCGGCCCCTGGCATCGGGATCGCGCTGCGGCAGGAACGCGGTGCGCTGCTCGCGGTCGCGGATGGCGGTGCGGACCCTGGTGCGTGGCACGGCGGGCGCACAGCGGGCACTGATGACGGCGCAGACGACGAGCGCGGAACCGGCGGCGGCGGTGGCGGTCGCGGCGAGAGCGACGGCGGCGGTGAGGCTGCCTCCGTCGATCAGGAGGACCTCGACGAGGACGAAGAGCAGCAGCGCGGCGGGCCGGAGCAGCCGCGTCGTACGTCCGATCATGCTCCCCCCTCGCTTCGCTCGTTGTGCCGAACCCTCAGCCTAGCGCGGGCTCATCGACTTCAACGTCCCCCATACGACAAGACGGTACCGGGAGCTGTACTCGGGCGTGCAGGTGGTGAGGGTCAGGTAGTACCCGGGATCGCTGTAACCGGCACCGGGCTGCACGATGCTGCGCGGCACGCGCGCGATGACCCCGGTGTCCCGCGGCGAGGTCTGCGCCAGGCCCTTGCTCACCGCGTACACAAAGACCGCGTCGCGCGTCTCGATCTTGATCTCGTCGCCTGCGCGCAGCCGGTTGATGTACCGGAAGGGCTCGCCGTGCGTGTTGCGGTGCCCGGCGACGGCGAAGTTCCCGGCCTCGCCGGGCTGGGCGGTCTGCGGGTAGTGCCCGACGTACCCCTTGTCGAGGACGCCCTTCTCGGCGCTCTTGCGGATGTGATTGCCCCCACTCCCGGCCCCACTCCCGCTCAAGGGCCTGGACCTGGTGCTCGGCGCCCTGCCGGGCCTGCCGGCTGGTCCACCACAGCTGATGTACGACGAGGAGGAGGACGACGACCCCGAGGGTGACGGTGACCTCGGCGCCCGCCCACAGCGCACGGGCGAGCGACAGCCGCCTCCGCGAGCCGCGCCCCTGCACCACGACCGGGACCCGCTCGCGTGACCGCCCCGGCGTCCGCTCCCGTGACCGCTCGCGCATCCGTTCCCGTGTCCGCTCCCGCACGGGCGCACGATAGGGGCTGCCCCGCCAACTCACCAGGTCGTTGCACTCGTGAGATCGGCCCATGTCTTCGAACCGCCGTACAGCAGTACGGTGTCCACCATGCGCCCCGACACGCCTGCCGACCACACCACCGAAGCCGAGCGCCTGCTGCGTACCGCCGCGCAGTACCCCGAGGACCACGAGCCCCTGCTCCTCCAGGCAGCGGCCCACCTGGAACTGTCCGGCGACCGCGAGCAGGCCTCCACCCTCTACGACCGCCTCCTCGCGGCCTCCCCCGAACGCCCCTTGCTGATCAAGGCGCTCCAGGCGGCCAACCTCTGGGAGTACGGCCACGAGGCGGAGGCCCGCGCCCTGATCGACGGCATCCGCGCCGCGGCCCCGTCGGACGCCGCGCCCTGGGAGATCATCGCCGAGACGCTGGAGTCCCACGACGAGCTCGAGGCGTCGCACGAGTGCTTCACGACGGCGGTCACCCTGCTCCTCACCCCGGACGACGACGAGGTCGCGTACGCCACCCAGTCCCTCCTCACGGGCCGCCACCGCGTCCGCCGCCTCCTGGGCCGGCCGCACGACGAGTGGGACGCCCTGGCGGACAGGGTCCACACGTCCCACACGGCGGACATCTCCCTGGACGAACTCCACGACCCGAAGCGCCTGTGGGCCCTGGGCTCCGACAACCCGGCCGAACTCCAGGCCGAAATCGCCCGCCTCCGCTCGGAACTGGGCTCGTACCGCTCGGCGCTGTCCCGCCCGTTCCCGGTGGCGGTGCTGCACTGGCCGGAGGACGAACTGAACGAACTGTTGGCGGCGTACCCCGAGTTGGAAGCGGAATACCCCACGCAGACGGCCCACCTGACGGACATCGAGGCCTCACTGCGCGACCTGTCGTCGACGGGCACGGGGAACCTGGGCATCGTGAGGGCAACGGTCCCGTCGTACGAGGCGTTCGCAGCCTCGGAACAGTCCTCCCCGAGGAACGCGGACCTGCTCCCGCAGTACGCGACGACCCTGGCGGCAAGGGGCCGGGCGGTGGCATGGCCGCCGGCGAAGGGGGCGGCTTGCTGGTGCGGGACGGGGGCGGCGTACCGGGATTGCCACGGGGGCGCGGCTCAGGGCTGAGCCCCGCTCGGGCGATGTGAGCCGGCTGGCCGACGCCCCCAACGCTCAGGCGAGCCGCGATATCTGGTCTTGGCGCAGGTCGACCGCAAGCGGCTCATCAAGCCTCATCAGTCACCGCTAACCTCGGAGGCATGTCAGAGAACGCTGAGTGGACGGCCCCGGACGGATCCTGGGCGTCGTCTGCCGCGCGCCGCCGCAATATGCAGGCTATCCGGAGCCGGGACACCAAGCCGGAGCAGGTTATCCGCCGACTTGTGCATGCCCGGGGCTTGCGTTATCGCGTCTGCAGCAGGCCGCTTCCAGACCTCCGCCGAACAGCAGACCTCGTATTCCGCCCCACAAAGGTGGCGGTGTTTATCGACGGCTGCTACTGGCATGGCTGCCCGGAGCACTACGTATCCCCGAAAACGAACCCTGGATACTGGTCCGAAAAAGTTCTGCGAAATAAAGAACGGGACCGCGATACCGATAGACAGCTGACCGATGCCGGTTGGCTCGTGCTCCGCTTCTGGGAGCACGAGCCTTCAGCTTCATGCGCGGACGAGATCGCCGCTGCGGTCCTCGCTAGGAGAGCCATCCCCGAGAGCGTCCGACTCAAAGATGACTAGCTCAGAGGGATCCGCCACGGGTTCGGCGGCACTCTTGTCCATGACATAGTCCCGCAGGAGCTCAGAACGCTCTGCTGGCCTCAGCACCGCAGCGATGGCCCGCCCCACAGCTTCGGCAACGGGCGGGGGGAAAGCGTTGCCGATCTGCCGGTACCGGGCCGTTTTGCCGCCCTCGAAATCCCAATTCGAAAAACCTTGGATCATGGCCGCTTGCTCCACGGTGAGCATGGGTCCTGCTGGACGGAAAAGGTCCCGCTTCGGGTCGCACAGATCTTCATCATTTGCCACCCCATTGCCATCGACACCCAGCGCCTCCCAGGCACGCTTGGCTCGACTGGGGCCAAGATCAGCGCCTCCGTGCTTCTTGGAGCCACCAACCAGCGTGGGCGCGACACCTTGGGTGACCCCGCGATGGGCCTTGAGAGCGTTCGTCTCCCAGTCTTCGAAGACGTCTTTACCTGTCCGCTCTCCCGCACCGGCCGGCTGACCATCCTTGTTTAGCGTCCAGTATTTTTCACACCGCCTGAGCATGGACGGCTTCAGCTTATCGAAGGCCGATGCGCTGCCGTTGCGCAATTCAACTGGCCAAACAAACTCAGACTCTTCAGGCACATCTTTATGAATAGCAACGAGGATGGCTCGGGGACGCAGCTGCGGAACACCGTACTGCTTGGCATCAACGCGACGCCATACCCGCTTCATCTCGGAGTTCTTCTTCTCCGTTGACCAGCTAGCATTGATCAATGGAACCCGATATCCGAGCCGGTGCAGTTCGTTGATGATATATCGGCGATACTCAATGAAAACCTGCGGAGGCTCCAAAATCCCTCGCACATTCTCAATCATAATGGCCCTGGGCCTAAGCTCCTCAACAATTCTAAGCATATCCGGAAAAAGGTCCCGCTCGTCGTCGGGTCCAAGCTGCCTACCGGCTAGCGAAAATGGCGGGCATGGAACACCACCAGCCAATAGGTCGATTCGCCTGCCGCTGGCCTTGATTTCTTTGCACTCTGGAGAATTCAGGAAATCCTTAACGTCACTTGGAGTGAGCGCCTCGGCCTTCTTCTTGCTCCACCCTGGCCAAGATCCAACGTTCCGTTTGAGGGTGTCGACAGCATGCCGATCCCACTCCACGAGCGCCAGATGATCAAACCCGGCCTTGTGCAGTCCGAGGGCTTGCCCGCCCGCCCCGGCACAGATCTCGACTGAGAGAAGAGGCTCGTCGAACTGCGGTCGCTTCCGCCGGGCGGCCATTTGGGACTCCTCATGTGTGGCGCGAAAAAGCTGCCCAAGTCTCGCAGAGAGAGCAAGGGATCACACCATCCTCACACGACCTAGCAGCACGGCAGCGCGCCGCCTGCTGCGGGAGTTGCAACAGACGGCACAACCAGATGCGACCTGACTAGCTTCGTCCCATATGCCTCAATAGGGCTTCTACATCGCCGGGAGCGAGGCCGGCGGCCACAGCGGGTTCCTCCTGCAAGTCAGCCAACTGCTGGACAGAGGGGTCATCGAGGATCTTGCCCATGAACTCCAATTTTTGATCAAGGCGAGCCTCTACCACCTCATCGATCGTGTCTCGGACAGCGAGCACCGTCACACGAGTCTCGGTATCTGGGTCAAGCCCGAGCCTGTGGATACGGTCAAGGCTCTGGAGGAAGCGTCCAGCGACGAAGTCTCGGTCGACATACACAGCGTCATGACAGACCTGGTGCAGGCTGATGCCTTCACCGAGCGTCGCCGGGTTAGAGAGCAGCACCATGCATGCCGGATCCTCCCGGAAGCGTCGCAACTGCTCATCCCGGTCTGGGGTCCCGCCGTACACGGTCGCGGGGGCGTACTTCTCCAGTAGCCGTTCGAGAGTGGTCAGGCTGCGAACGAACGTCGTCCAGATCAGAGTCTTGCGTCCCTGCCTGGCGTTCTCGGCAACGATCGCGGCTGTCTCCTTGTACTTGGGCGACAGCTCGTAGTCAGGCAGATTCTGCATGAGCGCGTAGAGCGAGTGCCCCTGAGGAATCTCGAGCGGTGGCAACTGGTATGCCAGGGGCTCGTATCGGCTGGCGCCGTCGAGCAGTAGCGCCGGGCTCGTCGCGGCCATCAGCAAGCGAAGGGCTGTCTTGCCCAGACCACTGAGGTCGTCGTTTGCAGCGCGGGAGTCAGGATCGCCCACTAGAGAGCCGTAGATGTCGGCGTGTAGGGGCGGCATATCCACGTACCGCATCCGAAGCTCTACCGGCGGCAGACCAAGCTCCAGCTTCGTCGTCCGCGTGAAAAGCGGCTTGAGCGCGACACTGGCCTGGGCCAGATTCCCGCCGGCCACGGCGCGGGTGACCGATCGCTGTCCGTGTCCCGGCCAGACGAAGCCCAAAAGGTTTTCCAAGTCCTTCGATCCATTGGGAGCTGGAGTACCCGTGAGAATCAGCCGTCTCTGAGCCAGGGGGCCCAGAGCCATACAGGCAGCTCCGTAGGTGCCTCGGGCCCCGAGCTTCATCCGATGCGCCTCATCAAGGATGAGCATCGCGGGCTCGGCCTTGAGCCACGCCGCCAGTGTCGCGAGCGACCGGTCCAGTCGTTCGTAGTTGACGATCAGAACCTCCGCCCACTCATCCAGTGAACCGTCCAGCACATGTGGGCGGAGCCTGTGTCGGAAACACACCGCCGTCTCGTACTTCCACGACTCATAGGCCGACTTCGGACACACAACGAGCAGTCGATTGACGTGTCCCATCGTCTTCTGTGCCGAGTACACGCCAAGAGCTGCCCGAGTCTTCCCCGCACCCGGGACGCTGAAGTTCGCCCCATGCTGGAGGGAGAGCAGCTTCGCTATGTCACGCCGCTGGAACTCACCCAGCTCCGCGATCCACTCATCGCCGAGCAAGTGAGGCACGTCATCCGAGAGGACCTCGCCCGTGTGGTCCGGAGTGCTGAGCCTCCTCTCAACCGTCGCTGCATCTTGAAGGTTGCCAAGGATCAGGGCTCTCAGGTCTGGAGCCCACTCCACCCCTTCTGGATCAGACCAGCCTGCGACCTCACCCACACTGGCAAGCAAGTCATCGAGATCAACCGCAGCTGTCAGAGGGCCGAGCTGGCCGCCCGTCCGGAAACGAGCGGCCAGCTGCACGAGCTCCCCTCGGTAGTTCTCCGTGGTCCCGAGAACTACCTTGGTACGCGTCTCGTCGAATCCGAGGCTCAGCGTGACCTCGGCTGCCGTACCAATTGTCACGGCCGACCCTCCGCGACGGCCTCAACGAGCCAGGAAACGCCGTCGCCAGGCTCCCCCTGAATCCGCTTCGCCTGCTGGGCAAGCTTGCTGAGGCTTTCCCGCAGCTGAAGCACGGCATCGTCGAACGCCTCTTCATCGAGGCTTCGAGCCGTCCGCGCCTGCACAAGCTCGACTACGCACTGGTCGATGTCGGCGCAGGCGTCCGCGAGACGAGCGGGAGCGAGCTGCTTCCGCTTGCGTACACGTGCGTCCCGGCCGGCGTCGTCGATCGCCTTGTCGAACGCATCCTTAGCGCTATCAAAGAGCGCACGAGCCGCCTGCTTGTCAGCATCCGGCACATCCGTCGCCGTAGCGCCAACGACAGCCTTTGCCCTCAGAATCTGATCGTTGAGCGCGCGGGCCGCGGCCACACGAGATGTCGTCCCGGGCACCGCGACACCAAGACCGGGAACCATCACAGCTTCCGGCTCAGGGCCTACGCTCTGTCCGGCGTCGCTGAGGCTCGCCGGAAGGCTCCTTGCCAGGTAGTCGGCCTTCGCGAAGTGCTCGTCGATGTGGCGAACATCCGTCTTGGCGAAGTCCAGCAGCATCGCGGCGAGACGCCACTCCTTGATGACCTCGGCCTCATCAGGCTCGACCGTCGAGAGCTTCTTGTAGAGCCTTTCGAGTTCCTTCAACTTCTCCTGGTCGTCCTCGAAGTCGACCAGTCGCAGCGCGGCAGCGCCGCTCCTGCTCCGCTCGATCAGTTCCCGGATGGTGCTGAGGATCCACCGCTCCTGGTGGTACGTCTTGGGATAGACCCTGAACTCCCTGGCGATCTGGTCCGGAGTCCGACCCAGCGCCGCCTGCTCTTCCATCGCAAGCAGCCGGTTGATGTACGAGTAGTCGCGACGGTGATCCTTGCGCAGCTGCAGCGACAGCTCGACGGCGTTGATGTCCGCCCAGGTGAACGAGGCCGGCAGCACGCCCACACGCATCGACTGCACGCCACTCTCTCTGAGCGCGGCAGCCCTGGTGTTGCCGTTGACGAGCACGCCGTGGTGCGTCACCAGACCCGGATCGTTCTGGCCAAACTGCTCCAGACTCTCCTTGAGCTTGTCGAAAGCCGTGTCGCGGAGATTCGGATTGGCCGGCTCAGCCTGGAGCAGATACTTCAGATACCCCTGGCTTTCCGCGCTCCAAGGATCACGATGCAGCGCCTGGTCCTTCACTGGATCATGGCTTCGCTGGGCGCGGATTCGATGGGTGCCGGGGTTGAAGTAGAGGCTTTCGAGGGGAAGATCGATGACCTCGACATGGACAGCCTGACCGTTCCAATCGACCGTAACGGTCTCCCTGGTCCCTCCCGAAGACTTCACCTCCTCCAACCTCTTCTTGATCAGCTCGCTGAACTGGTCTGCACGCGGCGGCGGCTGGAACTCTTGAAACACGCTGACTCCGATCCCCTTCACCCTGCTTACTTGTCCTCTCCGGACGTTGCCTGCCGGACAGCCTCCCGGGACGCCACCGGCAGCGTCCGGTAATGGCCCCAGAGCTTCTCCAAGGTCCCCTGCGTACGCTGATCCGCTTCGATCCAGCCCGCCAAGACCTCCTTCTCCAGAGACGAGAGACCCGCTACCTGGCTGAGAAGGACGCCCAGGTCGATTTCCCGCTCTCCCCTGGTCCCGCACCGCCTGCACTCCGTAACCATCTGGTGGTCCACAGTGCCGTCAGCAAGCACGACCTTGCGACGGGCAATGTTCAGCTGGGAAAGAACATCGCCGTTGTCGCCATACGGCTCACCTGCTCCGATCCCGCAGGTACGGCACAGGAAGTTATCGTTCTGCCAGACCTTGGCTCGCTGGGCAGCACTCAGGCTGCTCTTGTGCTTGGCGACCTTCGCCTGGCCGGGGAGCCAGACCTCGGCGCCCTTGGTCACGTAGCGCTGCTCCTGCTGCTTCAGGGCAGGGTCGTCGCGGCTCGTGTCAATCCGCCAGCCGTGATCCCGAAGGTCGCGCAGCCTTCGGTCGATCTGTGCCGACTCGGGGAAAGCCTTGCGCAGTTCGGCCTTGGTGAAGGTGTTCCCCTCCCCCACCTCGGTCTCCAGCCACAGCGCAGCGCGGATCTTGCCGCCGAACTTTTCGTTCTGCCAGGAAGGCAGCGTCATAGGTGTCTCCGATCCAACAGCCAGCCACGACCACCTGCACATGACACCGACTGCGTCGTACAGTCAGGCGTGATGTGCCGTATGTGGTCCCCCTGTTGTGCAGGCCCAGGGTTGCCCTGAGTGAGTCAATTGATGACGCACGGCCGAACTGAAGTCCAGCGAAAACGCATGTTGCGCTCGAAGACGCCGACACTGCAGACACCGCGGATTCCTGCGGCTGGCCCTGCTCTACGACTGCGACCTGAACAAGGGAGAGGCAACGGAATGCGCGCCGGACAAGTAGGCACCAGGATCGACCCCAACCTCCCTCCCGGGAGGCATCACCTCGCCCGCACTCTCAAAGTGCTGCACGGCCGGATGGGTACTCCGACACTTGCGGCGGCAGCTCGCCTGTTCCAGGAGCGGGGCTACAAGACGGACCGTGACGCCATATCCCGCTACTTGAACGGCAAGCGCGTCCCGACTCTGAACTTCGTCACGCTCATGCACGCCATGGCGGTCGACCGGATGGGCTCTGCTGCTGCCGTCGGGCTGACGAGGGAAGACGTGGTGAAAGCGCACAAGCATGCCGAGAAGAGTCTCTGCAAGACATGCTCAACGCTGCACGGTGACAACAGCGATCTCCGCAGGGAAAACCTTCGGCTCAAGGACAGCGAAGCCGGCCTGTCAAAAGCGTTGGCCAAGGCTAGACGACGAGCGATGTCGCTGCCGGTCCCCCCCGCGAGAGGGGACCGGCAGCGACAGGAGAGCGATGTTGCGGGTGCGAGACACATCGCCAACAGTGCGGGACAGCTCCGAGACCGGGGGAGAGCCGATGCGGCTCTAGCCATGCTGGTCGACACCGTCGGCACTCTGACGCCGCTCGAAGGGGCCGCATCCCTCGCCGTTCTGCGGGCGCAGCAGCAGGCTCAACTCGCGGACGCTCTGGTGCACATGTACGGACGAGAGCACCCCGAGAGGGACGTGATCCGAATCGCCCTCGAGCTCCACAAGCATGGAATGGCCGACGATGCTGTCGCGCTCCTGCGCTCAGCCGTCCAGTGATCAAGCTTCGGAGCCGGTACAGAAGCCCGGACTGGGATCTTCCTGAGACCTGCGCATCCACGCCGGCAAGCACCTGGCCACTAGGCCCGCGACGGGAGACTTACATGCGCAGTTCAGACAGCCTCAGCCTCGAAGTGCATCTGAGCCCGCTCCAGGATCGCGTCCGGGTCGCCGCCCCTTGCGGTTAGCCAGTGCAGCAAGTCCGCGATCAGTTCAGTCGCCGATGTCTCCAAGACAGGCAGGCGGCCGACACTGAGGCGTCCCGGGCTCTCGCCGGCCACCTGATAACCCTCTAGTGCAGCCGCTGCACGCTGGATGCGGAGGCATTGCCCGGAATCGCCCAGGACGAACTCGCACCACACTGTCTTGCCTGTCGCCGTCACGATGGTGCCCCAGTCTGCGGACATACCTGCCAGCAGGTGAAGTCCCCGGCCACGCTCGGCGCCGCACTCCTGCTCCACAGCCCCCGGCACAGCATGGCTCTGGTCGTGGATCTCTACGCGAAGTGAGCCCTCCCTTGGCTCCATGACAAGGGTCGCCACCGCTCCGTCACCGACGTGCTTGATTACATTGGTCGCGAGCTCAGTGACCGCCAGCTGCACCTCGTCGGCCAGAGCAGGGAAGCCCCACTGGGTGAGTTGATCCCTCACGTACCTGCGCAGGATGCGCACCCTGGCCGGTTCTGCCTCGAAGGGCAGCACACAGCGGAGTCTGGATTGGTTGATGGTCAGTTCGTTGCCGCACATAGCCGCACTCCCTCCTGCGCCACAGCAGCACTGCGCCCGCCGTGTCCATACGACTGCGCTGCGTAGCGATACGACTGGAGTATGACACTGAGAAGTCTCACGATGTAACTTCTCACGAGAATCGATCGGGTGATCCTTGCGGTTGTTCAACTCCACCCGTGCATAGCCTTGTTGGTGGCCAGAGGGCTGGCCCGTATGTAACGGAAGGTCTGCCATGTCAGCGAGGGCCACCACACGTCGCCGCCAGCTGGGCGTGACGATGCGCAAGCTGCGCGCCCGGAAGGGCATGACCCTGGAGGAAGCCGGCCGCCTGGTTGGGGTCTCGAAGGCCACGGTCAGCCGGTACGAGACACAAGAAGGACCCGTGAAGTGGCCCATCGTGGACGCGCTCTGTCGTGAGTACGACGCGAGCGAGGCCGAGCGTAAGGCTGTAGTCGCACTCGCCAAAGAAGCGAAGCAGCAGGGGTGGTGGAGCTCGTTCGCCGACTCCATCCCGGAAACTATGAACCTCCTGCTGACGCTTGAGGACGAAGCTATTCGCGAGGATCACTTCAACTGCCTCTATGTACCCGGGCTCTTGCAGACCCGCAGCTACACGGAGGCCGTGCAGCATGCCTCCGAGATGCGGTTGCTGCCCGAAGAGATCGAGCGCCTCGTTGACATCCGGATGAAGCGCCAGGAGATCCTCACCCGGGCCAAACCCTTGCACCTCTGGGCCATCCTCGACGAGTCAGTGATCCGCCGCGTGGTCGGTTCGCGCGATGTCATGAGGGAGCAGCTCAGCCATCTGCTCCAGGCCAACGAGTCCCCGGACATCACGCTCCAGGTGCTTCCGTTCTCCAAGGGTGCCCACTCGGCGGCGATGGGCAGCTTCGTGATCCTCGGGGGCGCGGAGCCCAGCCTGGATGTCGTCTACGTCGACATTCACCTTGGCTCGCTCTTCATGGAGAAGGAGGAAGAACTGGATCGATACCGACTTGCGTTCGACTACCTCCGCGCACAAGCGTTGGATATGGCTGCCTCATCAGCCATGATCGAGCGTGTCCGTGAGGAGATGTGATGCAGAGCCGCACCCCTGAGATACCGGCCGAAGCCTGGTTCAAGTCCTCGTACAGCGGGGCGAACACTAGCGAGTGTGTAGAGGCAGCGGCCGTGCTTGACGGTGCGGCTGTCCGAGACAGCAAGTATCCGTACGGCCCCCAGATCGCTTTCGACACCCACGCTTGGGCCAGTTTTTTGGCCGCGCTGCGAGACAACCGACTCAGCTGACCAGCGCCTTGACGGCACCGGCGGGAGTTCAGTCAGGGCCTCGATCTCTTTCGCTATCTGGCCTGCACGCTGGACGACGGAGATACGGGAGGCATAGCTGTTCTGTCGCGCCCGTCCTAGTGGATCTCGTATTGCTCGTGCGGGATGGCTCGCTCCCAAATGCGTTCGAAGCCGGAGGCGCACAGTTCGATCAACTTCGGATCGCTGAGGATCTCATCCTCGATGGAGTCACCGTCGCCGGAGAAGTGGTGAATCTCCACCGAAGTGTCGTCGAAGACCCAGAAGTCGTTGCCCGGCAGCAGCAGATCCGATGCGAGCCGCCGCGGCAGCCAGCGCACCTGCTCGCCCGCGGTCACGTTGGCGTGGGTGACGTAGTGCTCCCAGCGGATGTACTCGGTCACCGGCTCGGAGACGACCCGAGCCCGGCGGACCGTCACCCCGCGGGCGACCGCGTCGGCGATCTCCTGGTGGAAGGGACGCCACCACGAGGCGCGGTCGTTCCAGTCGACACAGTGCCCCTGCCGCCATGACTCGAAGCGAGGATTGCTGTAGTAAGTGTCTCGCATCTCCAGATGGACGGCCGACCTCTTGGCTCCGGCCAGTAGGTCAGTGAACGTCGGGACGTTCGACGGCATCGCATACCTCCCTTTGGGCTATGCACCATGCGGGCTGGGACCCGCCTACCCAGACCCCGTCCGTCCAGGACGGGGGCCACAGACCGCCAGGGCGCCATTCTGAGGCCGTCGCAATGTGGCCGCGCCGGCTCTTGGCTGACCCCGCGTACGCCGTGAACGACGCCACGATCTGGAAAGCCGGGACGGCAGGCTGATGACTCTGTTTGTCTGCTCGAATATCCTGGCCCCCGACGCTCATCCCGAGGACCCCCGCGCCGACCCGGCCCGACACATGGCGGCACGGATTGTGCAGGAGCTTCAGGCGGATTGATGGCCAACGCCGCTGTGTTCTCCACAGGGCTGTCCCGGAGTTGGCTCGGGGAAGCCGAGAGCGGACTCGCCTTCGGGTAGGAAGCGGCGCCATTCATGCCTCCTGGGTCAGTTCAGAGCGTCGATCGCCTTCACGATCAGCGCCCGTGCCGCCTGCCCGTACACGGCCATGGTCCGCAACTCCTCGAACGCCTTCAAGTACAGGGCGACCTCAGAGGGCTGCGTGATGTTCACCTGGGCCGACAGCAGCTCCACCGACACGAGTGTGTCGTCGTACATGTGGAACGTCTCCTGCGGCCAGAGCCGACGCTGTTGCGTGGCCATCGGGATCACTCCGAGGGACACGGAAGGCAGTGCGCCGACGGTCAGGAGGTAGCCCAGCTGCGCAGCCATCGCGTCTGCCTCCCCGAGCCGGTAGTACAGCGCAGCCTCCTCGACAAGGAGGACGAACCGATGGCCGGGGTCGTGAATGACGCGGGACCGCTGGACCCGGGCGGCCGCAGCCTCCGGCCCGTCGTTGGGGATTTCGCGGAAGTCGGCGATGGTACTCAGCAACGCCGCTGCGTAGCCCTCGGTCTGCAGGAGACCTGGAACCAGCGTCGATGAGTAGACACGGAACAGCTGGGTCTCGTGGAAGAACTCCACCCAGCTGTCCTGAAGTTGCTTCAGCCCACTGCGCACTTGGTGGCGCCACTCGCTGTACATCGACTCTGCGTTGAGGGACTGAACGATGAGGTCGTCTGCCTGATCGGCGTCACCGCACGCACGACACCACAGGCGTATGTCCTTGGCTGAGGGTGCGGTGCGGGCGTTCTCGATGCGAGACGTCTTCGCGTGGTGCCAGCCACATCGGTCGGCCAGCTCGGAAACCGTCAACCCTGACGCCTTGCGCAAGTCACGCAACCGCCGCGCGACCGTTTCGCGGGCAGACCGAGCGGACGACGATGGGGAGATGGGCATGAGCCGGTCTGTCCTTCCTGCTAGTGGATCTCGTACTGGTCGTGCGGGATCGCGCGCGACCACACGGCCTCAAAGGCGTGGGCACACAGCTTCGCGGCGGCCGGGTCGTCACTGATCTCCCCGCCCATGGACGATCCGTCACCCGCGAAGTGGTTCCAGCGCACCAGCTGTTCGTCGAAGAGCCAGAAGTCATTGCCCGGGAGGGCAATATCCGATGCCTGGCGCCGGGGCAGCCACCTCACCTGTTCCCCGGCCGCCACGTTGGTGAAGGTGCCTGAGTGCTCGTAGCGGATGTACTCGCTCACTGGCTCGGACACGAGGCGCGCTCGCCGCACGACGACACCGCGGGACACCGTCTCGGACATGAGGTCGAGCCACGGCCGCCACCAGGACGCCCGGTCGGCTGGATCGTGTCGGAAGCCGTTCTTCCAGGCCGCGAACGGGCCCGCCTCGTAGTCGACGGCGTAGGAGTCGCGCATCTCCAGGTGCACGGCGGAACGCGTGCAGCCGTGGATCAGCTCATCGAATGTCGGAACGCGCGACGGCATCGCGTGCCTCCCTGATCATGTGCACCATCGTGGCGGGGATCCGGATCACTGCCTCGTGGTCGCTTCGAGTTCGAGGATCGGCTTCCAGCCCTGGAAAACGAGTCCTGCTTCTCAACGTCGGCCCACACGGTGGGACTTTGCTTGTCATCGGTGTGGGGATCGATTCCGATGAACCTGATGGCATGTCAATTTCCAGCAAGGAGTTGTGCGGCTGTGTGCACCACTGTGGAACAGACAGAATATGCCGTCAAGGGCGCAAAGCGGCCATCACCCGACGTAGAGGATGGGTACGCACAGATCTGCACATTGCTTGAAGTGCGTCGGCATCCAACGCCAGATACTCGGCGCGGCCCCGGCCGACCGAACCGCTCAGTGGCCAGCCGTGGCGCTCAGTCAGCCTGCGGAGGCAACTTCCCGAGACTGCTGCGGGCCGCCCGCGGGATGCGTCCGCTCATCGCCGAACACGGTAGGGCCGGTGCGGCAACTGTCGAGATACAGTGCGGTCGCGATCTGATCCTTGCTCACGCCATTGCGCATGCGCGGGCTTGCATATGGGGGAACCAATGCTTCGTGTCCATCGTGGCCTGGCGACGCTGGCCGCCGCCGCCGTCGGCGTCATCTTCGCCTCAGGTTCGGCTTCGGCCGCCGGTACCTGGCAGCCGGGACGGTACCTCGGCGAGTCGAACTGGTACTGCTCGGCTTCGAAGACCCACTCCGTCTCCGACCACGTGCAATACCGGGGCTGCCTCGTGACGAACCGCAGTGGTGGAGCGCAGATCGCGCTGATTGCGACCCTGAACACCTCCAAGGCCGTAGACATCAGCGGTGCACTCAGCAGCAACTTCGGCAGCAGCGCTCTCTGCACCAAGGAGCGGTACCTCGGCCAGTACAGCCTGATCTGCTATGCGCCGACCCGGCCGGTGGGCGTGTGCGACACGCTCACGGGAAAGACGTCGATGATCGTCAATGGTGTCTCCAACGAGACGCAAACCGGCACGCGATCCCGGCCGGCCGCCTGCGACAACGGGTAGGCGCACCGCTTGAGCCCGGGGACCGCGAGGTTGTCGCCGCGGTGTTGCGGGTCCCGCTCAAGGCGGTGGACGGCTGGTGGGTCACGTGGTCGGCCGGCGGACGTCAGGCGCTGCCGGCTCAACCGCGCGGGCGGCGCGTGGGCGGCGCGTGGGCGCGCATCAGGTCCTTGATACGGCCCAGCAGCAGGCGATTGGGCAGGCTGTTCCGGGTCACCGGCCCAGTGACCCGGGACTTGGGCCGCGCTGCTGGATGGTGTTGCCCACCCACTTTGTACTCGGGTGTGGCCTGGCGGGACGCGGGCGACGCGGCAATGTGGCGGCCGACGAGACGGAACTCCTGCCGGGAGCACCTCTTGGCACCGGCGTGCTGACCGTCGATCCGAAGTTGCCGGACGAGCGGTGGCAGACGCTGCACTCCTCGCTGGACGCGCTGGTCAACGCTGCGAGCGAGGTGGTCGCCTGAGTCGGCCTCAGAGGCTGCCCGGGTGGCGGGTCGGCTCGGACCGGTGCCCGAGGTCCGCTACAGCGGGATATGGATGTCCAGGACGGGCCCTGTCGCGCGGGCGGGCGGCGCATCCAGGCTCTCCAGGACGTGGAGCATGGGCGCGTTGACCGCGGCGACCGACGCGGTGAGGGTGTGGTGGCCGGCCCGGCGGGCCACGTCGGCCGCGTGCGCGGCCAGCGCGGTGCCCAGTCCCTTGGACTGCCATGCGTCCTCGATCAGCACGGCGAGTTCGCCGACCCCTTGCTGATCGGTGCGCATGACGTTGGTCATGGCGATGATGCGGTCCGTCTGCTGGGTGGTGGTGGTGACCAAGGTGGTGCCGCGCTCCGGGTCGGACAGCACCCGCCATCCGGCCCGGGACAGCTCGAGTTTGCCCGCGTGATAGCGCAGCGCACGGCTGCCCAGCGAGCAACGGCGGTGCAGCGCCTGGATGGGGGCGAGGTCAGCGTGGGCCACTTCACGGGTCCGGGTGGCAGTGCCGTCGGTAAGCGTGATCGGGTGTGCGCTACTTCGATGCCCGGTGTCGGACATGTGGTGGTCTCCTCAGATTTCGAGCATGGCTGATGTGCGCGGGGCCCCTCCCCGGTCCCTGCCTGTCTCTGGCACAGGAGCAGTCTTTTGCCGCTCCCCGGCCGGACTCAAGAAGGGTTCAGGCCATATCGATCACGTTATGCGCATACTTGATTACGCAACGGAGTTGCACAGAGTCCCCGGACCCGCCACGCGGCCGGGTAGGGGGGACGGTCCGTTCGGGACGCACACACATTTTCATCACAATTGGATGACCTTCCCCCACATTTACCCCGCATGGACCGCAAGCGGAGTGCCATGCTCAGGCCCTCTCAACCGGATCCAGAAAGCCTTGGGGGGCACATGTCAGGGAGAGGCAGTACACACCGGAACAGCACGCTGGCCGCCTGCGCCGTCGTCGCGGTCGCGGTCGGGCTCGTGGGGTGCGGGGGCACGTCCAGTGACAGCAAGTCCGTCGCGGCCGCATCGAGTCCGGCGGTCAAGAAGGCCGTCACGCCGACGCCCTCGCCCACACCCACGCCGGTCCTCGACCTCGTCGATGACGACGAGAGCGCCGACGCCGGGAAGCCGATCGTCGTGGACGTCCTGAGCAACGACACCCTGACGAAGGCCGGCAGCACGGCGGAGAGTGTGGAAGCCGCCCTGGACGCAGGAGAGTTCAGCCTTGCTGTCGACGTCCTGCCCGGGCACGGCACCGCCACCGTCGACGGTTCCACCATCGTCTACACCCCCTCCCGCGGGTACGGCGGCGCGGACGAGTTCACCTACCGGCTCGATGCGAAGGGGGCCGAGCCGCTGACCGGAACCGCCGTCGTGCGGATCACGGTGGCCGCGCCGACGCCCACCCCGACGCCGACACCCGCCAAGCCCAAGAAGCCCGCTCCGCCCAGGGTTTCGTACACCAACTGCACTGCGGTACGGGCTGCGGGCGCCGCCCCGATCCACACCGGGGATCCCGGCTACGGGCCGCACCTCGACCGTGACGGGGACGGCGTCGCCTGCGAGTGACCCGTGACCCCGTGCCCCCGTACCGCATTCCCGGCAGCCGCCCACCGCGGGGGATGTGAGCGGACGACTACCGGGAATGGGCACTCTGCGGCGGCCGTTGAGACGGGTTACGGCCGCCGCAGGCTTATGGGGTGGGTGGGACAGGATGAAGTGGAACGGGACAGAGAAGTGAAATTCTCATAAAGTCCCGGCTTTATGAACGACGCATGAATTCCGGTTGTCGGAACGTGCCGGACGGTGTCCGGACGCGTCAGGTCGTCTTCTTGATGAGCTTGCCGTCCGCCGCGACCACGAACCACTCGCCGTCCAGGCCCTGCCCGTTGACGTCCCCCGGCGCCGCGTCGCCCACGTAGTAGTAGAGCGGCCAGTCCCCGTACCTGGCCTGCTCCGCCCCCTCGCCGAGCTTCGTCTCCTTCAGCAGCGCGGCGTCGGTCCCCGGACCCGCCGTCACGTCCTTCGCCGAGGTGAGGGCCGGCCAGACCGCGATGCAGTCGGCGTCGCAGTTGCTCGCGCCGGGCTTGTCCTTGGTGAATCCGTACAGCGTACGGCCCGAATCGTCGACGAGGATCCTGCCGAGTTCCGAGTCCGCCATCGCGACCGAGACCTCCTTCGCGGGCTTCGCCGCGGGCTGTGCGGCGCCGTCCTTCGCCTCGTCGGCCGAGCCGCCGCAGGCGGCCAGGACCAGCAAGGCCGCCGCCGTCGGCGGCGCCGCGAGCAGAGCTTTCCTACGGGTGCTGCGCATGTCGTTCCCCCGGTTTGATGAGTGGGTGTGAGTGAGTGTGAGCGAGTGATGCCCACGCCGGGTTGTACGGGTCCAACTGACCAGTGGTTCAACTGAATTCAGAATTTCCCCGTTGAACAAGCCGATCCCCCGGCCCGTACTTTCTTGCGACCGGCCCGAGACGGAGTCGGCCAAACGGGAGGACAGAAACAATGCAGAAGCGTTATATCTCTGTGACCGCAACGGCAATTGTGCTTGGTGTTGCCGGTGTTACTCCGGCCCTCGCGCACGGTGGGCACGGCGGAAGCAGCGAAAGCAGCGGGCACGGCGGAAGCAGCACCCACGGCAGCGGCAGCAGCGCGCACGACTCGGAGAGCGCCCGTACGTTCAGCAAGCCCGCCTCCGGGCGCGCCCTCACCTTCGCCGCCAGCCTCTCCGGCGCCAACGAGGTGCCCGTCCAGGGAGGGCCCGCCGTCAATGACCCCGACGGCAAGGCCGTCGCCCTCGTCAAGGTGAAGGGCGACCGGGTGACCTTCGCGCTCCAGTGGAAGGGGTTCGTGCCCAGCCTCGGGCACATTCACCAAGGGGCCGCCGGGAAGAACGGCGAGGTGAAGGTCCCCCTCTTCGGCACCGCCATGCCCGACAGTGTCCACTCGGCGGCCGGGCAGGTGGCCCTCACCGACGCCAAGCTCGCCGAGAGCATCCGTACCGACCCCCACGGCTTCTATGTGAACCTGCACAGCGCCGAGTTCCCGGGCGGGGCCGTACGAGGCCAGCTGCAGCCCCTCCACAAGAGCGTCAACCCGCTCGACATCATCAAGGGCGGCAAACTGCGGGCGCTGTCCAACGGCGATCAGGAAGTCCCCAAGAACGACGCCTCCAAGGTCGGCGACCCGGACGGGCACGCGGTGACCTTCCTGCACCCCAAGGGCACGTCCGTCGACTACTCCCTCGCCTGGATCAACATCAAGAGCCCCACCAACGGCCACATCCACAAGGGCAGGTTCGGCAAGAACGGCGACGTCGTCTTCAACTTCTTCAACCGGCCCGTGCCGGAGGGGCTCTTCGCCGTCTCCGGACGGCTGGAGAGCCAGAACCCCGACGTGGTCAAGCGCGTCCGCGCCAACCCGGGCAACTACTACTCCAACACCCACACCGCCGAGTTCCCCGACGGTGCCGTACGCGGGCAGCTCTTCCACTGAACAGCTGAGCCCCACCGTACGTACTCCACAGCACCTCCCCAAAGGTGGCTGGGCGTGTGACCGGCAGGCAGGGAACGGTCATGCGCCCAGCGCATGGGCCACTGTGTAGATCAGCAGACCGGCCAGCGCGCCGACCACCGTGCCGTTGATCCGGATGAACTGCAGGTCCCGGCCGATGTGCGCCTCGATCTTGCGCGAGGTGTGCTCCGCATCCCAGCTCGCGACCGTGTCCGAGATCAGCGAGGTGATCTCGGTGCGGTACGTCGTCACCACATACACCGCCGCGTCCTCCACCCACCCCTCGACCTTCGCCTGGAGCCGGCCGTCCGTCGCCAGCCGGGTGCCCAGCTTCAGCAGCGAGGCGCGGGCGCGCAGGCGCAGTTCGCTGCGGTCGTCCTCCGCCGCCGAGATGATCATGGCGCGTACGGCGGCCCAGGCGGACGCGATCACGTCCTGCACCTCGGAACGGGCCAGCAGCTCCGACTTCATACGCTCCACCCGGGCCCTGGTGTCCGTGTCCGACTGGAGGTCGACCGCGAAGTCCGTCAGGAACCGGTCGATCGCATGGCGCGCCGGGTGGCCCGGCATGTCCCGCATCTCCGTGACGAAGCGCAGCAGCTCCTTGTAGACGCGCTCGCCGACCTTCCTGTCCACGAAGCGCGGGGTCCAGCCCGGCGCCCCGCCCTCGACGGCGTCCATCACCGAGTCCGCGTGGAGGACCATCCAGTCGTGGGCGCGGCCGCAGATCAGATCGACCGCCCGGTGGTGGGCGCCTTCGGCGACGACCTTCCCCAGGGTCTTGCCGACGCCGGGGGCGATCTCCGCGTGGTCCGCGCGGCGTGTGATCGCCTCACCGACGACCGCCTGGACGTCGGAGTCGCGCAGCACCCGCAGCGCGCCCCGCAGCGCGGTGGAGAGCTCGGCGGTGACCCGGTCGGCGTGCGCGGGTTCCGCGAGCCAGCTGCCCAGACGGCCGCCGATGCCCAGTGCGCTCAGCCGGTCCCGTACGACATCGCCGGAGAGGAAGTTCTCCCCGACGAACGTGCCGAGTGAGGCCCCCAGCTGGTCCTTCTTGTTCGGGATGATCGCGGTGTGCGGGATGGGCAGGCCGAGCGGGTGGCGGAAGAGCGCCGTGACGGCGAACCAGTCGGCCAGCGCGCCCACCATGCCGGCCTCCGCCGCGGCCGCGACGTAGCCGGTCCAGCCGCCCAGGCCGGCGTTCTTCCCCCAGGTGGCGAGAGCGAAGATCAGCGCGACCAGCAGCAGCATGCAGGTCGCCGTCGCCTTCATTCGGCGTACGCCGCGCTGTTTCTCCTCGTCCGCCTCGGTGTACGCGAACGAGGGCAGGCCCGAGCGTGCCGCCGACCGCGCCGCCGCTCCTCCCGCCGCACCCGCACGGGGCCCGCCGGGCGTTCCGGGCACGCCGAAGCCGGTACCCTCGGTCTGTTCGGGTTC
The DNA here is from genome assembly GCF_026341125.1 of Streptomyces sp. NBC_01142. Taxonomy (NCBI): domain Bacteria; kingdom Bacillati; phylum Actinomycetota; class Actinomycetes; order Kitasatosporales; family Streptomycetaceae; genus Streptomyces; species Streptomyces sp. NBC_01142. The sequence goes on from NZ_JAPEOR010000002.1 coordinate 2,000,013, forward strand.
GGCCCGTTCAGGTTCTGTACGTTCCATCCGCTCCACCCGTCCGCGCGCATACCGTACGCATTTACGCATTGTCCCTACCTGAGGTACTCCTGGGGTGCACATCAAGTTCCCGCGCCATGTCGGATGATGTGTTCATGAACAAGCGTCACGGGTATGCGACCCTCGCTGCCCTCATGGCCGTAGTGGCTCTCATCTGCTGCGCCATATACCTCGGAGTCGGGGCCACCAAGGCCCGTACCGCCGCCCGTACGTCCGTCGCACCCGCCCCCGTCTGGGTCGGCACCTGGTCCGCCGCCCCGGTGATGGCCGCACCCGCCGGTCCCGCCGACCCCATCGGCCGAATAGACGCGGCAGGGCCCGCAGGACGCTCCGTGCGCAACGTGGTGCACACCAGCATCGGCGGCTCCGCCGCCCGCATCACCCTCTCCAACGTCCTCGGCGCGAAGCCGCTCACGATCGCCCGCGTCTCGCTCGCCGTACGCGCGGACAACGGGCCCGCCGCGGTGCCGGGCACCCTGCGCCGCATCACGTTCCGGGGGGCGCCCGGCGCCACCATCACGGCCGGCGGGCAACTGGTCAGCGACCCGGTCGTACTCCGGGTCCCGGACGACGGCGATCTGCTGGTCACCGTCCACACCCCCGCCCCCGGCGGTCCCCTGACCTTCCACCCGCACGCACGCCAGACCTCCTACCTCGCGGACGGCGACCGCACACAGGACGTGCTCGGCACCGCGTACACCCGGCTGACCCCGTCCTGGTACCACCTCACCGGCATCGACGTACTGACCCCGGAAGCACGCGGCACGATCGTCGCCATCGGCGACTCGATCACCGACGGCGTGAGCTCCACCCCCGACACCAACAGCCGCTGGCCCGACGTCCTCGCCGACCGCCTCAGCGGCCGCTACGGCGTGCTCAACCAGGGCATCAGCGGCAATCGCCTGCTCATGTACGGACGCGGCCCCAGCACGCTCGACCGATTCGAGCGCGATGTGCTCGACCAGTCCGGGGCCAGAACGGTGATCGTCGCCATCGGCATCAACGACCTGCTGCGCGCGCCGTACGAGCCCACCGCCGACCGGGTCACCGCCGGGCTCGCCGAGCTCACCCGCCGGGCGCACGCGCGCGGACTGCGCGTCGTCGGCGCGACGCTGCTGCCCTGCGGCGGACACGCCCTGTGCACCCCGGCGGTCGAAGCCGCACGCACCAAGGTCAACACCGCCGTACGGACGGGCAGGATCTTCGACGCGGTCGTCGACTTCGACCGGGCGCTGCGCGACCCGTACGCGCCCCACCGGATGCGTGCGGTCTACGACTCCGGGGACCATCTCCACCCCAGCGACATCGGATACCGGCGGATGGGCAGGGCCGTGGACCCGGCGCGGCTGTGACGACGCGCGCTCGCTAACCTCGTCGGATGCGCGAATGGGTGAACAGGGGCGGGCGGCGGCGCGCGGTCGCCGTCGCGCTGCCGGTCGCGGTCGTGGTGGCAGCGGCCGCCGGAACAGCTGTCGCGCTGGCGGGCCGCCAGGACGACGAACAGCCCTGCTGGAAGGTTCCGGTGGCGACCGCGGCCCTGGCCGACGACCCGGCGGCGGCCACCAAGGCACTGGACCCCCGTGACGACCTCTCCCGCTACCCGGTCATGACGGAGCTGCTGAGCGAAGAGCATCTGCACACGTGCGACGGGCAGGGCGCGATCCTCGGCAAGGTCGTGCTGAACGCGGCCACCGGCGGCGCGGGCGAGCCGCACACCCTGGCGCAGGCACGGGCCGCGTACGCGGCCGCCTCCGCGCTGTCCGAGGAGAGCGATCCGCTGCCCGCCGGGATGAGCCCGTACGTCGCGCGGATCCTCGCCGACTACATCATCGACGTCCAGCGCACCTGGTACAGCAGGCCCGCCAGGAACGAGTTCTTCCGTCCTGCCGGGACGTACGAGGAAAGCCGGGTGTGGGCCGGGGAGTTCCCGGACCGGCGCGATGCGACGGCCGCCTTCAGTATCCCTAACGATGCCGAGAACACCGACGTGATGCTCGAGCGGGTCATCGGGCGGATCGCCGCCGACCCGGAGGCCTTCGCCGTCCTCTACGACGCCTACCGCGCCTATTTCGCGTACTACCTGGAACGCCTGGACAGCGACGGCGCCGTCCCGGCGAGGCGCGGCGAGAAGTACAACGGGGCCAAGCACGCCGCCGACCACGATCTGGGCATCGCCGCGCGCGGCATCGGCACGCTCATGCAGCTGCGCGCCAAGGCGGCGCAGGACGGCACGATCCGCGATGCCGCGGCCTTCAACTCGGCCGTACGGAAGCACAGCAGGGGCGCCTTCCCCGCGGCGTCCGGGCCCGTCACCAGCACACCGCCGATGGGCGACATCGCCAGGCGCGCGGCGGGCGGCGGCGCGAAGCCGCCGGCCGCGACCCTGCTGGACGGCCGCCACCAGCTGTTCGGCGTACTCGAGCAGTGGCGCAAGGACCGCAAGGTGTCCGAGGGCCGGATCGCCGATCTGCGCGTCGAGATCGACGAGTCGTACGTCAACGGGATGCGGGAAGCGCTCTGACCCGCGGGGGATCGTCGGGACCGGAGACCTCTGGGCTCAACCAGTGCCGTATCAGGCAACGTTCGCCCCGATGTGACGTGTCGTCCGGTTGCTGCACCGGGCGGCACCGGGCGGCACCGGGCGGCACCGGATGGTCAGAATGATCACGTGGCTGAACGCGTGCGGGTCCGTGAGATCGATGACGACGGCAGGCGGTTGCTGCGGACCGTCCGCCGGGGCACTGGCTCGGTGGTGACCTGGCGGCGGGCTCAGATGGTGCTGCTGTCCGCGCAGCGCATGCCGGTGACGAAGATCGCCGAGGTGACGTTCACCAGCCCGGGTATGCCATGAAGCCCCGAGCAGGATTCCCCGCGGCACCGTCGCGCCAGGGCTCAGGTCGTCTTGGTCTGGCCGCCGTCGATGAGGAATTCGGCGCCTGTGATGTTCGCGGCGCGGGGCGAGGCCAGGAAGAGCGCGAGGTTGGCGACCTCCTGAGGTTCGGTGAAGCGTCCCGTCGTGATGCCCATCTGCTGGGGCACCACCACGTCCACGGCCTCCTGGGCAGTGGTCCCTGCGCCGGCCGCCACGGCCTCGGCGAAGCCGCCAGGGGCGGTCCAGAACGGGGTGCGGACCGGTCCCGGAGCGATGGCGTTCACCCGTACGCCGCGCGGCGCAAACTCCTCCGACAGCGCCTTGGTGAGGCTGGTCAGCGCGGCCTTGGCCGCCGAGTAGTCCACCACGGTGGGGAAGGGCATCCGGGCGTTGAGGGAACTGATGTTGACGACCGCGCCTTCGCCGTCCGCGAGCAGGTGCGGCAACGCGGCGCGGCTGGCGCGGACGGCGCTGAAGAAGTTCAGGTCGAAGCCCCGCTGCCACTGTGCGTCGTCGACGGCGAGGAAATCGGTGCGGGGCTCGGTGGCTCCGACGTTGTTGACCAGGACGTCGATCCTGCTATGACGTTCCATCGCCGCCTGGATCAGTGCATCCACGCCTTCGCCGGTAGCCAGATCGCCGGTGACGAAGGCCACGTCATACGTCTCGCGCAACGCGGCCAGCTCAAGGGTCTCGGAACGGCTGCCGGCGACCACTCGCGCGCCCTCACGCAGGAACGCCTCGGTGATGGCCAGGCCGATGCCCTTGCTGGCGCCGGTGACGACGACGACTTTGTCGGTGAGCTCCAGATCCATCGGCACGCACTCCTGTGTCAAGAACTCGGCATGGACTTTTCTCATGAATCGGATATTCATTGGCATTGTGGGCGTCGGATCCCATGCGCCCTCGCAGGCACGCCGCGCCCTGCTGTCGGGGTGTGAGACCACCATCAGCTGCGGTCGGCCCTCGACTGATCCTCTGGCTCTGGACATCGCATCGGCCCCAACCTTCGGTGTGCGTCCAGCCGCACCGTCCGCGGCCGCGCCCGCCGCCGGGTTGCCACCCTCGGCGCGCGGCCGCCGGAGGCGTCCGCCGGTGTGCACCCTGATGTCACGCAGTTCTTCGCGGTCGGATCAGACGTCACCGCACATCCAACCGTCACGACCACCAACCCGGCGAACCTATGCGGTCACAGCACCAGCGAAGCTATTCGGCGTCGTCGCGGCGCAGGTAAGAGCGGATGTCATCGAGGCCGTCGAGGGCTCGTCCGTCGACATCCGACGGGTCCAGCTCGGCCCGGGTCGCCAGAGACTCGGCCAGCGCAACCGCTCGATTGCCGAGTCGTCCGAACCTGCGGGCCGTATGCCCCAAGCACAGGCCGGCCAGCCCGAGCAGCTGGCTCCCGGGCGCCGCCCTCGACCCCACCTCGATACAGCAATGCTCGATGAACGCTCGATCGTCGTCGTTCAAGGCGATGCCGACCAATGCGACTGCTGCCGGGGCTTCCAGCGCGCTGTCATCGAGTGCCCTTTCCACTGCCTCGGCGACGACGTCATGGGGCAGCGCGGGGGGATTCTCGAACGTGCGGTGGGAGTGCGTCACGCGGTGAGGCTACGCGGTGCACATGGACGCGCAGCGCGAAGCCCTACACCCTCAGTCAGGGGCATACGAGGCGAAGGTTGCCCGATGCGGCACTAGTGCTTGGGGGCAGGCACTTCACGGCCGGGGAGTGCAAGATCCGTGCAGCCGTGCCGCTTCACCTGGTCCTGCGCGAACGTGGTGAGCAGCGCCCTCAGCTGTGGCCCCCCGATGCCGGGCACCCCGCCCGAAGATGCCTCGAAGTTGGCGGTCTCGGCATCGCACCGGGCCTTTGCCCGGCCCCAGTCGGCGGTCAGCAGCGGCCGGGTCTCCCCGCCGTCCCCCGCCAGGCTCACCCGCTCGGCGGCAACCTTCTTGAAGGGGACCTCGCTCCAGTCCCCGTACCAGGCGTTGAAGCGCATCGCCGGGCTCTTGTCACCCTTGCGGTAGAGCTCGCAGCGGCTGACGGGCGCGGCGTCGTTGGCGTCGATGCCCACCCTCCACTCCGCTTCCCGGGGCAGCTTCGCGCCGGCCAGCCAGCCGCAGGGGGTGCCGGCCGAGGCCGAGATCCGTACGGGCTCAGGCCGCTGGGACAGCGCTCGGTCCGGGGCCTTGACCGGCTCCGCCCCGCAACCGAGCTTCCTGGAAGCCTCGTTGGTCACGGCGACGGCGGTCCGCAGGAGGGCATCGGGCGCCTCCTTCATGAGAGCCCCGGAAGCCGACGTACGGACAAGCAGGCGCCGCGGCCGGCCCTCCGCGTCCTTGCCGAGGTCCGGGCAGGTCTGCAGCAGCCGCACGGTGCGGCGGCCCTCGTCGACGAACCCCGGCAGACCTTCGGGCAGCGCGCCGACCTCCTGGGCGGTCCCGCGGTGGAAGGCGCTTCTCATCATCAGGTCCTGGCTGTCGCGGTCGGTGTACGCGACCGCGGTGATGCCCCTGTTCCGGAAGTCGTCGCTGTAGCCGAGCGCACAGGAGTAGGCGCCCATCTCCTTGCTGACGTACTCGTACTCGGAGGTCAGATGCTCGTCGTCCGGCATCAGCGCGTCGACCGCCTCGTCCGGCAGCGCACCGCCGCAGGCCTCGCGCGCCAGCCACCAGTCCTTGGCGTACGGCTGCGCGAAGTAGCCGACCGCGGCCAGCACGACCGCGGCGATCACGCCGACCTTGACCCACCGCGGCAACATCCCCGCCCCCGTCACAACCGTCGTACCCGGCGTCCTGGCGTACCTGGCCTACCGGGTCCCGGGGTACCCGGCCTACCGGGCGTACCGGCGTCCCCGGCCTACGGGCGTACCCGCCGGACTCGAACCACTGACCGACGGGACCCTACCGGGCTCAGCCGAGCTCCTTGCGGTCGCCCTTGTCCAGCCGGCCGCGCTCGCCCCTCTCCAGGCGCTCCCGCTCGGCCGCGCGCTCCGCCTTGATCCGCTGCTTCTCGGCCTTCCTGAGCTTGCGCTCGACGCCCACGCCGCCCATCAGCGCAAAGCCCGTGATCTTCACGCGCGGCGCCGTCGGATCGGGCTCCGCGTCGCCCTCGCCCTCCTCGCCGAAGCCGCCCATGAAGCCGATGCCGCTGACGTCGACGTTCAGGTCGGGCGGTACGACGATGTGGACGCCGCCCATGACGGCGAAGCAGCGGATCACCGTCTCACGGTCCTCGAACCGGGCCTCGCGCAGGTCGAGTTCGCCGCCGCCCATCAGCGTGAAGCTGGTGAACAGCCGGGGGACCGTCCAGGTGCCCTTGCGGCTGAAGCCGCCCCAGAAGGCGAACGCGCCCTTGGAGGTGCCGGGCCCTCCGATGCGCTCGGCCCAGCGGCCGGAGCCGGTGGCGGCCGCCGGGGACGTGGTGAAGGCGCCCGTCAGCGGAAGGTCGCTGACCAGAGGTTCCAACTCGCCGTGCGTACGCGCCTTGTAGGCGGCGTCGAGGCGCTGCTCGAACTCCTCCATGTCGAGCCGCCCCTCCGCCACGGCGTCACGCAGCCGCTCGGCCACCCGCTCACGCTCGGAGTCGGAGGCACGCATCTCAGGGAGTTCGCTCGTCATAACGGCAGCCTAGTCAAGACCGCCCCGCCCTCACAGACCTGATCTCACGGCTCCGACCTCGCAGACCTCATCCGCCAGACCCGATCTCAGGTCCGATCTCACGGGTCCGATCTCACAGGTCCGATCTCACAGGCCGGATCTCACAGGCCCGACCGTTCCGCGTACATCTTCGCGATCACGGCCTCGATGTCCGGCTCCCGCACCGACAGGTCCACCAGCGGATACCGGGCCGCCAGCTCGGCCACCAGCGGCGCCGCCGACTGCGCCGCCGGGAACGCCAGCCACTGCCGCGGCCCCTCCACCCGCACCGTGCGCGCGGAGTCCAGGATGATCGGCGGCAGCACGCGCTCCAGGTCCACCACCAGCGTCCGCTCGCTCTCCCCCACCTCATGGAGACCCGCCAGCGCCCCGTCGTACATCAGCCGACCGTGATCGATGACCATCACCCGCTTGCACAGCTGCTCGATATCGGTCAGATCGTGCGTCGTCAGCAGCACCGTCGTCGCCCGCTCGGCATTCAGGTCCCGCAGAAACTCCCGCACCTTCGCCTTGGAGATCACATCGAGCCCGATGGTCGGCTCGTCCAGATACAGCACCTCGGGATCGTGCAGCAGCGCCGCCGCGATGTCCCCGCGCATCCGCTGACCGAGTGAGAGCTGCCGCACCGGCACCTCCAACAGCGCGCCGAGGTCGAGCAGTTCGACACAGCGGTCCAGGTTCTCCCGGAACCGCTTGTCCGGGATCCGGTACATCCGGTGCACCAGCCGGTACGAATCCTTCAGCGGCAGGTCCCACCACAGCGTCGTACGCTGCCCGAACACCACCCCGATCCGCTGCGCCAGCCTCGTACGCTCCCGGGACGGATCGATACCCGCGACCCGCAGCCGCCCCCCGCTCGGCGTCAGGATGCCCGTCAGCATCTTGATGGTGGTGGACTTCCCGGCGCCGTTCGGGCCGATGTAGCCGACCATCTCGCCGCGCGGCACGCGGAAGCTGATCCCGTCGACCGCCCGGACCTGATGCTTCTCGCGGCGCAGCCTGCCCGCCTTGCGCCGTACGTCGAAGACCTTCTCGACACCGTCGAGCTCGATGAAGTCCATGCAGTAGCTCCCTCGCTCCCTGACTTCGTGGCTTCCTGACTTTCGGGCTTTCGGGCTTTCGGGCTTTCGGGCTTCCGGGCTTCCGGGCTTCCGGGCTGCCTAGCTCCCTGTGCTCCGGTAGGAGCGAAGTCCGGCCCGCCAGGCGAGAGAGGCCAACCAGCAGCACACCGCAGCGACCACCGGCGGCAGGAAGGCCAGCCACTGCGGCACGTCCAGCGGATACGGCCGGCCCAGCACGTACAGCGCCGGCAGCCAGTTGATGAAGGCCAGCGGGACCACGAACGTCACCCCGCGCACCAGATCCTTCGCGAACAGCGTCGGCGGATACTGCAGCAGCGTGTTACCGCCGTACGTGAAGGAGTTCTGCACCTCGGAAGCGTCCTGCGCCCAGAACTGGAACGCCGCCCCCGCCACATACAGCGCCGAGAAGATCGCCGCCCCGCTGAGCACCATCATCGGCACCATCAGCACCCGCAGCAGAGTCCAGTCGATGTTCAGAACGAGCACGCCGTAGCCGAACACCAGCATCCCCTGGGTGATCCGGCCGAGACGGCGCAGCGCGAACCGGTCCGCCGCCACCTGCGCGAGCACCGGCACCGGACGTACCAGCAGCGTGTCCAGCGTCCCGTCGCGCACCCGCCGCCCCAGCCGGTTCATCGACCCCATGACCAGGTCGGCGAGGCCGAAGGAGGCGCCCGTCGCCCCGTACAGAAAGGCGATCTCGGCGAGGGAGTAGCCGCCCAGCGCGTTCACGTGCTGGAACATCAGAATAATCGCGATGAAGTCGAAGCCGGTCGCCACGAAGTTCCCGAGCGCCGTCATCACGAACGAGGCGCGGTACGCCATCGTGGAGCGGATCCACATCATCGCGATCAGACCGTACGCGCGCAGTCCGTTCGACAGCACCGACAGCCGCGACAATCGCGGCGGCCCAGGAATCCCCTGAATCCCAGGGAGCCCAGGGAGCCCAGGCCCCCCGGGCAGCTCCCGAGGCCCCGCGGGGCCCGTGCGCCCCGGCAGTCCGTCAGCCACCCTGAACCACCACCCTGCGCGTCGCGACGGACTGCAGCGCCCGCCCGGCGGCCAGCAGCGCCAGCGCCCAGCCGCCCTGGAAGGCATACGCCCGCACCAGTCCCCACCCCGTGTACTTCCCGAGGAGGACATCCGCGGGGACCTGCAGCAACGACGACCACGGCAACGCCCGCGCCACCTCGCCCAGCGCGCCGGGGAACAGATTGAGCGGCAGCAGCATCCCGGAGAAGAACATCCCCGCCAGCCAGCAGATCTGCATCACCCCGGCCCCGTCCATCAGCCAGAACGCGGAGAGCGCCACCAGGAAACGGACCGCGAAGCTCACCACCACCCCCAGCGCCACCGACACCACGAAGGCGATCCAGGTCAGCGGGGACAGCGGCAGCGCCAGATCGAAGGCGAGACCTCCGAGCATCATCGGCACCATCCCACGTCCCACCAGATGGAAGGCAGCCCGGCCCAGGTCTCCTGCCATCCACCACAGTTGAAGGTCGGCCGGCCGGTACAGATCGATCGCGATGTCGCCGGTGCGGATCCGCTCCATCAGCTCGTCCTCGAAACCGCCGCCCATCATGGCGCAGGTCATCAGCAGCGCCTGGCCCAGCCACACATAGGTGAGCGCCTGCGAGAGGTCGTACCCACCCAGCTGCGGGCGCTCGTCCCACAGGGCGATATAGGTGTACGCCATGATGAAGCCGAAGACGGTGTTGGTGAACACTCCGGCCGCCGTCGCCATCCGGTACGTCGCATAGCGCCGGAACCCACCCGCCGCGACGGCCACGTACAGCCGCACTGGGACCCCCCTCTGCCGCCGGGCACCAAAGCGCACGACCTTAGCCCAGCGGCGAAGGCCGCCGCGACCGTATTTCGGCCCGACGGGTCCAGGGGTTGACCGCACGAAAAGTGCAGTATGGGTGACATGAGCGACGATCCACAGCAGCCGGTCTGGACAGTCAGGGACGCGACCGCCGTCCAGTCGGCGCCCGCACCCCGGAAGATGGGCAAGCAGGGTGGGAAGCCCCGCCGCGAGCACACCGGTTGGCGCCGGCTCATCCCCACCTGGCGGATGGTGCTCGGCACGTCCCTGCTGATCGCGCTGCTGCTGATCGGCGGCTTCTCCGCCGGCTACATGCTCGTCGAGATCCCGCCCGCCAACGCCACGGCCACCGCCCAGTCCAATGTCTACCTCTACCGGGACGGCACCCAGATCGCCCGCGACGGCGAGGTCAACCGCGAGAACGTGGCCCTCGCGCAGGTCCCCCTGACGGTGCAGCACACGGCACTGGCCGCCGAGGACCGGGACTTCTACTCCCAGCCCGCCGTCGATCCCAAGGCGATGGTCCGCGCCGCCTGGAACACCCTCACCGGCAAGGGAAAGCAGTCCGGCTCCACCATCACCCAGCAGTACGTCAAGAACTACTACCTGGGCCAGGAGCAGACCATCACCCGAAAGGTGAAGGAGTTCTTCATCGCGGTGAAACTGGGCCGCGAGGAGAGCAAGAGCGACATCCTCGAGGGCTATCTCAACACCAGCTACTTCGGGCGCAACGCCTACGGCGTCCAGGCCGCCGCCCACGCGTACTACGGCAAGGACATCAAGGACCTCGACACCGCGGAGGGCGCCTACCTCGCCTCGCTCCTCAACGCACCCAGCGCCTACGACGTCGCCACCCACCCCGAGAACAGGGCGGCGGCTCTCGCCCGCTGGAACTACGTACTCGACGGCATGGTCAAGGAGAAGTGGCTCAGTCCCGCCGAGCGCGCGGCCACGGAATTCCCCGTGCCGCTGACGGCGAAGCCCGCGACCGGCCTGTCGGGGCAGCGCGGCTACATCGTCCAGGCGGTCGAGGACTACCTCACCAACAACCACATCATCGACGAGAACACCCTGGCCACCGGCGGCTACCGGATCACCACCACGCTCCAGAAGCCGAAACAGGACGCTTTCGTCAAGGCCGTCGACAAGCAGGTGATGTCGAAGCTGAAGAGCAAGCGCGCCGCCGACCGCAACGTCCGCGTCGGCGGCGCCTCCATCGACCCGGCCACCGGCAAGGTCGTCGCCCTGTACGGCGGCATCGACTACACGAAGCAGTACGTCAACAACGCGACCCGCCGCGACTACCAAGTCGGCTCCACTTTCAAACCATTCGTCTTCACCTCCGCCGTCGAGAACGGATCCACCACCGAGGACGGCGTGGCGATCACCCCCAACACCTACTACGACGGCAGCAACCAGAGGCCGGTCCAGGGCTGGAGCGGGCCGCCGTACGCCCCCGAGAACGAGGACGAGGCCTCGTACGGCCCCATCACCGTCCGTGCCGCCACCGACAGGTCCGTCAACTCGGTCTACGCCCAGATGGCCGTCGACGTCGGTGCCGAGAAGGTCGAGCAGACCGCGATCGACCTCGGGATCCCCGAGAACACCCCGGACCTGGACGCCTCACCCTCCATCGCCCTGGGCCCCGCCACCGCCAGCGTCCTCGACATGACGGAGGCGTACGCGACCCTTGCCAACCACGGCAGGCACGGCACGTACACGCTCGTCGAGAAGGTCACGAAGAACGGCGTGGACGTGGAGCTGCCCGAGGAGGACGAGGAGCAGGTCGTCAGCCGGGAGGCCGCCGACACCACGACCTCGATCCTGCAGAGCGTGGTCGAGGACGGCACGGGCACGGCGGCCCGGTCCGCGGGCCGTCCGGCGGCCGGCAAGACCGGTACGGCGGAGGAGGACAAGGCCGCGTGGTTCGCGGGCTACACCCCGAACCTGGCGACCGTGGTCGCGGTGATGGGCCAGGACCCGGTCACGGGGGTGCAGAAGCCGCTGTACGGGGCGCTGGGGCTGTCGCGGATCAACGGGGGCGGGGCGCCCGCGAAGATCTGGGGCCAGTTCACGGCCGCCGCGCTCGAGGACGAGGAGATCGAGGAGTTCGATCTGACGCTGGGGGAGGGCGCGGAGGAGGAGCGGCCCGAGGAGGAGGAGGAGGAGTCCGAGGAGCCGGAGGAGCCGGCCGAACCGAGCGAGCCGTCCCCGTCGGCCGAGCCGTCCCAGCCGGCCCGGCCCGGCGAGCCGAGCCCGTCGCAGGACGCGGACACCCAGGGCCGGACCGGGGGCAGGACCGAGGGCAGGACCAGCGGCGGAGCCATCGGCGGAACCATCGACGGCCTGACCAACGGCACCACGGACACCGGCGGAGGAACGACCGACCACGGAACAGCCACCGGCGGAGGCACGGACGGCACCACGGGCAGAGGCACGACCGACAGCCGCGGCACCGGCACGGGCACGGGCACAAGCCGCCCGCCGCAGTGACCCGGCCGCGGCGACCCCGCCGGTGATCCGGCCTCAGTGACCCGGCCGCCGCCCCGGCCCAGTGACCCGGCCGCAGTGACCCGCCTCAGTGACCCGCGGTCGCCTTCAGCCCCACCACCGCGACCAGCAGCAGACAGACGAAGAAGATCCGGGCCGCGGTCACCGGCTCGTTCAGCACGAGCATGCCGACCACCGCCGCACCGGCCGCACCGATGCCGACCCAGACGCCGTAGGCCGTACCGATCGGCAGAGTCCTGGCGGCATGCGACAACAGCAACATGCTCACGACGATCCCGAGACCGGTGAACACGCTCGGCCACAGCCGGGTGAACCCGTCGGTGAACTTCATCCCGATCGACCAGCCGACCTCGAGCAGACCGGCGACAACAAGCAGAACCCAGGCCATGACGGCACCTCCGAGACGCGGAACTTCAGCGGGGTGCGTCGTCTTTGCCTGACCCGGTACGACGCGTCTCGTCGGGATCAGTCAAAGATAGCAAATGCGGTGCAAGGGTCACGTGACAAGGAAAGGGCTGATGGCGTCCGCCACCAGCCCTCTCACCTGCGGTTCTTACAAGTACAGCCCGGTCGAGTCCTCGGATCCCTCAAAACGGTCCGCGGCGACAGCGTGCAGATCGCGCTCCCGCATCAGTACGTACGCCACGCCCCGCACCTCGACCTCGGCGCGGTCCTCGGGGTCGTACAGCACCCGGTCCCCCGGCTCCACGGTCCGTACGTTCTGCCCGACCGCGACCACCCCGGCCCAGGCGAGACGCCGGCCGACCGCCGCGGTCGCCGGGATGACGATGCCGCCGCTGGAACGCCGCTCGCCCTCCGGGATGTCGGTCCGGACCAGCACACGGTCGTGCAGCATCCGGATGGGCAGCTTGTCGTCGTGGGTGTTGTCGCTCACGCCTCGAACCTACCTGGCGTGAAGCGTCCCGTACGCCGCTGGGTCACCCGCGGCGCCTGCGCGCCGACACGGCCAGCAGCCCCACCAGCCCCACGGCCACCAGCGCGACGGGCACCAGCCGCTCCAGCCGGGGAGCCCCGTCCTCCGCCACGAACTTCTCCCTGACGTCGGACACCGTGCGGTTCACGGCGACGAACGCCCGCCCGGCGGTCTGGTCCACGCTCGAGGCGATCCTGGCCCTGACGTCACCCATGATCGTCTTCGGGTGCATCCGCACCCCGATCTCGTCGAGCGTCTCGGCAAGCTGGTCGCGCCTGCGGACGATGTCCGCCTCGATCTGCGCAGGGGTCCTGGCATCCGACACCGCGCTGCCTCCGTGGTCGTTTCCGGTAGTCCTTCGTCGACAGTCTGTCAGCTCGGCAGCGCCCGCACCCCACGGCACCCCTATTACGCTCGATGACGTACACACCTCACGCGCGCCCGACACGATTACGGAGAACCATGAGCGAGCGACTCCAGCCCGGCGACACCGCCCCCGCCTTCACCCTGCCCGACGCGGACGGCAACGAGGTCTCGCTCGCGGACCACAAGGGCCGGAAGGTCATCGTCTACTTCTACCCGGCGGCCCTGACGCCCGGCTGCACCAAGCAGGCCTGTGACTTCACGGACAACCTGGAGCTGCTGACGGGCGCGGGCTACGACGTGATCGGCGTATCCCCGGACAAGCCGGAGAAGCTGGCGAAGTTCCGCGAGCAGGAGAGCCTGAAGGTCACGCTGGTCGGCGACCCGTCGAAGGAGACGCTGGAGGCGTACGGCGCGTTCGGCGAGAAGAAGCTGTACGGCAAGACGGTGACGGGCGTGATCCGCTCGACGGTCGTCGTCGACGAGGAGGGCAAGGTCGAACGCGCGCTGTACAACGTGAAGGCCACCGGCCACGTCGCCAAGATCATCAAGGACCTCGGCATCTGAGCCCCGTGCTCCCGGAAGGGCCCGTACCGTCAGGCGGTGCGGGCCCTTCCGCATTCCGGACGTGACCATCCGATAAACGGTTCGTTACTCAGTGCGAGGCTGCGAACGCGCAGCCGGAGGACGGGGGGACGATGGTGGTCAGTCCATACACACGGGAGCGCCTGGCCGAGGCCGCCGATTCGTCGCGGACACTGTCCGAGGCGCTGACAAAACTCGGGGTGGACCCCAAGGGCTCGCGCCGTTCCTACGTTCGCGAGCGCATGAGGAAGTTGGGTATCGACACCTCACACTTCGAGCGCGAAGGCACGCGCTGGACGAGAGACATCCTGGAGTCCACTGTCGCCGTGTCGACCAGCGTGTACGAGGTGTTGCGGCGGCTCGGTCTTGATGTCGTGGGCGGTCAGCACACACATATCAGCCGTCGCATACGAGCCCTTGGGATCGATACGTCCCACTTCACACCGCATGCGCGAACAGAGCGAACGCGGAACGACAGGCGCCGCAGGACAGCCGCCGAAATCCTGGTCGAGGAACAATCAGCGACCGCTCGCCGCGTACCCGGCGAGCGGCTCAAGAGAGCACTGCTCGAACTCGGCATCGCCGAATCCTGCGCCATCTGTGCAATCAAGTCCGAATGGCTGGGCCGCCCGCTGCCGCTCGAGGTGGATCACGTCGATGGCAACTGGCGAAACAATCGCATCGAGAATCTGCGGCTCCTGTGCCCAAACTGCCACTCGACCACGGACACCTACCGGGGGCGCGGCAAGGTGCGCAGAGCCGGCATTCCCCGGCCATCGCGTCTCGGCGACGAGTACCGATGAAGCAACGCAGGCAGTACACGCAAGAGTTGCTGGCCGAAGCCGCAGCACAGTGCAGCGACGCCGATGAGGTCATCGCGTTCTTCGGCACCACTCCGTATGAACGTCTCGGCCGCTATCTGATGAGCCGCTTCAGCCACTACGGCATCGACGTCTCGCACTTCTCACCCGCAGGAGGGGGCCAACGGCCCTCCACAGCGGACCTGAGACAGGCCGTGGCCGAGTCTGTCTCCATCGCCGAGACGCTGAGACTGCTCGGCCGCCCGGACAACCGGAGCCAACGGGCTCTGCTGCACCGCTGGACGACCGGGGACGGGCTGGACACGGGGCACTTCTTGGGCCAGGCCCATCAGCGGGGGAAGGCCGGCCCAACCCCGGTCAGGGCCGCCACGGATGTGCTGGTCAAGCACAACGGCAAGCGCCGCCCCCGCGCAGCGATGCTGCGAAGAGCACTGCACGAGATCGGCGTTGCCGAACAGTGCGCCATGTGCGGTACCGGCCCAGTCTGGAACGGTATGCCCATGACCCTGGAGGTCGACCACATCAGCGGCGACTGGAGCGACGACAGGGTCGAGAACCTTCGGCTGCTCTGCCCCAACTGCCACGCCGTCACCAGCACGTGGTGTCGGGGAGGCCGGCGCCGAAGAGCCCTTTGACGTACCTCGATCTGCTTCGGCCGCCTGCCCCGGTACCATGGCAGGCGGCTGGCGGCGGTGGCGCAACGGCGACGCAGCAGACTTAGGATCTGTGGCCTGTGAAAGGGCTTGAGGGTTCGAATCCCTTCCGCCGCACGATGAATGGCCTGCGAATCAAGAGGTTCGATTCGCAGGCCATTGTTGCGTGTCAGCGTTCAGCCCAGCAGCTCACGTACCACCGGGACCAGTGCCCGGAACGCCTTGCCCCGGTGGCTGATCGCGTTCTTCTCCGCGGGAGTCAGCTCCGCGCAGGTACGCGTCTCGCCCTCCGGCTGGAGGATCGGGTCGTAGCCGAAGCCGCCCGTGCCCGAGGGGCTGTGCCGCAGGCTGCCGAGCAGTCGGCCCTCCACCACCCTCTCCGTGCCGTCCGGGAGCACCAGGGCCGCCGCGCACGCGAAGTGGGCTCCCCGGTGCGCCTCGTCGATGTCGGCGAGCTGGGCGAGCAGCAGGTTCAGGTTGGCGGTGTCGTCGCCGTGACGGCCTGCCCAGCGCGCGGAGAAGATGCCGGGCGCGCCGCCGAGGACGTCGACGCAGAGGCCGGAGTCGTCGGCGACGGCCGGGAGGCCGGTCGCCCGGGCCAGGGCGTGGGCCTTGAGGAGTGCGTTCTCGGCGAAGGTGACGCCGGTTTCCCTGACATCGGGGATGTCGGGGTAGGCCTCCGCGCCGACGAGGTCGTGGGGCAGGCCCGCGTCGGCGAGGATGGCCTTGAGTTCGGTGATTTTCCCGGCGTTGCGGGTGGCGAGAATCAGACGGGTCATGCCCTCGATTATCCGGGCGTGCAGACCTTGCCGATCTCCGTCGCCGCGTCGGTGACCGGCGTGATGTCCGGGGTGCTGTCGCCGCCCTCGATCGACTTGCGGACGTTGTCGACACCCGTGCCCAGGTCGTCGACGGCCTTGCTCAGGTCGGCGTTGTCGGTCTTGTCGCCGAGGTCCTTGAGCTCCTTGTCGATGTCGTCGAGGGCCTGCTCGGCCTTGAGCGGGTCTTCGGCGGCGCTGGAGACGGACTGCTGGAGCTTGTCGACGCTGGTGGCGATCGCGTCGGCGGTACGGGCGCAGTCGAGGGCCTTGTCGAGAGCACCGCAGCCGGCGGTGATCGGTACGACCAGAGCGGCGGTGGCGAGCGTGAGGGCTATGCGGCGGCGCGCAGACATGGAACGGTCCTCCCCAAATACGGACGGGCGCACGGTTCGGCCCGTGCGCCCGTGAGTGTAACGACGCCCGACGGGGCGCTCTTGGTTGCTTCTTTACCTGATTGCCCGGCCTGATTGCCCGGCCTGATTGCCCGGCCTGATTGCCCGGCCTGATTGCCCGGCCTGCTTACCCGAGCACCTCGCGCTGGATCGCGGCGAGGTCGGCGCAGCCGCCGGTGGCCAGGTCGAGGAGGGCGTTGAGCTCCTTGCGGTCGAAGGGCTCGGCCTCGGCGGTGCCCTGCACCTCGACGAAGCGGCCGTCGCCGGTGCAGACGACGTTCATGTCGGTATCGGCGCGCACGTCTTCCTCGTAGCAGAGGTCGAGCAGCGGGATGCCGTCGACGATGCCGACGCTGACGGCGGCGACGGTGCCGGTGAGCGGCTGGCGGCCGGCTTTGACGATCTTCTTGCCCTGGGCCCAGGCGACGGCGTCGGCGAGGGCGACGTACGCGCCGGTGATCGCGGCCGTACGCGTACCGCCGTCGGCCTGGAGGACGTCGCAGTCGAGGACGATGGTGTTCTCGCCGAGGGCCTTGTAGTCGATGACGGCGCGCAGCGAGCGGCCGATGAGACGGCTGATCTCGTGGGTGCGGCCGCCGATCTTGCCGCGTACGGATTCGCGGTCGCCGCGGGTGTTGGTGGAGCGCGGCAGCATCGAGTACTCGGAGGTGACCCAGCCTTCGCCGCTGCCCTTGCGCCAGCGCGGGACGCCTTCGGTGAAGGACGCGGTGCAGAAGACTTTGGTGTCGCCGAAGGAGATGAGGACGGAGCCCTCGGCGTGCTTGCTCCATCCGCGTTCGATGGTGACCGGGCGGAGCTGTTCGGGGGTGCGGCCGTCGATTCGAGACATGCCGTCGAGCCTAGCGGCTGTGCGGAAGGGCCCCGTTCCGGCCTGAACGGGGCCCTCCGGCGGCTGAGCTCAGCGGCTCATACGGGCTGAGTCGGACATGGCTGAGGTCACATCATGTCTTCGATGTCCGCGGCGATGGGGTCGGCGTCGGTGCCGATGACGACCTGGATCGCGGTGCCCATCTTGACGACGCCGTGTGCGCCGGCGGCCTTGAGGGCGACTTCGTCGACCTTGCCGGGGTCGACAACTTCGGTACGGAGGCGGGTGATGCAGCCCTCGATCTCTTCGATGTTCTCGATTCCACCGAGCCCGGCGACGATCTTCTCAGCCTTGCTGGCCATGTCTTTCTCCCTGCGTTTCAAGAGCGCTGAGCGCTGCCTCGGCCCACCATTGGTCCGCTTCGTCACGGTAACGCACGGTTGGCCCATCTTCGCGGGCGGGTAACCGTCTCATACCGAATGATGACGATCACCAGAGCCCTGTCCCGCGAGCGGTTCCGGGGCCGTGCCCCGACTGGTCTACACCAGTCTGCTACAGCTGCCAAACCTGGCTCGTTCCGGGAGGACGTCGATGAGCTCCGACAGCGCTGCCGCGCCGCAGCGGACGTGGCGGAACGGGCTGTACCAGGGGCTGCAGAAGGTCGGCCGCAGCCTCCAGCTCCCGGTGGCGGTTCTGCCTGCCGCCGGTCTGCTCGTCAGCCTCGGCAACCTATTCTCGGCGTCTCTGGACGGACCGTTCTGGGACAAGACCTCCAAGGTCCTCATGCTGGGCGGCGGGGCGATCCTGGACGGCGCCTTCGGTCTGCCGCTGCTGTTCTGCATCGGTGTCGCGATCGGCTTCGCGAAGAAGGCCGACGGTTCGACGGCCCTCGCCGCGGTTGCCGGATTCCTGGTCTACAGCAATGTGTTGAAGGCGTTCCCGATCGACGGCACGGTCACCGAGCTGCTCCCGGACGGCAAGCCGCAGAACCCGGGCGTCCTCGGCGGCATCCTCATCGGCCTGCTGACCGCGGTGATCTGGCAGCGCTACCACCGCACCAAGCTCGTCGACTGGCTCGGCTTCTTCAACGGCCGACGGCTGGTCCCGATCATCATGGCGTTCCTCTGCGTGATCCTCGGGGTGCTGTTCGGGCTGCTGTGGGAGCCAGTGGGTGACGCGCTGACCTGGTTCTCCAAGCAGCTGATCGATCTGGGCGCATGGGGTGCGGGCATCTTCGGTGTCGCCAACCGGCTGCTGATCCCCATCGGCATGCATCAGTTCCTGAACACGTTCTTCTGGTTCCAGGCGGGCGAGTACACGGCGGCCGACGGCAAGGTCGTCCAGGGTGACCTGACGCGCTTCTTCGCCGAGGACCCCTCGGCGGGCCAGTTCATGTCGGGCTTCTTCCCGATCATGATGTTCGGACTCCCGGCCGCCGCCCTCGCCATCGCGCACTGCGCCCGTCCCGAGCACCGCAAGAGGGTGATGGGGCTGATGATCTCCGTCGCTCTCACCTCGTTCGTCACGGGTGTGACCGAACCCCTGGAGTTCTCCTTCATGTTCGCGGCGCCGCTGCTGTACGGCGTGCACGCGCTGCTGACGGGTGCGTCCATGGCGATCACCTGGGCGCTGGGGGTGCATGCGGGCTTCGCCTTCTCGGCCGGCTTGATCGACTACGTCGTCAACTGGCATCTGGACACCAAGCCATGGCTGATCATTCCGATCGGCCTGTGCTTCGCCGTCGTGTACTACGTGGTGTTCCGCTTCGCGATCACGAAGTTCGACATCCCCACTCCCGGTCGCGAACCGGAGGAGGTCGAGCAGGAGCTGGAGCGGGAGAGCACCAAGTAGCCACCCGCTCCCGCCCCGTAACCCCCCGCAAGACCCTCGGCCCCCATGACCCGGGGCCTCATGTCGTACATGTCAATTTATGATCCAGGCCACAGAAATCGAAGGTTCCTTATAGAACCCTCACGTGCTACAACTGGTCTACACCACTGAGTGGTGTAGACCACGCGGCGGTCGCCGCGTTCCCCTTGAGACGCCGCCCTCCCCGTGTCATGTCCCCTGGCGGCGCCTTGCCCTCCCCCAGCCTCCGGCCGGGGGGACTCCCAGGAGGAAGTTGATGTCCACGGCTAGCGCCGCCCCCGAGGCGGACAAGAAGAAGACGGGCGCCGGCGCGATGGCTGTCATGCAGCGCATCGGCCGCAGCCTCATGCTGCCGGTCGCCGTGCTGCCCGCCGCCGCGCTCCTGGTGCGTTTCGGCCAGCCCGACATGCTCGGCAAGGAGTCGTTCCCCGCCTTCGTCACCAAGCTCGCCGGCTACATGGCAGCCGGCGGCGGTGCGCTGCTCGACAATATGCCACTGCTGTTCGCCGTCGGCATCGCAATCGGCTTCGCCAAGAAGTCGGACGGCTCGACCGCTCTTGCGGCCGTCGCGGGCTACCTGGTCTTCAAGCACGTGCTGGCCACGTTCACCGACCCCAACCTGGACAAGGTCGCCAAGGTCGTCGACGGCAAGATCGTCATGACCGAGGCCCCGGTGGACGCCAAGGTTCTCGGCGGCGTGGTGATGGGCATAGTCGTCGCCCTGCTGTACCAGAAGTTCTACCGGACCAAGCTGCCCGACTGGGCCGGCTTCTTCGGCGGCCGCCGTCTCGTCCCGATCCTCTCCGCCTTCGCCGGTCTGATCGTCGGCATCATCTTCGGCCTGATCTGGCCGGTCCTCGGCGCGGGGCTGCACAACTTCGGTGAGTGGCTGGTGGGCTCCGGCGCTGTCGGCGCGGGCATCTTCGGTGTCGCCAACCGTGCGCTGATCCCGATCGGCATGCACCACCTGCTGAACTCCTTCCCGTGGTTCCAGGCCGGTTCCTACGAGGGCAAGAGCGGCGACATCGCCCGCTTCCTCCAGGGCGACCCGAGCGCCGGACAGTTCATGACCGGCTTCTTCCCGATCATGATGTTCGCCCTCCCGGCGGCCTGCCTCGCGATCGTGCACTGTGCCCGCCCGGAGCGCCGCAAGGTCGTCGGCGGCATGATGTTCTCCCTCGCGCTCACCTCCTTCGTCACCGGCGTGACCGAGCCGATCGAGTTCACGTTCATGTTCATCGCCCCGGTGCTGTACGCGGTCCACGCGGTGCTCACCGGAGTCTCGATGGCGCTGACCTGGGCGCTGGGAATGAAGGACGGCTTCGGCTTCTCGGCCGGCGCGGTGGACTTCTTCCTCAACCTGGGCATCGCGTCCAACCCATGGGGACTCGCGCTGGTCGGCCTCTGCTTCGCGGCGGTCTACTACGTGGTCTTCCGCTTCGCGATCACCAGGTTCAACCTTCCGACGCCGGGCCGGGAGTCCGACGAGGAGCTCGCCGAGCTGCAGAAGGCCGAGGCGAAGTAGGCCTCAGGCATTCGGGCACCGCGCACGAAGCCCCTGCCTTCCGTACGGAGGGCAGGGGCTTCGGTCTGTTCCCGCGTTTCGCGCCGGTCGCCGGACCTCGCGGGCTTCGCAGGCCTCGCAGGCCTCGCAGGCCTCGCAGGCCGTGTTCGGATCTCGCAGAGCGCGCCCAGCCCCGCGTCCAGTGCTGTGACCGGAAAGTTCACCGGCTCGCGACACCTCCAGTCCGCCCGCACGGCTTCACCCAGGGCAGAACGCCGCTCCCCCGGCGCCCCGGATCCCTAGGCTGAAGGGGTGAGCACTCATGCGCCGAACGAAGCCCGTGTCATCCCCCTGCGCCCGCAGACCTCGCCGCCCGGTTCCGGTGGGGCGACCCGCGCCCCGCAGCGACCGGCGGGAGCCCCACAGACACCCGCGCCGAGGGAAACCCTGTGGCGCGACCTCGTCGGCGGTGTGCTGCGGCGCGAGCGGCTCGCCCAGGAGCGCACGCTGAAGGACGTCGCGGAGGCGGCCCGGATCTCGATGCCGTACCTGTCGGAGCTGGAGCGCGGACGCAAGGAGGCCTCCTCCGAGGTGCTCGCGGCCGCCGCCCAGGCCCTCGGGCTCGGCCTCGCCGACCTGCTCTCGCTCGCCCAGGACGAGCTGGCCCGGTACGCCCGGAGCCGGGTGGGCCGGGGCCGCACGTCGCCCACGGCGCAGTACGACGGCCTCTGCCTCGCTTCCTAATGTTGTTGTCAAGCAGCCGGTGTCACTGGGGGTGCGACCTGGTAGCACCGTCGGTCGCGGATCAGGGCCCATAGGACGTTGACGCGTCGGCGGGCGAGGGCGAGCACGGCCTGGACGTGTTTCTTCCCCTCGGCGCGTTTGCGGTCGTAGAACTTCCGGGAGTTGGGATCGCATCGGATGCTGACCAGCGCGGAGGTGTAGAACACCCGCTGCAATCGCCGGTGGTATGCCATGGGCCGGTGGAGATTGCCGCTGACCTTGCCCGAGTCACGCGGCGCGGGAGCGACACCGGCGAAGGCCGCCAGGGCGTCCGGGGAGTCGAACTCGTCGAGGCTGCCGCCGATGGCGGCGAGGAACTCCGCACCGAGCACGGTGCCGATGCCCGGAACACTTTGGACTATGTCGGCGAGTTCGTGCTCGCGAAACCGGCCCTCGATGAGCTTGTCCATCTCGGAGATCTGCTCGTTGAGGGTCATCACCTCCTCGGCCAGGGTGTGGACCAGCCTGGCGATGGTCTTCTCCCCTGGGATCGAGGTGTGCTGGCGCTCGGCGGCCCCGACCGCCGCCTCGGCCAGGGCCCTCGCGTTACGGACCTTGCGGTTGGCCAGCCACTTGGTCAGCCGCGAGGTGCCGGTGCGGCGGATCGCGGCCGGGGTCTGGTAGCCCGTCAGCAGCTTGAGCGGTCCGGCGTTGGTCACGTCCAGGGCCCGTTCCAGGGCCGGGAACATGCTCATCAGGGTGCCGCGAAGGCGGTTGACCACGCGGGTGCGGTCCTCGACAAGGTCGGCACGGCGTCCAGTCAGCAGCTTGAGCTCGATGGCGGCTTCGTCGCCGGGGCGGATGGGCCGCAGGTCGCGGCGCATCCTGGCCTGGTCGGCGATCACGTAGGCGTCGCGGGCATCGGTCTTGCCCTCACCGCGGTAGCCGTCGGAGGCCCGGTTGACCAGGCGGCCGGGGATGTAGAGGACCTCCTGGCCGTGGCTGACCAGCAGGGCCAGCAGCAGCGCGGGCTCGCCCCCGGTCATGTCGATGGCCCAGGTGACCTGACGGCCGTCGGCCAGGTCGAGGACGTCACCGATCAGCTTCAGCAGCTCGGGCTCGTCGTTGGCGACCCGCCGCGAGAGCAATGTCTTGCTGTCGGCGTCCATCGCAAGGCCGTGATGATGGCCCTTGCCGCTGTCGATGCCCACCCATATCCGGCTCATCGCGCTCCTGCCATGCGTATTCGTACGGTTCGTACCACGGACGACCTCGCCGGCATTGCTCTACTCAGCGACTTGTTCGCACTTCCTAATCGGCGGCCGAGTCGTCGTGGGGCGCCGGGCGGCGAAGCGAGGGAAGCCACCGTCGGCAGCAGCCTGATAGCCACACCCGACACCCCTGGGTGTCCTCACCCTACGAATGGGAGGACCAACCCGATCAAGAAGGTAGAGCGGCCTGACCGAACCGACGGCCGGTACGACGGGGCGCACCACCGCCGTACCGGCCGGCTCGCCGGCCTTCGGCCACGGCCGCGCGGGGTCAGACGAACGCGAGCCGTCGGCTCAGCACCTCGTCGGCGAGCCCGTAGGCGACGGCCTCCTCGGCGGTGAGCACCTTGTCCCGGTCCATGTCCGCGCGCAGCGTCGCCACGTCGTGATGCGTGTGCCGGGACAGGACCTCCTCCACCTGCGAGCGGATGCGGACCATCTCCTTGGCCGCGAGGCTGAGGTCGGAGACCGTCCCCTGCCGGCCGTCGCTGGCCGGCTGGCCGAGCAGCACCCGCGCGTGCTGGAGCACGAACCGTCGCCCGGGATCTCCGCCGGCCAGCAGCACCGCCGCCGTCGACGCCGCCTGACCGACGCAGAACGTGGAGATCGGCGCCTGCACGAACGTCATCGTGTCGTAGATCGCCATCAGCGAAGTGAACGATCCACCGGGCGAGTTGAGATAGATCGAGATCTCGTGCTCCGGGTTCGCCGACTCCAGATGCAGGAGTTGCGCGATGACCACATTGGCGACCCCGTCGTCGATCTCGGTGCCGAGGAAGATGATCCGCTCGTTCAGCAGCCGGCTGAAGACGTCGTAGGACCGCTCACCCTGCGCGGTCCGCTCGATGACGTAGGGAACCGTGTACGACCCCATGTCACAACCCCATCCGTCGGCGCGACGCGGCCGGGCGGATGTCGGCGAGCGACTCCACCACCCGGTCCACGATCCCGTACTCCCTGGCCTGCTCGGCCGTGAACCAGCGGTCCCGGTCGCCGTCCCGCGCGATCGTCTCCTCGCTCTGCCCGGTGTGCTCGGCGGTGATCCGCTCGACGGCCTTCTTGGTGAACTGGAGGTTCTCCGCCTGGATCTCGATGTCCGCGGCGGTGCCACCGATGCCCGCTGAGGGCTGGTGCATCATGATCCGCGCGTTCGGCAGCACCAACCGCTTGCCGGGCGCCCCCACGGTGAGCAGGAACTGGCCCATGCTGGCGGCGAACCCCATCGCCAGCGTCGAGACGTCGTTCGGGATGAGCCGCATGGTGTCGTAGATGGCGAGACCCGCGGTGACCGACCCGCCGGGGCTGTTGATGTACAGGCTGATGTCGGTGCGCGGGTCCTCCGCCGACAGCAGCAGCAGCTGCGCGCACACCCGGTTGGCCGACACGTCGTCGACCTGTGAGCCGAGGAGGACGATCCGCTGGGCGAGCAGCTGTGCCGCGAGATGGTCGTCGAAGCGGCTGGGCGGTGTGTCGCCCTCCTCCGCGCGGGGCCGGAGCGTGGTGAGTGGAGTCATCTGGTCTCCTTGTCGAGGCAGGATTGCTGTCGGCTCCACTCTTGACCTCGGGAGATCATCGGATGCGGTTTCTCTGCCCGCCGCAGATTCGCCACGAGCAGAGATGACGGCTCAGCCCTGGCCGAGCTCGGTGGGGCGGGTAGTGGCCATCTGGACGACGAAGCCCTCGTCGTCAGGGGTGAGCAGGCGGGGACGGCCTCCCGCCCACTGAGGGTCCAGGCGGGCCAGGCCGATCTCGTTGAACCGGTGGATCACATCCCGCACGTGTCCTCGTCGGCCTGGACAAGCCGGGCGATCACCGGCACCCGGTTCCCGCCGGCAGATGCCAATGGCATCATCGCCCGGCGACAGCGCACCGAGCCGGTACTGCCCCGGCGCACGATCTGCTGAAGCTTCTGCCCTTCCTGATCGGTCAGTCTTCACACCCGCACAGGCTCGGCCACCACACCTCCAGCGGTCGGAACGACGTCACCGCCCGTCCAACCGCTCCAACCGCTCCAACCGCCAACCCGGCGAGCTCATGCGGTCACAGCGCTAGACCTCGTAGACCGCGCCCGGAACGGCGATCTCGGTCGGGCCTCCGTACACCGCGCGCGCGTCGGCCAGGTTCTGCCGGGGGTCGGTCCACGGCGGGATGTGGGTCAGCACGAGCCGGCCGGCCCTCGCGCGCTGCGCGTGCGCCCCGGCCTCGCGGCCGTTGAGGTGGAGGTCGGGGATGTCCTCCTTGCCGTGCGTGAAGGACGCCTCGCACAGGAACAGATCGCTGCCGTCGGCGAGTTCGTGCAGGGCCTCGCAGACACCGGTGTCACCGGAGTACGTGAGCACCTTGCCGGCGTGCTCCAGACGGATGCCGTACGCCTCGACCGGGTGGTGCACCTTCTCCGTACGGACGGAGAACGGGCCGATGTCGAAGCTGCCGGACTTCAGCGTGCGGAAGTCGAAGACCTCGCTCATGGCGGAGGGGGAGGGGGTGTCCGCATAGGCGGTGATGAGCCGCTGCTCGGTGCCCTCGGGGCCGAAGACCGGGAGAGGGTCGCAGCGGCCGCCGTCGTGGCGGTAGTAGCGGGCGACGAAGTACCCGCACATGTCGATGCAGTGGTCCGCGTGGAGGTGGCTGAGGAAGATGGCGTCGAGGTCGTAGAGACCGACATGGCGCTGGAGCTCGCCCAGGGCGCCGTTGCCCATGTCGAGGAGCAGCCGAAAGCCGTCGGCCTCTACGAGGTAGCTCGAGCAGGCCGATTCCGCGGACGGAAACGACCCCGAGCAGCCGACGACGGTGAGCTTCATGGAGCTTGAACCTCCGTTGACGAGGAGGGCTGGGGGAAGGTCGTGCGGTCTGTCGAGCGTAAGGCGCGAAAGGCCTGGTCGCTCCTTGGTCGCAGGCTGTTGTGGGGGAACTCACCTGCGTTGTCACCGGTTCGGGGGGCGCGGGTGGGACGGCGTGCGCGGGCCGGGACGGGAGGCGGTGCGGAAGGCGCGCATGCCGACCGGTGCGCCGGTACCGTCTGGGTATGGACACGTCGTGGTGGCTCGCTGTGTTTGCCGTGGTGGTGATCGCGCTGGTCGCCGCGGTGGTGGACGGGCGGGGCCGGAGCGGGAGCCGCCGGCCCGGCGGGCGTGCCCGTCCGCCGGGCCGGCCGACCGGCCCGCGGCGCGGGCCGAAACGGAGGCCGCAGCCGGGCGAGATCTGGTGGGCGGATGTGCCGTACGAGGACGGGCACGGGTCGAAGGACAGGCCGTGCCTGGTGCTGTCGGTACGGGGCGCGCGCGGGGTACGCGGCGTCCGGGGCGTACGTGGCGCCCAGAACGGCACGGCGCTGGTCGCGAAGATCACGAGCAAGTACCGCGACGAGAAGGCGGGAGTGATCTCGCTGCCGCCGGGGACGGTGGGCGACGCCCACGGCAGGCCGAGCTTCCTGGAGACGGCGGAGCTGCGCGAGGTCGCGATGTGGGAGTTCCGGCGCCGGGTGGGCGTGGTGGACCCCACGGTCTGGGACCAGGTCCGGCACCTCGCGGTGTGACGGGGTGGGGCGGCCGGCCCTCCGGGCGCCCGTACCCCAGAGCAACGGGCGGGTGGGTGGCAGCGGGCGCCGCCCCGCACCTCCCGAGGGACGGGCGGGTGGACAGGCGCCGTGTTCCGGGCAGGGGCTGCACCTCCGCGCCCCCGCCCTACGCCCCTACGCCCCTACGCCCAGAGCTGGCCCTGGAGCGTTTCGATGGCCGCTTCCGTCGTCGCTGCCGTGTAGACGCCCGTCGACAGGTACTTCCAGCCACCGTCCGCGACCACGAAGACGATGTCCGCCGGCTCGCCCGCCTTGAGCGCCTTCCTGCCCACGCCGATCGCCGCGTGCAGGGCCGCGCCCGTCGAGACGCCGGCGAAGATCCCCTCCTGCTGGAGGAGTTCACGGGTGCGTGTGACGGCGTCCGCCGAGCCCACGGAGAAGCGGGTCGTCAGGACCGAGGCGTCGTAGAGCTCGGGGACGAAGCCCTCGTCCAGGTTGCGCAGGCCGTAGACCAGGTCGTCGTAGCGCGGCTCCGCGGCGACGATCTTGATGTCGGGCTTGTGCTCCCGCAGGAAGCGGCCCACGCCCATCAGCGTGCCCGTGGTGCCCAGGCCCGCCACGAAGTGGGTGATGGAGGGGAGATCCGCGAAGATCTCCGGGCCCGTCGTGGCGTAGTGCGCGCCCGCGTTGTCCGGATTGCCGTACTGGTAGAGCATCACCCAGTCCGGGTGCTCGGCCGCCATCTCCTTGGCGACGCGTACCGCCGTGTTGGAGCCGCCCGCCGCCGGGCTGGGGATGATCTCCGCGCCCCACATGGCGAGCAGCTGACGGCGCTCCTCGCTGGTGTTCTCCGGCATGACGCACACGATGCGGTAGCCCTTGAGCTTCGCCGCCATCGCCAGCGAGATGCCGGTGTTGCCGCTGGTCGGCTCCAGGATCGTGCAGCCCGGCTTCAGACGGCCGGCCTTCTCCGCCTGCTCGATCATGTGGAGCGCCGGGCGGTCCTTGATCGAGCCGGTGGGGTTGCGGTCCTCCAGCTTGGCCCAGATGCGGACGTCGTCCGACGGGGACAGCCGCGGGAGGCGCACCAGCGGCGTGTTGCCGACCGCCGCCAGCGGGGAGTCGTACCGCATCAGACCATGCCGCCGGCCACTGCCGGGAGGATCGTGACGCTGTCGCCGTCGGTCAGCTTGGTGGAGATGCCGTCCAGGAATCGGACGTCCTCGTCGTTGAGGTAGACGTTCACGAAGCGGCGCAGCTGGCCGCCGTCGACGATGCGCTCCCGGATGCCGGTGTGGCGGGACTCGAGGTCGGCGAAGAGATCAGCGAGGGTGTCACCGCTGCCCTCGACGGCCTTGGCGCCGTCGGTGTAGGTGCGGAGGATGGTCGGGATGCGGACCTCGATGGCCATGGCATGGGCTCCTGTCGGGCGTGTGGCGGGGGCATGAGGGGCGCGCGGCTCTGGGACCCCCGCGCGAGGGGTGGTGCGGTGGTGCGCTCGGGCCGTCCGTGGTCAGAACGCGGCGGGGCACGTACACATGGCGCTGGCGAGGCGGCACAGGTCGACGTGCAGCCGCGCCACGAGCAGCACAGTGCTCGGCGTCTTGTCGCTCACGTCGTGGAAAACCATGCGGTCATCGTATCGATTCCCGGTCCGTGTTCCGGAATGTGATCCCGCATGGTGGACATCTCATGCTCACCAGCTGGACTACGGGAGATAGGTGATCGAGGGGCAGCCCGTCGTCGGATGCGTGGTGACCTCGGCGTTGACCTCGTAGACGGCCGACAGCAGCTCCGGCGTGAGGACGTCTGCGGGAGTGCCCGAGGCGACGATCCGGCCGGCCCGCAGCACATACAGACGGTCGCAGTAGTACGCCGCGAGGTTCAGATCGTGCAGCGCCAGCAGACTCGTCGTGCCCAGGGTGCGGATCAGGGTGAGGATCTCGAGCTGGTAGCGGATGTCGAGATGGTTCGTCGGCTCGTCGAGGACGACGAGGGCGGGGTCCTGCACCAACGCCCGTGCCACCAGGGCCCGTTGCCGCTCCCCGCCGGAGAGTGAGCGGAAAGCGCGGTCGGCCACGGCGGGCTCGATGCCGACCCGGGCGAGGGCTTTGCTCACCAGATCCGCGTCCGTCGCCGTGTCAGCCTCCCAGAAGCGTTTGTGCGGGGAGCGGCCCATGGCGACGACCTCGCGGACGGTCAGCTCGAACTCCGCCTGCCCTTCCTGCGGGACGGTCGCGATACGCCGGGCGCGGGCCTTGGGGCCCATGGTGTGGAGATCGTCACCGTCGAGGAGGGCGCGGCCGCGGGTGGGGCGCAAGGTGCCGTACACGCAGCGCAGCAGTGTCGTTTTGCCGCTGCCGTTGGGACCGACCAGGCCCACCGTCTCGCCGGGGGCCGCCGTCAGGTCGGCGGAGTCGACGAGGGTGCGACCGTCGATCCCGTACGACAGGCCTTCGACACTCAGGGCGGCGGTCGGCCCGGCGGCCGCCTCGGCCGAGAGCCCGGCGGAGAGCCCGGCGGAGAGCCCGGCGGTCGTGCGAGCAGTCGTACGGGAGGTCATACGAGGGATCCTTCCGGGCGGCGGCGCATCAGCCACAGGAACAGCGGGCCGCCGGTCAGCGCGGTGAGCACGCCGACCGGGATGTCCTGCGGGGCCGCGACCGTACGGGCGGCGAGGTCGGCCACCACCAGGGCCACCGCCCCGCCGAGCGCGGCCACGGGCAGCAGCGTGCGATGACCGGCCCCGACCGCCATCCGGGCCGCGTGCGGCACCATGAGCCCGACGAAGCCGACGGCCCCGCTCACCGCCACCATCACCGCGGTGAGCAGCGAGGCGAGGACGAAGACGGCGGCGCGGAAGCGTGAGGTGTCCAGGCCGAGGACCGTCGCGCCCTCCTCCCCCACCAGCAGCAGATCCAGCGGCCTGGCGAGCGCGGTGAGCAGGGTGATGCCGACGGCGAGTACGGCGGCGGGCACCAGCAGGCTTTCCCAGCGGGCGCTGCCGAGTCCGCCGAGCGTCCAGAACATCGCCTCCTGGAAGTGCTCAGGGCGGCCGGAGACGACCAGTACGAGGGTGGTGAGCGCGGAGAGGATGTACGAGACGGCGACCCCGGCCAGCACGAGCCGGCCGCCGGTGATCGTGCCGCCGGTGCGGGACAGGGTGTAGACGAGCACCATCGCAAGGAGCGCGCCGACGAACGCCGCGGCCGGCATGGCGACCGTGGTGGTGATCCCGCCGCCGATGCCGAGGACGAGCACCAGCACCGCACCGACCGAGGCCCCCGACGAGATGCCGAGCAGGAAGGGGTCGGCGAGCCGGTTGCGTACGAGCGCCTGGAGGACCGTGCCGACGACGGCGAGCCCGGCGCCGACGACCGCGCCGAGCAGCACGCGCGGCAGCCGTACGTCCAGCACGATCGTGCGGAAGGGGCTCGGGTCCGCGCCGCCGGTGAGGATGGTGAGGACGTCGGCGGGCGGGATGCGTACGGATCCGAGTGCGAGACCGGCGACGACGGCGGCGGCGAGAGCGAGAGCCAGCCCGCCCAGGACAAGGGTGTAGCGGAGCCGCCCGCGTGCGGGCGGGGTCGCGCGGCCCACGGCGGGCGCTACTTCTTCAGCTCGGGGTGGATCTGCTGCGCCAGCTTTGCGATGGCGGCCGGGGCCCGTACCCCCAGCACCGCGTCGGACAGCGGCAGCACCGCGAAGCGCTTGTTCTTGATCGCGGGTACGTCCTTGAGCACCGGGTCGTCCAGCAGCCGCTGCTTCTTCTGCTCGACGGTGGTGGAGCCGTAGTCGTAGATGACGATGGTCTCGGGCTTGCGGGCGACGACCTGCTCCCAGGTGGCGTCGCCGAACGACTTGTCGATGTCGGCGAAGACGTTGCGGCCCCCGGCGCGGTTGATCATCTCGTTGCCGATGCCCTTGCCGCCCGCGGTGAAGGCGGTCTTGTCGCCGCTGTCGTAGACGAAGACGGAGACCGGCTTGACGTCCTTGAGCTCGGTGGCGGTGGCCGCGACGGTCCCACGGGCCGCGGCGATCCACTTCCCGGCGCGGTCGGGAACGCCGAAGGTGCGGCCGGCCTCCGCGACCTCCTGGTAGACGTCGTCCATGGAGGTGCTGCCGTTGGCGCAGTTCTCCAGGTTGAGGCGGGTGTTGATGCCGGCGGCCTTGAGGTCGTCGCGGCTGCGGCCGTCCTTGGCGTCGAAGGCGCTGGCGTAACCGCCGTAGACGAAGTCGGGGTTGGCGGCCAGGAGCTTCTCCTTGGCGGGGTACTCCTTGGCGAGCACGGGGACGCTCTTGTACGCCTTCTCGTAGCGCGGCAGCACACGGTCGTCGAGATAGGCCGTGCCGACCAGGGACTTCGCCAGGCCCAGTTCGAGCATGACCTCGGTGACGTGCTGGTTCATGGTGACGACCCGCTCGGGCGGGGCCTGGTAGGTCGTCTTCACCCCACAGTTGGAGACGGTGTACGGGAAGCCGGGCGCGGCCTTCGCGTCGGGCTTCGCCTCCGTGGTGGTGCCGCCGCAGGCGGCGAGCGGGAAGAGTGTGACGGCTATGAGCGCAGCATGACGCCTGGACATGGCGTGGCCTCCTCCGGGGATTTCCGCGTCCCCTGGGTGGTGGAAGAAAAGGCGGCAGGCCAGTTCCTGGCTTCCGGGCAGCGCCCGGTCACAGTGGCGGGACCGTGCCGGATTCACACCGGCTTCCTGGGTCCTGCCGCCTCAAAGGTCGTGCTCAGTATGCCTCTACGACCTTGACCTCTTCCTCGGTGACTTCGCCGTCCACGATGCGGAACGAGCGGAACTGGAAGGGGCCCGCGTCATCGGTGTCGGCGGTGGAGACCAGGACGTAGTGGGCGCCCGGCTCGTTGGCGTAGCTGATGTCCGTACGGGACGGGTACGCCTCGGTCGCGGTGTGCGAGTGGTAGATGATCACCGGCTCTTCGTCGCGGTCGTCCAGCTCGCGGTAGAGCTTCAGCAGGTCCGTGGAGTCGAACTCGTAGAACGTGGGTGAGCGGGCCGCGTTCAGCATGGGGATGAAGCGTTCGGGCCGGCCGCTGCCCTCGGGGCCCGCGACCATGCCGCAGGCCTCGTCGGGGTGGTCGGCGCGGGAGTGCGCGACGATCTGGTCGAACAGGGCCTGGGTGAGGGTCAGCATGGGGATCAGGATAAACAGAAGGGCCGGCCCGTACCGAGGAGTGGTACGGACCGGCCCGAATGCTGGACGGGACGCTTACGCGTCAGCGCTTGGCGAAAGCCGCGCCCTGCGGGTTGCGCTTCTTCAGGACCAGGTACGACACGGCGAGGAGCAGGCCCCACAGCGGCGCGCAGTACAGCGAGATCCGCGCGTCCTTGTCGATGCCCATCATCACGATGACCATGCCGATGAAGAGCAGTGCGAACCAGCTGGTGTACGGGGCGCCGGGCGCCTTGAAGGTCGACTGCGGCAGCTCACCGCGGTCCGCCTTGGCCCGGTAGCGGATCTGGCTGACCAGGATCATGATCCAGGCCCACATGCCGGAGATGGTCGCGAAGGAGACGACGTAGTTGAACGCCTCGCCCGGAGCCTTGTAGTTGATCCAGACGCCGACCAGCATCAGCGCGGCGGAGAAGGTCGTGCCGATCAGCGGCAGGCCGTTCTTCGTCAGCTTGGTGAAGGCCCTCGGGCCCTGCCCGTTGAGCGCCAGGTCACGCAGCATGCGGCCGGTGGAGTACATACCGGAGTTGCAGGAGGAGAGTGCGGCCGTCAGCACGACGAAGTTGACGATCGCGGCGCCGATGCCGAGGCCCATCTTCTCGAAGGCGGCGACGAACGGCGAGATGCCCGGCTGGAAGTGGGTCCAGGGCACCACCGACAGGATCATGATCAGCGCGCCGACGTAGAAGACGGCGATACGCCACGGAACGGTGTTGATGGCCTTGGGGAGGGTCTTCTCCGGGTCCTTGGACTCGCCGGCGGTGACGCCGACCAGCTCGACCGCGAGGAAGGCGAACATCACGAGCTGCAGGGTCATCAGCGTGCCGCCGATGCCCTTGGGGAAGAAGCCGCCGTCGGCCCACAGGTGGGTGACGGACGCGGTGTCACCGGCGTCGGAGAAGCCGATCGTGAGCACACCGGCGCAGATCAGGATCATGCCGATGATGGCCGTCACCTTGACCATCGAGAACCAGAACTCCAGCTCACCGAAGAGCTTCACGGAGATGAGGTTCGCGCCGTACAGGATGATGGTGAAGACCAGCGCGGAGAGCCATTGCGGAATGTCCCACCAGTACGTCATGTACGTGGCGGCCGCGGTGACTTCGGTGATGCCGGTGACGACCCAGAAGAGCCAGTACGTCCAGCCGGTGACGAAGCCCGCGAAGGGACCGACGAACTCACGCGCGTACTCGGCGAAGGATCCCGAGACGGGGCGGTACATGAGCAGCTCGCCCAGGGCCCGCATGATGAAGAAGATGACCAGGCCCGCAATGGCGTAGGCCAGGATGAGGCTGGGGCCGGCCTTGGAGATGCCCTTGCCCGCGCCGAGGAAGAGGCCGGTGCCGATGGCGCCGCCGATCGCGATCATCTGGATCTGACGAGCACCCAGTCCGCGCTGGTAACCCTCGTCCGCGCCTGCCGCGGACCCCGCGGCCTCATTGCCGTCGTGCTTGTCGACCTGCAGTGAGGTCATGGTGATGCGCCCTTTCTCCATGCCGATCCGCGTCCGCTGCATCTGCCGCGCGACTGCGGACCAGGTCCTGATCCCCCCGGATGTGAATGGAGTGCTACCGGCGGTCTGCCGGCCCAAGCGCCCCCAGGAACATGGGTGGCGTCCCCGGCGGTCGTGAAGATTTATCACGGCCGTCACATGATCCACGGGGGGCGATGTGGCGTACGCCACAGAAAGAAGCGGACAAAGGGCTCTCGGCATCGCAAACCATGCCGTTGTGGTGACGGGATCGTTATCCGGATTTGAGTGTCCGTTGAGCGAACACTTCAGGACACCGGGACGTCGGTCTCAGGACATCTCCGGGAGGCCTCTCGGGAGACGTCCCGGGACGTCTCTGACGACTCCGACATCTCTGACGTCTCTCAGGACATCAGGGTCTCGACGAGCGTCTCCTGGAGCGCACCGAGCCAGAGGTAGGCCATCACCATCGGTTTGCGCGGGTCCGAGTCCGGCAGCCGGTAGAGATCGCCGCTCTCGTCCTCGTCGCTGACCTCGAGGCGGGTACCGATGGTCAGCCGCAGGTCGTTGAGCGCACCGAGCCAGTGCAGGCAGTCGTCGGCGGTCAGCTTGAGGACGGCACCGCCCTCGCCCGCGGCGGTCGTCGAGTCCAGGGTGCGGACGACCGCGAGCGCGTCATCCCGCTTGCGGGAGCGCAGGTCGGTTTCGGTGAAGCGCCTGAACTCCGCGGAGGCGGCGCGCAGTTCGTCGTCCTCCGCATCGGCGTCCGGGCCGCCGTACGCCTCCGGGAACAGCCGGGCCAGCGCCGGATCGGACGGCGGCTCGCTGGGGCCCTCGGTGAACAGCGCGGCGAGCGGGTCCTCGCCCTCGACCCGCTCGTCGCCGGGCCCGATCAGCTCGAGCAGCTGGACGGCGAGCGAGCGCAGGATGGAGATCTCGACGTCGTCGAGCGCGACGGCAGCGCCGCCGCCGGGGATCTGCTCGAAGTGCCCGGACATCAGTTGCGGTCCTGGGAGAGCGTCGCCCACAGTCCGTATCCGTGCATCGCCTGCACGTCACGCTCCATCTCCTCGCGGCTGCCGCTGGAGACGACGGCGCGCCCCTTGTGATGAACGTCGAGCATCAGCTTGTGCGCCTTGTCCTTGGAGTAGCCGAAGTAGGCCTGGAAGACATAGGTGACGTAGCTCATCAGATTGACCGGGTCGTTGTGGACGAGCGTCACCCAGGGCACATCCGGCTCGGGTACGGCAAAGGTCTCCTCGGCCGACTCGGGGCGTTCGATCTCTACGGGAGCAACACTCACCTGGTCCATGCTGCCACCCGGGAGGGCGCATCGCACAAACGACCCTCACATCTCGTCAGTCTGACGAGATGTGGAGTAGCATCCTCGCCATGAACACTGCGGACCTGGGCCTGCCGGTGGATGTTCCCTCGACAGCGCTCTTCACGGACCAGTACGAGCTCACGATGCTGCGGGCCGCCCTGCAGTCGGGCACCGCGGACCGGCGCTCCGTCTTCGAGGTCTTCACGCGCAGGCTGCCCGAGGGACGTCGTTACGGCGTCGTGGCGGGCACCGGCCGGGTGCTCGACGCCGTCGAGAACTTCCGCTTCGACGCCGGCGTACTGGCCTTTCTGCGCGAGCAGCAGATCGTCGACGAGCCGACGCTGCAGTGGCTCGCGTCGTACCGCTTCAACGGCGACATCTGGGGCTACCCCGAGGGCGAGGTGTACTTCCCGGGCTCGCCGATCCTGCGCGTCGAGGGTTCCTTCGCCGAGTGTGTGCTGCTCGAGACCGTGATCCTGTCGATCCTCAACCACGACTCGGCCATCGCCGCGGCGGCCTCGCGGATGTCGGCCGCGGCGGGCGGGCGCAGGCTGATCGAGATGGGCGCCCGGCGCACACACGAACTCGCCGCGGTCGCCTCCTCGCGCGCCGCGTACGTCGGCGGCTTCCACTCCACCTCGGACCTGGCCGCCGGATTCCGCTACGCCATCCCGACGGTGGGCACCAGCGCGCACGCCTTCACCCTGCTCCACGACAGCGAGCGCGACGCCTTCCAGGCGCAGGTGAACTCACTCGGACGAGGGACAACGCTGCTCGTCGACACCTATGACGTGGCCGAGGCCGTCCGCACCGCCGTGGAGATCACGGGGACCGAGCTCGGAGCCGTACGCATCGACTCCGGGGACCTGCTGCTGGTCGCGCACCGGGTGCGGCAGCAGCTGGACGAACTCGGCGCGGTGAACACCAAGATCGTGGTGACCTCGGACCTGGACGAGTACGCGATCGCCTCGCTCGCCGCGGCGCCGGTGGACGCGTACGGCGTGGGGACACAGCTGGTCACCGGCAGCGGGCACCCCACCTGCTCGATGGTCTACAAGCTGGTCGCCCGCGCACGGTCGACAGACCCGAAGGCGCCGCTTCAGCCGGTGGCGAAGAAGTCGCTGGGCGCGAAGACCTCGGTGGGGGGCCGCAAGTGGGCGGCGCGGCGCCCGGACGCGTACGGGGTCGCCGAGGCCGAGGTGATCGGTGTCGACACCGTCCCGTCCGGGCTTGTGGACCAGCAGCTGCTGGTGGAGCTGGTCAAGGGCGGCGAGGTCGTCGCCCGGGAGTCGCTGGACGCGGCGCGCGAGCGCCACATCGCGGCGCTCGCCGGGCTGCCCATGTCGGCGATCCAGCTCTCCAAGGGCGAGCCGGTCATCCCCACGGAGTATGTATGAACGCGCCCGAAGCCCTCTCCCGCACGGCCGCCCCAGTCTCTACGCTCATACAATCGCTCGCCGCCCGCCGGTCTCTCCCCACCTAAGGACACCCGCCATGCACCGCGCCTTGATCGTCGTGGACGTTCAGAACGACTTCTGCGAAGGCGGCAGCCTCGCGGTGTCGGGGGGTGCCGATGTCGCTGCCGCCATCACGGACCTGATCGGACAGGCCCAGCCCGGCTACAGCCATGTGGTGGCCACCCGCGACCACCACGTCGAGCCGGGCGACCACTTCTCCGACAACCCGGACTACGTCCGCTCCTGGCCGCCCCACTGCGTCGCCGGTACGGAGGGAGTGGGCTTCCACCCGAACTTCGCGCCGGCGGTCGCGTCCGGCGCGGTCGACGCGGTCTTCGACAAGGGGGCGTACACGGGCGCGTACAGCAGCTTCGAGGGCTCGGACGAGAACGGCTCCACGCTGGCGCAGTGGCTGCGGGAGCGGAAGGTCACCGAGGTCGACGTGGTCGGCATCGCGACGGACCACTGCGTGCGGGCGACGGCGCTGGACGCGGCGCGGGAGGGCTTCACGACGCATGTCCTGCTGGACCTGACGGCGGGGGTGTCGGTGGAGACGACGGAGAGGGCACTGGAGGAGATGCGGCGCGCGGGTGTGGAGCTCACCGGCAAGCCGGTGGTGTGACCGGGGTCCTCACCCCGGCCCTTCCCGAACCGGGTGCCCGCACCGGACAGGACCCCGCGCCACGGGCCCGGGTCAGGGCTGGGGCTGGGGAGCCGGGCGGAGCAGTGCGCCTATCGGGTGCCAGAGTTCCTCCGGCTGCGTGCGCCACAGCAGGCCGTCCGGATGGTGCAGCACCGCCGTGATCTCGTCCGGCGTCGGCGGCTCCGCGTTGCCCCGCAGATACACCGCCCGCATGCCCAGATTCCGCAGCCGCGTCAGCGCCCTCGCCCGGTTCACGGCATGCACCAGGAACCGCGCCGTCGCGCCGTCGCCGACCGGGCTGGGCAGGCTGAGCGCGACCACCACACTGCCGTTCGGCAACTTGCTGAAACCTCCGCCGGGCATGCTGAACCACTCCCCCGTGAGATGGCATGTCAATAAGGACCTCGTAGACGCACCTAAACACGATCGGCCGCCGCCCGCTAGAGGGCGACGGCCGATCATGGTCTGACCTGCGATAACACGAATTACTTGACCGATGGACCAACCTTGACCGTGATCGTCTGGCCGCTCGCCGGCTCGTTCACGATCGAGATCTTGGTGTTGGTGTCAGTTACCTTCACACTCGCGGTCGGGTTCTCCGCGTCCCAGTACACGCCCTTGCGGTCGTCGAAGACCGGGTTGCCCGACTGCGGCTTGATCCGCAGTGCCGTGTCCGCGTTGTGCAGCGTGAAGCCGTCCGTCCGGTACCGGCTGAACGGCGAGTCGAACGACTGGATCTTGTTCCGCATCAGCTTGCCGTCCGCCCACTTCAGCGGCTTGGCGTGGGCATCGACCGGAAGGATCAGACCCTGGCCCGGGTGGGCGCTGGTGTTGTTGTCCTTCTGGGAGGTGTCCCACAGCCAGACCATCAGGCCGTTCTGGTACGGGTAGTGCTCGACCCAGCCGTCCTTGGGCGCCTTGAAGCCGAAGTTGTACGGACCGACCTTGAGGGTCTTGTCGTACGACACGTACTGACGGTTCTCGGCCAGGTAGTACTGCTCGTACTCCTTGGTGAAGGACTCGCCGATGCGGGAGAAGCCCTTCGACGTCCACCCCGCGTCGTCACCCTCGGCGTTGTCGCTGAAGAGCGGCTTGCCGTCCGCGACCACGCTCAGCGCGTCCGCCGCGAAGCCCTTGCCGCCCGCGCCGCCGTCCGTCTGGTAGCGGAAGCGGACGTCGACCTTCTTGCCTGCGTACGCGTCCAGCGGGTACGCCAGCTTCTTGTACGCACCCGACGCACCGGTCAGTGCCGGCTTGTCGCCCGCGTCACGGGTGACCGGCTTGCCGTCGGCCGTGCCGTCCACCGGCGTCCAGTTGGCGCCGCCGTCCGTCGACACCTCTGCGTAGAGGTAGTCGTAGTTGGCCTCGATGTCCCACCAGCCCGAGAGCTCCAGGGACGCCTTCGCCTTGCCGGTCAGGTCCACCGGGCGGGACAGGGTGTTCTTGAGGTCGTCACCCATGTCGCTCCACCACTGCTTGGAGCCCTCTGCGGGCTTCACGACAGTCGTGGTGACCGGCTTCTTCGGCAGCTCGACGACGAGCGCCTGCGGGTTCTTGGTGTTGTACTCCGCCACACCCAGCTTGTGGGTGGACTTCGTCGCCGCCTTGCCCTTGCTGTAGTTGAGCCAGCCCAGCTGCAGCTTGTCCCAGGCGGTCATGTCGCCCGGCAGGTCGCCGATGGAGTCCTTGCCGGTGCCGAGCCAGGAGCCGGCCGACATCAGGGACCAGTAGCCGGTCGAGTTCTCGCCCTTGCCCGAGGTGTCGTACAGGTCGGGCAGACCCAGGTCGTGACCGTACTCGTGGGCGAAGACACCGAGGCCGCCGTTCTCGGGCTGCATGGTGTAGTCGCCGACCCAGATGCCGGTGGAGCCGATCTGGGTACCGCCGGACTTGTTGTTCGCCGGGCCGGTGTTGCCGGCGTCCGTGCCGTACGCGTACCAGCGGTGCGCCCACAGCGCGTTGGTGCCCTGGGCACCGCCGCCGGCCGACTCGTCCTCGCCCGCGTGGACGATCTGGAAGTGGTCGATGTAGCCGTCGGGCTCGTTGAAGTTGCCGTCGTTGTCGAAGTCGTAGCGGTCCCACTGGTCGTACGCGGACAGGTCCGCCTTGATCTGCGCGTCCGTACGGCCCTTGGCCTTCTGGTCGGCGGCCCAGGCGGTCACGCCGTCCTTGACCGTGTCCCAGACGTTGGAGCAGTTGGTGTCGCCGCAGTAGTTGGAGCCGTAGCGGGCCTCGTTGTAGTCGACCTTGACCCAGTCGGAGACCTTGCCCTCGACCGAGTACCGGCCCGAGGAGGTCTTCTCGTAGTAGGTCTTCAGCGACTCCTTCGGCTTGCCCTTCTTGTCCTTGCCGGTGCCAAAGTAGAGGTCCTGGAAGTGCTTCTGGTTGTAGTCCGCCTGCCAGGCCGTGGAGTTGTCCGTCTTGCGGTCCGGCTTGGCGATCTTGTTGTGCAGCGGGCCGGGCGTACCGGCGTACTTCTTGACCGGCGCCTCGGGTCCTTCCGGACCGTCCGGGTCGAACATCGTGGTGTCGTCGACCTTGTCGCCGAACTCCACCAGGATCGTGAAGATCTTGTCCGTCTTCTCCCGGCCGAGCTCGACGTACTTCTTGTTGTCGAGTTTGACGACCTTGGACGCGCCGCGCTGCTGCACGGTCGCGTCGCCGGCTATGACCTGCTCCAGCGCCGCCTGGCGCTGCTGTTCCTGCTGCTTGCTGAACGGACCCTCGAGGTCGTGCTCGACATGGCCCTTGCCCGGAGCCGGATCATGGCGCTCGATACCGGCCGGATCCGACGTCCCCTGGTTGTCGGCCTGGGCGCTGGTGAACGCCGCGGCCGTCGCGGTGGTCGTGGCCAGAGCCACGAGCACCGCAGATGCTCTGATCGTCCGTCGCTTGGTGGTCACTTGATGCAGTCCTCCCCGGCGCTCCGTCGCAGCGGACCGGATGTGGGGTTCGTCCGCGCGCGGTGACGCGTCACAAGTGACGACATTCGACCGGAGTCGCGGGAGAAAAGACAGACCTTGACTTGAACAGACCAACTGCACTATGCAGGAGCTCAGTTCCGGTATCCGGACGTCACGGAGGGCCACCGAGGACGCGGTCAAACCGGACAACGGGCGCATTCGAGCGACCACTTGGTGGACACCATGAATCCGTGCGCCCCCGATGCTCCGGCACCGTGGGTTAGGTCACGCTTACCGGCGGTTCCTCTCGGGCATCCACCGTCGTAGAGTTATTTGACAGTGCGACCGAGTTGAGAGACACCCCCTGACCACGTCCCGAGGACGGATACCGTCATGCCGCGTCCGACTGCCGCACAGCTTGCCTACGGTTCGGCCACCGTGGTCTTCTCGACCCTCGCCCTGCTGCTGCTCACCCGCACCACCCACAGCGCAGGAGTCGCCGCCGTCGGAGTTGCCTCAATGGCGCTCGGCCTGCTGGTCGCGGTCGCTCTGCCCATGGGCCGGACCGCGTACGGCGCCCGGACAGCGAAAGCGGCGCACACGGTCCGTACGAACCGTGCCGCCGCCGAGAGCACTGTCGCCTCCGCCGCCTCCTCCGACGGCCTCACCACCCGGGTGCCCACAGTCCGCGCACACGCGGGCGCCGAGGTCAGGATCGGCGAGCACTCACTACGCCGCTGAGACCACCACCGTCTTGCCCGCCTTGTCGTGCAGCCCCTGCTTGTACGGCTTGTCGGTCAGGATCGTCACGATGATGACGAGCCACCAGATGCAGAAGCAGCACACCAGTGCGGGCACCCACAGCACCGCGGCACGCATCAGCGAGGAGCTGGTGTCCGGCACGCTGCCGTCGTTGAGCATCGCGACCCGCAGCTTCATCACACGCTTGCCGACCGTCTGACCGCTCCGCTTGACCATGATCGTGTCGTAGCCGACGTACGCGATCAGGGAGAGCAGCGACCAGAGCCACTGTCTGCCGGTGTTCATCTGGTCGGTGATGTCGTCCCAGCTGTCGTCGCCGTTGGTCGCGACGCCCCAGCCGCCGAAGAGCAGCGAGATCAGGAAGAGCGGCACGAAGACGATCAGCGCGTCCATGACTCGGGCGAGGAACCGCTTGCCGAAGTCCGCGAGCGGCGGCATCCCGGCGAGCGGGTCGGCGCCGCCGTACCCCCCGCCGAAGGCGTTCGGATCGTACGGAGGGGGCTGGCCGCCACTACCGCCGTACGGATCCGAGCTGCCACCGCCGCCGTAGGGAGAGCCGTACGGCGAGCCCGATGGTGGACCCTGCGGGGGTTCCTGGGGAGGCTCCTGAGGGCCGCCCGCCGACGCCGGCGGGGGCTGCTGCGGCTTCTTGCGGAACGGGTCGTTCTCTGGCGGCTCGCCGGGCGTCGGCTGGTCGTTGCTCATGGGGGCAGTGCATCCCGCCCCGAGGGGCCCCGCAACGGCTCGCACGCCGTTCGGGGGACCCCCGGTCGGCCCTGTCAGCCGGCCACGAAGGTGTGCGCCGCCTTGTCGTGCCAGCACTGCCGCCACGGGCGGTCGAACAGGCACCACAGCACGTTGAGCACTCCGACGGCCAGGATGCCCAGCACGCCGTAGACGAGCCAGCGGCGCAGCGCGGCCCCGAAGGACGGGGGCTCGCGGGACTCGATGCCCCAGACGGTCAGGCCGCAGAGCTTCTTGCCGAGGGTGCGGCCCCACTTGGCGGTCGGCAGGGCTTCGTACAGCACACCGAGGACCAGCAGAGCACCGAGGATGATGCCGAGGTGGCCGGCGGTGGTGCCGTCGACCAGCCAGACGGTGACCGTCTCGCCCGACTGCTTGGCCGCCTCGATCTTCTCGTCGATATGGGCACGCGCCTGGGACACGACCGGTACGGCGGCGGCGGCGACGAGCACGCCGAGCAGCACGGTGTCGATGAGCCGGGCGGCGAGCCGCTTGCCGAGGGATGCGGGCCTGGCCGCCGCCTGGGCCTGGGCGGCCTGCAGGAAGGGATCGTTGACCGGCGGCTTCCAGGGCACGACGGGCTGCTCGGCCTCGGCGCCGGACTGTGGGCTCTGGGCCAGCTGGCGCACCTGCTGCGGCCAGGAAGCCGCGCCGCCGCCGGGGCCGTTGGTGACGGGCTGCTGGGACGGGTCGGGCACATGGGGCTGCTGGGGTTGGGGCTGCTGAGGCTGGGCGGGCGCCTGGGGCTGCGGTTGGCGCTGAGCCGGGGCCTGCGGCTGGGGCTGGGGCTGCGCGGGCGCGGAGGGTGCCGCAGGTGCTGCGGCTGCCTTGGGGCCGCCCGGAGCCAGCGACCGGATCGTCATGGTGCCCTCGGCCTGCTCGGCGGGTGCGCCGCGACCGGCCCGCGGGACACGGATGGCGGCGGTGCCCTCGGTCGGAGGCTGCGGTTGCCCCTGCGGCTGGGGGTGACGACGGCCGGGGCTCTCACCCCCGGGGGCCGGTGCGGCGTCCGACGCGCCGGCAGCGGAAGACGCACTGCCGGGGCGGCGCAGCGCGCGGATCGCGACGGTGCCGTCCACGGGAGGCTCGCCCGCGCCGGCCGGTCCCAGCGAGCGGACGCCGGGCAGGGCGCCGCCCGTCGGGTCGGCAGGGTTGGCCGGGCGGCGCGGATCGGCCGGCGCACCGGACGTACCCGCTACACCCGATGCACCCGACGTATCCGTCCGGGCGGGCGTGCGCGGGTCCTGGCCGCCACCGCCCCAGGAGACCAGATGGTCCCGCTCGCCGCCGAACCCGGTCTGGCGCGAGGTGTCGGCCTGCCAGGCGGTGGCCGCCTCCGGGCGGGACGGCGCGTCGAACGGCTCCTCGTCGAGGAAGACGGGTCCTGTCTCCTCCAGCGGGGAAGGGGGTGGAACGGGGGCGGACGCCCCCGAGTGGGGCGCCGGGGGCATCGCCTCGCCCGACGTGGGCGCAGGCCGGCTCGTACCGGGCACCCACGCCGCACCGTTCCAGTACCGGACATATCCAGGAATGGACGGATCGGGGTAATAGCCGGGCGTGGGGCTGCCGTCACCGGTTGCCGGGGTTGGGGCGCTCATCACCGTGGTCCCGTATCTGCTCGAGGCCTCAATTCAAGGCACCACATCTATCAGACCCTCGCGCCCCCCTGGGCCGGTCCTGCGTTAACGACCACTATCCGGTCACTGTCACCGCACAGAAAGTAGCGAAAAGTTATCGGCGAAAGTCGCGTCATAGCCGGCGGGGAAGGCGCTCTCTCCCTGTGCGGCCCGCTCACAGGGCCTCGCACAAGAAAGGAGAGCACTCTCATGCACACCGTGGTGGAACGCGAGCTGGAGCTCAAGCTGGTGCTGTCGCCCGAACTCAGCATCCCTGTCCCCGCCAGGCTGACCTACCGCACAGACGATCCGTATGCCGTGCAGATCACCTTTCATGTCGGCTCGGACTACCCCGTCAAATGGACCTTCGCCCGCGAAGTTCTGGTCGAAGGAGTGTTCCGGCCCGGCGGGCACGGAGATGTCCGGATCTGGCCGACCAAGCTGGAGGGCCGGAGCGTGGTCATGATCGCGCTCAGCTCCCCGGAGGGCGACGCCCTGCTGGAGGCGTCGTCCGCGGTGGTGTCCGCGTGGCTGGAGCGGACACTACGGGTGGTCCCTCCGGGCTCCGAGTCCGAGCGGCTCGCCATCGACGACGGCCTCGCCGAGCTGCTCGCGCCCGCCCCGGCCGACGATCTGTGGCTGCGGGACCCCTGGCCGTCGGACGAGTCCGCGGACGGTGACAGCTGAGCGGTGGCCCGCTGATGTCAGTCGGTGACGTACGTATGCGTGATGAATTCGATGGAGTGCCCGTCGGGGTCGTCGATGTACACCCCGCGGCCTCCGAAGTGGTGGTTGATCTGCTGCGGCCTGGCATGCATCGGGTCGGCCCAGTACGGGAGTTCGCGATCGGTTATCCGGCCGAAGATCTCGTCGAACTCGTCCTCCGAAACCAGGAAGGCCAGGTGCTGCGAGGTGATGGCGGCGTCCGCGTCGAGGTAGTCGAGGGTGACGCCGCCCTCCAGCGGGAGGCTGGCGAAGGGGCCGAACGGCTTGGGCTCGGGCCCCCCGATCAGCTCGGCGAGAAAGCGGGCGCCGGCGAAGCGGTCACGGCTGTGGACGATGGTGTGATCAAGACGTGCGGGCACGGCTCCTCCTCTGAAGTGAGGCGGTTTCTGGTTGATCTGCACCTTTCACGCTAGGCGGGCTGCCGTGCCCGTA
Source organism: Streptomyces sp. NBC_01142 (assembly GCF_026341125.1). Classification (NCBI taxonomy): domain Bacteria; kingdom Bacillati; phylum Actinomycetota; class Actinomycetes; order Kitasatosporales; family Streptomycetaceae; genus Streptomyces; species Streptomyces sp. NBC_01142. Next base: position 2,043,564 of record NZ_JAPEOR010000002.1, read on the forward strand.
CCATCGGGCTTTCGCCGTACGCCTGAGGACCCAGCGGTTTCGAGCCAGGTCCGGGGCCCGGGGTCCGGGGTTCAGGTCCGGGTCCGGGGTTCAGGTCCGGGGTCCGGGATGGAGACTCAGAAGATCTTGCCGGGGTTGAGCAGGCCGAGCGGGTCGAAGGTCTGCTTGATGCCTCGCTGCAACTCCACGCCCACCGGGCCGAGTTCGCGCGCCAGCCACTCCTTCTTCAGCACGCCGACGCCGTGTTCGCCGGTGATCGTGCCGCCGAGCTCCAGGCCGAGCGCCATGATCTCGTCGAAGGATTCGCGGGCGCGCCGGGATTCGTCGGGGTCGGTGTGGTCGAAGCAGACGACGGGATGGGTGTTGCCGTCGCCGGCATGCGCGCAGACGCCGATGGTCAGGTCGTACTTCTCCGCGACGGCGGCCGTACCGTCGATCATCGCGGCAAGCTTCGAGCGCGGCACACAGACGTCGTCGATCATCGTGGCCGACTTGACGGTCTCCAGCGCGGTGAGCGACATCCTCCGCGCCTGGAGGAGGAGTTCGGACTCGGCGACCGTGTCCGCCGGGACGACCTGCGTGGCGCCGGCCGCGCTGCACAACTCGCCGACGGCGGCCAGGTCGGCGGCCGGGTCCGGGGTGTCGAAGGCGGCCAGCAGCAGCGCCTCGGTGGTGTCCGGCAGCCCCATGTTCGCCATGGCGTTCACGGCCCGGACGGTCGTACGGTCCATGATCTCGAGGAGCGACGGGGTGTGGCCGCGCTCCATGATCGCGCAGACGGCCTCGCAGGCGGCGGCCGCGGAATCGAACTCGGCGGCGAGGACGAGCTGCGCGGGCGGCTGCGGCCTGAGCGCGAGCACGGCCTTGACGACGATGCCGAGGCTGCCCTCCGAGCCGACGAAGAGCCGGGTCAGGTCGTAGCCCGCGACGCCCTTGGCGGTGCGGCGGCCGGTGCTGAGGAGACGTCCGTCGGCGAGGACGACGTCCAGGCCCAGCACGTACTCCGCCGTCACGCCGTACTTCACACAGCACAGGCCGCCCGACGCGGTGCCAATGTTCCCGCCGATGGTGCACATCTCCCAGCTGGAGGGGTCCGGCGGGTAGTAGAGGCCGTGCTCGCCCACGGCGCGGGACAGCACCGCGTTGATGACACCCGGCTCGACCACGGCGATCCGGTCGACCGGGCTGATCTCCAGGATCCGGTCCATCTTGGTCAGCGACAGCACGATGCAGCCGTCGGAGGCGTTGGCGGCGCCGGACAGGCCGGTGCGGGCACCCTGCGGGACGACGGGGACGCGCAGCGCCGTCGCTGTGCGCATGACGTGCTGCACCTGTTCGACGGTGCGCGGCAGGACGACCACGGCGGGGGTGCCCGCCTCGCAGAAGCTCGCCATGTCGTTCGCGTAGGAAGCCGTGACGTCCGGGTCGGTGATCAAGGCTTCGGCCGGCAGTCCGGCGCTCAGCCGCTCAAGGAGGCGTCGGGGGTCCGGGGGCTGTTCCCCGGGAAGATGCAGCATGATCCCAGCGTCGCACCGGGGGCCATCGGTGTGAACCCGTCCGGCTTCCGCGTCGCAGGGCCGAGCCCTTTCTTCGTATTGACTGCGCGCTGACGCACAGTGAGCGCCATGAAGAGCGAAACCCTGAAGAACGCTGCGGTCAGCTCACTGGTCGGCGCGACGCTGGTCACCGGCGTGATCTTCCTTGCGCCCGGATGGGGGGATCAGGCCCCGCCGCCCGCGCCGGGACCGGCCGCGCGGGCGGTCGCGGCGGCGGGCTCGGGGGCGCCGGCTTCCCTGGCCGAGCTGGCCGCGCTCATCGGGGACCGGGAGAGGTGGTTGCGGGCGCACCCTCGTGACGAGGAGTCATGGGCGGTGCTCGGATCGGCGTACGTGGAACGGGGCAGCCGGCTCGCGGACACGACGTACTACCCCAAGGCGGAGGACGCGCTGCGGCGGTCGCTGAACGTGCTCCCCGCCGAGGACGGCAACGTCGACGCGCTGGTGGGTCTTGCGGCGCTGGCCAACGCCCGGCACGACTTCACCAGGGCCCGCACCTTCGGTGAGAGCGCGATGAAGCAGAAGCCGAAGCGGTGGACGGTGTATCCGGTACTGATCGACGCGTACAGCGGACTCGGCGACCACAAGGCCGTGAGCAGGGCGATGGACAGGCTCCTGAAGCTGAACTCGCTCCCGCCGGTCCTGGGGCGGGCGGCGGAGGTCTACCGGGACAAGGGCTGGCGCGAGGACGCGGCGGCGATGGCGTACGACGCGATGTCGCACGCCGACGCACCCACGGAGAAGGCGTCCGCGCTGCACCGGCTGGGTGAACTGGCCTGGGAGCGGGGTGAGCCGGCCGAGGCCGTGGGCCAGTACGACGCGGCGTTGCGGGCGGCGAGCGATCACCATCCCTCGCTGGTGGGGCGGGCGCGGGCACTGGCGGCGCTGGGGCGTAATGACGAGGCCTTCCACGACTACCAGGCGGCGCTCGGACAGGTGCCACTGCCCGAGTACTACCTGGAGGCGGGCGAGTTGTACGAGTCGCTGGGGCTGGACGGGGACGCCCTCACCCAGTACGAGCTGCTGCGCGAGCATGTGGTGCGGGCGGAGTCGCACGGGGTGAACGAGGAGCTCGTGCTGGCTCGCTTCGAGGCGGACCACGGGGATGCGGCGGTGGCGGTACGGCGGCTGCAGCGCGAATGGCGCCGGGGCCACCGCAGCATGTACGTCGCGGACGCGATGGGGTGGGCGCTGTACCGGGCGGGGAGGGCGCAGGCGGCGCTGCCGTTCGCGAAGAAGGCGATGGACCAGGGGCTGCGGAGCGCGCTGTTCGCGTACCACCGGGGCGAGATCGAGCGTGCGCTGGGGATGCACGGTCCGGCGCGCAGGCACCTCACCGAGGCGCTGCGGACGAATCCGCGCTTCTCACCGCTGCTGGCCGTGGTGGCACGGGAGTCGCTGAACACGCTCGGGGAGCCACCGGCGGGCGGCCCTCAGGGGCTGAACGGGGACGTGCCGGCGGAGGCCGATGCGCCGGAGAGCGGCGTGGGGGCGGGTACGGGCACGGGTACGGGCACGGGTACGGGTACGGGTTCGGGCACGGGCTCAGGTACAGGTACGGGCTCAGGTACGGGCACGGGTACAGGTACGGGTACGGGCTCAGGTACGGGCACGGGTACGGGCTCAGGTACAGGTACGGGCTCAGGTTCCGGCTCCGGTTCCGGCTCCGGTTCCGGTTCCGTGAGTGTGCCGCAGCGTACGGCTGCGCAGCCGGCAGTGCCGCAGCCTGCACCGCCGCCCATGCCGACGCCGACGGTATGGAAGCCGGCCGGATGAGAGGCGGGAGCGTGGGGGCACGCTGCACTCCCGCACTCCCGGTGAGCCGCCCGCGCCCGTCAGACCGCCGCCGTGCCGATCAGCGCATTGCGCGTCACCAGTGCAGCCAGGTCCGGCTCCGGCAGGGCTTCCGTGCCCACAGGGCGTCGCGGCAGCACCATGTAGCGGGTCTCCGAGGTGGAGTCCCAGACCGTGATCCCGGTGTCCGCCGGCAGGCTTAGGCCGAACTCCTCGAGCACCGCGCGGGGGTCGCGCACCACCCGGGAGCGGTAGGCCTCACTCTTGTACCAGCTCGGGGACGGGCCGAGGAGACGGATCGGGTAGCAGGAGCAGAGCGTGCAGACGATCACGTTGTGCGTGTGCTCGGTGTTCTCCACGACGCGCAGCCGCTGCGGCTGGACTCCCCCGGCCGACAGTCCGAGTTCCGCGACGGCGGCGGTTCCGTCCGCCAGCAGCCGGGCGCGGAAGTCCGGATCGGTCCAGGCCCTGGCGACCACCCGGGCCCCGTTCGCGGGGGACGCGCCTGTCAGGAAGGCGTCGATGGCCTCGTCCAGCGCGGCGCCCGCGACGAGGCCGCGCTCCTCCAGGAGGGTCTCCAGGCGGCGTACCCGGCGGGAGATCAGGGCGTCGGCGTGGGATCCGGTCACGGCTGGTCGTCCTCCAAGTAGCTTTCGAACAGGTCCAGTACGACATGGTGGTCACCGTCGCCCCACAGGTCCCGGGCCGCGAACCGCACGGCGTAGACCTGCTCGACGGGGGCGTCCTCGCGTCCCTGGGAGCGGATGTCCGCGAGGGGCGCCGGCCCCTCGGGTTCGACGACCGTGCCGCGCTTGCCGCGGGCGTACCGCGGAAGCCGGGTGTGGTGCGGCGGGTCGTGGTGCACGGTCCTGACCGCCGCGCCGGGCGCGAAGCGGTCAGGCATCGAGCTCGCCCGCCTCGATGACGCCCTTGCGCTCCAGGAGGGTGACGATCGCGTGGAACCAGCGCTCGTAGTAGGACGCCGCCAAGTACTCCGAGGGCGGCATGGATTCGATCGCGTCGCGGAACTCGTCGAGGTTGAAGACCTTCTCGGCGATGAGTGCGCGGTTGAGGGCGAACACCCTGGCTTCCCAGTCGGCGTGGAAGGGCTCGGTGTCGTCCGTGGTGTCGATCGGGCCGAAGCCCTCCATGCCGCCCACATCGTTCATCCTGGCCATGGCGGCACACTAGTGCGCCGCGGCACGTCCGGCACGTCCGGCGCGTCCGGCGCGGACGTCAGCGCAGGGTGCCGCAGGACGTCAGCGCAGGGTGGCGCGGACGTGAGCGCAGGGAGGCGCGGACGACGAGGTTGTCCTCCGGGTGGCCTGCCCTGTTCGTCGAAGGCTCCCGAGCAGGTTCGCCGCCGACCGTCGGCAGTCCTGCGGCCCCACGGGTCAGGATCCGTGGGGCCGCAGGAAACCGGGCACTCTCCAGGCGCGGTGCTACAGGTTGCCGCGCTTCTCCTGCTCGCGCTCGATCGCCTCGAACAGAGCCTTGAAGTTGCCCTTGCCGAAGCCCATCGAACCGTGCCGCTCGATCATTTCGAAGAAGACGGTGGGCCGGTCCTGAACCGGCTTGGTGAAGATCTGCAGCAGATAGCCGTCCTCGTCACGGTCGACGAGGATCTTCAGCTCGCGCAGCGTCTCGACGGGCACGCGGGTCTCGCCCGCCCACTCGCCGAGCGTGTCGTAGTACGAGTCGGGCGTGTCCAGGAACGAAATTCCCGCCGCCCGCATGCTCCGCACGGTCGCGACGATGTCGTTCGTGGCGAGCGCGATGTGCTGGACACCTGCCCCGCCGTAGAACTCCAGGTACTCGTCGATCTGCGACTTCTTCTTCGCTATCGCCGGCTCGTTGATCGGGAACTTGACCTTCAGCGTGCCGTCGGCGACGACCTTCGACATGAGGGCGGAGTACTCGGTGGCGATGTCGTCGCCCACGAACTCCTTCATGTTGGTGAAGCCCATGACCTTGTTGTAGAAGGCCACCCACTCGTTCATCCTGCCGAGTTCGACATTGCCGACGCAGTGGTCGATGGCCTGGAAGGTGCGCTTGGCCGGGGGCTCGACGATCGGGTCCGCGGCGACGTAGCCGGGCAGGTAGGGGCCGTCGTAGCCGGACCGGTCGACGAGGGTGTGGCGGGTCTTGCCGTACGTGGCGATGGCGGCGAGGACGACGATCCCGTGGTCGTCCTTGATCTCGTACGGCTCGGTGATGCCGCGGGCCCCGTGCTCGGTGGCGTACTTGTACGCGGCCCGCGCGTCCGGCACCTCGATGGCCAGGTCGACGACGCCGTCGCCGTGCTCGGCGACATGGTCGGCGAGGAAACGGCCCCAGTCGGTGGCAGGCTTGATCACGGAGGTGAGGACGAAGCGGGCGGCGCCGTTGGTGAGGACGTAACTCGCCGTCTCGCGACTGCCGTTCTCCGGTCCGGAGTAGGCCACCAGCTTCATGCCGAAGGCGGTGGAGTAGAAGTGCGCGGCCTGCTTGGCGTTGCCGACAGCGAAGACGACCGCGTCCATTCCCTTCACCGGGAAGGGGTCTGCCTTACGCGCGGTGGACGGGGTGTGATCAATGGTCTCAGTCATAACTGCAGACTCTCCCCGATCCACAAGGTGCGCAATAGTTCGCCTTTTCACTGGGCAAACTGCACAGCAATTGGGGACTATGGCGGGGCTATCTGTACATGATGACCATCCGGGAGACGCAATGGCGATCGATCATCTGGACGGCCGGCTCATCGTGCTGCTGGCACGGGAGCCGCGTATTGGGGTTCTTGAGGCGTCCCGCCGCCTCGGCGTGGCCCGTGGGACCGCGCAGGCCCGCCTGGACCGCCTTCAGTCCAATGGAGTCATCCGGGGATTCGGCCCGGACGTCGATCCGGCGGCACTCGGCTATCCCGTCACCGCCTTCGCCACCCTGGAGATCAAGCAAGGACAAGGAGCGGATGTACGGACCCATTTGAGCGGCGTCCCCGAGGTACTCGAGCTGCACACCACCACCGGTCACGGCGACATGCTCTGCCGCCTCGTCGCCCGTTCCAACGCCGATCTCCAGCGGGTGATCGACCGCGTTGTCGGTTTTGATGGCATCGTGCGGGCCTCCACCGCAATCGTCATGGAGAACCCGGTGCCCTTGCGGATCATCCCGCTGGTGGAGCAGGCTGCGGAGGACGAAAACGTCTGAGGTGACTCGCTGTGAGCTTCTTGGAGTATCTCTCCACCCGGCACCAGCAACTCCTCACCGACGCCTACCAGCACGCCAGCGCCGTCTTCCAGTGCATGGTGGTCGCCACCCTGCTGGGCATCCTCATCGGCGTGGTGAGCTACCGCAGCACCTGGGGCGGAAGCCTGGCCATCACCTCCACCGCCACCTTCCTCACCGTGCCCTCCCTCGCCTTGATCGGTCTGCTGATCCCGCTGGTGGGCCTGGGTGTGGCGCCCAGCGTGATCGCGCTGACCCTGTACGGGCTGCTGCCCATCGTCCGTAACTCCATCGTCGGGCTGCGCGGCGTGGACCCCTCGCTCGTGGATGCCGCCACGGGCATCGGGATGTCGCGTGCCGCCCGGCTGTTCAAGGTCGAGCTGCCGCTCGCCTGGCCGCCGATCCTGACCGGGATCCGGGTCTCCACCCAGATGCTGATGGGCATCGCCGCCATCGCCGCGTACGCCTCCGGTCCCGGCCTGGGCAACGAGATCTTCCGTGGCATCGCCTCGCTGGGCAGCGCCAATGCGATCAACCAGGTCCTGGCGGGCACCATCGGCATCGTCATTCTCGCCCTGCTCTTCGACGCCGCGTACGTCCTGATCGGACGGCTGACCATCTCCAGGGGGATCCGTGACTGAGAGCGACATCGCGGCCGGGCCAGGGTCCGAGGTTGAGGGCGGGGCGGGGGCCGGGAGGGCTGCCGCCTCCGGCGCCCGGATCCAGTTGGAGAATCTCACCAAGCGCTATCCGGGCAGTCCGAACCCCGCGGTGGACAATGTCTCGCTGGAGATCAGGCCCGGCGAGACGGTGATCTTCGTGGGTCCGTCCGGCTGCGGGAAGTCGACCACACTGAAGATGATCAACCGCCTGATCGAGCCGTCGTCCGGACGGATCAGAATCGACGACGAGGACGTCACCGACATCGACCCGGTGAAGCTGCGGCGGAAGATCGGGTACGCGATCCAGTCGTCCGGTCTCTTCCCGCACATGACGGTCGCGGAGAACATTGCCCTCGTACCGAAGATGGTCGGCTGGTCGAAGTCGAGGGTGAAGGACCGGGTCGAGGAGATGCTCGATCTGGTCGGCATGGACCCGCGGGAGTTCCACGGCCGCTATCCGCGACAGCTCTCGGGCGGACAGCAGCAGCGGGTGGGCGTCGCGCGGGCGCTCGCCGCCGACCCTCCCGTACTGCTGATGGACGAGCCGTTCGGAGCCGTCGACCCGATCACCCGGGACCATCTCCAGGACGAACTGATCCGGCTCCAGCACGAGTTGCACAAGACGATCGTCTTCGTCACGCACGACTTCGACGAGGCGATCAAACTCGGGGACCGGATCGCCGTGCTGCGGGAGCATTCGCACATCGCGCAGTTCGACACTCCGGAGGCGATCCTCACCAATCCCACGGACGACTTCGTGTCGGGCTTCGTGGGCGCGGGGGCGGCACTCAAGCGCCTCAATCTCACCCGCGTACGAGACGTCGAGATCGCCGACTTCCAGACGGTGACGGTGGACGACCCGCTCCAGTCCATCTTCGACAAGCTGCGCGAGGGGCGGCACAACGAGCTGCTGATGCTGGACCGCAGGAACCGCCCGTACAAATGGCTGCGACGCGGCGATCTGATGCTCGCCAAGGGATCACTGGCCCGGGCCGGGCAGCTGGTGCACGACACGGTGACCCGGGACGCGACCCTGCACGACGCGCTGGAGGCGGTGCTCACCGACTCCAGCGGTCGGGTCGCGGTGACCGGGCGGCGCGGCGAGTACATCGGCGTCGTCGACATGGAGACGCTGATGAACTCCGTGCACGAGATGCTCGAGGCCGACCGGCTCGCCGCCATCGAGCACCAGCACGACCTGGAGGAGTTGCGCCACCACCGGACCGAGGTGGAGCTGGAGGGCGGTGCGGACGGATGAGTACGGCCCCCGAGCGTCCGCCGGGCGAGCACGATGTCCTGGGCCATGCCTTCCGGGACGAGGAGGAGGAGCCCGCTCCGCCGCCCGCCGCGCCGAAGCCGCGGATCACCTGGCAGAAACTGGTGGTGCTGCCGTCCGTTCTCGCAGTCGTCCTGCTGGTGACCTTCCTGTGGATCTCCAGCATCCCTCTCGACTCGATCGCCGAGAACTCCCTGTCCGGCGGCAACGTCCAGCTGCGGCTCTGGCAGCACATCCAGCTCACCGTGATCTCCACCTTCTGGGTGCTGATCATCGCGATCCCGCTGGGCATCGTGCTGACCCGGCGAGGCATGCGCAGGGCCGCGCCGCCGGTCACCGCCGTCGCCAACATCGGCCAGGCGACCCCGGCGATCGGTCTGCTGGCGCTGCTGGTGATCTGGCTGGGCATCGGCCCGTCGACCGCGATCGTCGGCATGGTGATCTACGCGGTGCTGCCGGTGCTCTCCAACACGGTGGCCGGTCTGAAGGCGATCGACCCGCAGCTGGTGGAGGCCTCGCGCGGCATCGGCATGTCGCCGCTGGGGACGCTGAGGAAGGTCGAACTGCCACTGGCCGTACCGCTGATCCTGGCGGGTGTGCGTACGGCCCTGGTCCTCAACGTCGGCACCGCCACGCTGGCCACCTTCGGCGGCGGCGGGGGCCTGGGCGACCTGATCACCTCGGGCATCCAGACACAGCGGATGCCCGTCCTGGTGGTCGGCTCGGTGCTCACCGTGGCGCTGGCGCTATTGGTGGACTGGCTTGCCTCGCTGGCAGAGCTGCTGCTGACGCCGCGCGGACTGGAGGCGGGGTGATGCGTGATGTACGAAGGCGCAAGGCGCGAACGCGTGACGTGCGAACGCGTGACGTGCGAACGCGTGACGTGCGAACGCGTGACGTGCGAACGCGTGACGTGCGGACACGTACCGTGCGAACGGTCCTGAGCGGGGCGGTCGTGCTGACTCTGACGCTGACCGGCATGGCCGGCATGAGCGGCTGCGGGCTCAAGAGCGGTTCGCCGATGGTGGACAACGTGGTGCCCGGCTCGGTCGGCAAGGGCGAGCCGCTCAAGGGCGCCTCGCTGACGGTCACCTCGAAGAACTTCAGCGAGAACATCATCCTGGGCCACATGATCGGCCTGATCTTCACGGCGGCGGGGGCGGAGGTGCTGGACCGGACGAATCTGCCCGGCTCGATCAGTGCGCGCGAGGCGATCGTGGGCGGCGACGCCGATGCGATGTACGAGTACACCGGCACCGCCTGGATCACCTATCTGGGCCACGAGAAGCCGATCGTCAATCCGCAGAAGCAGTGGCAGGCGGTGCGCGACACGGATCTGCAGAACGGCGTCACCTGGCTGCCGCAGTCCACCCTCAACAACACCTACACGCTGGCGATCAGCAAGAAGAACAACGCGAAGTACAAGCTCAGAACCATGTCGGACGTCGCGAAGCTGGCGAACGAAGACCCGTCGGCCGTGACGATCTGTGTGGAGAACGAGTTCGCGTCGCGCGACGACGGGCTGCCCGGTATGCAGAAGGCGTACGGGATGAAGATCCCGGCCGGGAACATCAAGAAGATGGACGCCGGGATCATCTACACCCAGGTGTCGAAGTCCGACTCCTGCCTGCTGGGCGAGGCGTTCACCACCGACGGCCGGATCAAGGCGATGGATCTGGACACGCTCGCGGACGACAGGCACTTCTTCCCGAACTACAACGCGGCACCGGAGATCCACAGCGCCACGATCGACAAATGGCCGGCCATCGCAAAGCTGCTGAACCCGCTGAGCGCGAGGCTGACGACGCGGATCGCACAGGAGCTCAACGCGAGGGTGGATGTGAAGGGCGAGGACCCGCACGAGGTGGCGAAGGACTGGCTGATCCGGGAGGGATTCATCAGGGAAGGCTGAGGACCGCGAAGGGTGTCCTCCGGTGCCGGCCGGGGGAGGGCCGCGCCGGCGGACGGCACCGTGAGCAGACGCGGTCAGTCGGCGTGGCGATCGGGGTGGTCAGCAGCTCGGAACCTTCCCGCCCTTCTCCAGCGCATGGAGCGACTCCACCGCACCCTTCAGCGTCGTGACGGGGATCAGCTGCATCCCCACGGGAAGTTCGGCCTGCGCGTCGGAGCACTCCCCCTCGGGGACCAGGAAGACGGTCGAGCCGTCGCGTTTGGCGGCCTGGGTCTTCAGGGAGACCCCGCCGACCTCGCCGATCCGGCCGTCGGCGGTGATCGTTCCCGTACCGGCGATATTGCGGCCACCGGTGAGGTCGCCGCCTGCCCCGTTGCCTTCGAGCTTGTCGATGATGCCGAGCGAGAAGAGCAGCCCGGCGCTGGGGCCGCCGACATCGGCGAGATTGAGGGTGACCTTCACCTTCGCCGGGTCCTCGCCGAGGTAGGAGAGGGCGGCGCGGGTGGCGACGTCCTGCGACTTCTCCATGTCCTCGAGGTTGCGCTTGGAGACTTCCTCGTCGGACTTGCCCGGCGGATAGAGGGAGTCGCGCGGCAGGACCGCGCTGTCCGTCCTGAACCACGCGTCGGCCACATCGCCGAAGTCGATGTCGACGGACGGTCCGGTCGCCACGATGGTCGTCATCCGCAGCTCGCCCTTGGTGGGACGTGTGGGCGCACCGGTGATGGTGATGACCTGCCTGTCCTTGTCCTCGCCGAGCACGTTCGCGGTCGACCCGGGCTGCGCCACGGAGTACGGCAGCGGCGCGAGCCCGGCGACGACGAGCAGAGCGACGACGGGGAGGGCGCAGAGTGCGAGGGCACGGGGGCGCGTGAGACTGGAGAGCACGGTGTCAATCTATCTGGGCGCTGTTGCCGCGCCGGCCCCGACCGGGCGCCCGGACCGGGACCCCGGCGGGTTTGCCGCGCCGGTGGAAGGACCGGTGGAAGGGCCGGTGGAAGGGCCGGTGCTGTGGAGGAGCCGGTGCGGCTCAGCGCACGCTTCAGCTCAGTGCGTCCGCCACCTCGCGGGCCGCGTCCACCACCCGCTGGCCCACCCTCTCCGGCACAGCGTCCGCGAGCATCACCACGCCCACGCTCCCCTCTATCCCCGTCACACCGACGAGCGCCGCGGCCGCGCCGCTCGCGCCCGCCTCCAGTTCGCCGTGGGTGAGTGTGTAGGCCGTCTCGTCGAGCTTGCCCTGACGGGCCGCCAGGATCGCCCTGCCGGCCGCGCCCCGGTCCAGCGGGTGGCGGAATCCGGCCCGGTACGCGACGTGATAGTCCGTCCAGGTCGGCTCGACGACGGCGACCGCGAGGGCCTCCGCGCCGTCGACCAGCGTGAGGTGGGCCGTCGCGCCTATGTCCTCGGCGAGCGAGCGCAGTGCCGGCATCGCCGCCTCCCGCACCAGCGGGTGCACCTGCCGGCCGAGGCGGAGCACGCCGAGGCCCACGCGGGCGCGGCCGCCCAGGTCGCGGCGGACGAGAGCGTGCTGCTCAAGAGTGGCGAGCAGTCGGTAGACGACCGTGCGGTTGACGCCGAGTTTGTTGGACAACTCGGTGACGGTCAGCCCGTGGTCGGTGTCGGCGAGCAGCTTGAGGACACGTAGTCCCCGGTCGAGCGTCTGGGAAGTCTCCGCGGTCACGACGCCCTCTCCTTCGGAGTGAGTGACGGCGGTCCTCACAAGGCACCCGCGGCACCGGTCCCATCGGCGACGCACCCAGAGGCCGCCGGCAGGCGATGGCACACCGGCTGCGCTCCGCGGCGGCGCTGCCACGGGGCGTATGCAATGCGGGGGACAGTAGCGACAGGCTCCGCTCAGCGGAAGACCTCGTCCAGAATCCGGGCGCGGCGGCGGCGCCGACGGCCGCTTGCTCCCCGTTCGGGACGTGCGTCCGGACAGCGGGACAACCGGGTCCGGACTGCGGTGCGAGCCGGGCCACCCCGCCGGGTACGAGCAGGGCCGCCCCGCCCGGTAATGAGCAGATATGTCCCCCCGGTACAGAGGGGATGCACGCACCCGCCCGGTACGAGCGGGGCCCGGGCGCACACGCACCCGGGCCCCGCTCACCGCACCGCTGCTCACCCCATGCACTGCTCAGCACATCTGCGGAGCAGCACATCTGCGGCTCACCACACCCGCTGGTCACCACACCCGCTGGTCACCGCATCCGGGTGGCCCACTCCTGAACCTTCTTGATCCGCTCCCGGATCTGCCCGGCCGTGGCCTCCGCGCTCGGCGGCCCGCCGCACACCCGCCGCAGCTCCGTGTGGATGACCCCGTGCGGCTTGCCGCTCTGGTGGACGTACGCGCCGACCATCGTGTTCAGCTGCTTGCGCAGCTCCAGCAGTTCCTTGTGGGACACCACGGGACGCCGCTCGGCCGGCAGCTCCAGCAGGTCGGCCTCGTCGTCCGGCTTCTTGCGGCTGTGCGCGATCTGCCGCGCCTGCCGCTTCTGGAGCAGCAACTGCACCTGGTCGGGTTCGAGCAGCCCCGGAATGCCGAGGTAGTCCTGCTCCTCCTCGCTTCCCGGGTGCGCCTGCATGCCGAACTCGGCACCGTCGTACAGCACCCGGTCGAAGACCGCGTCGGACTCGAGGGCCTCGAAGGGGAGCATGTCCTGCTCACCGGTGTCCTCGTCCTGCTCGCGCTCGGCCTCCGCCATCTCCTTCTCGGATTCGGCGTACGGGTCCTCGTCCCCGTCCTTCTTCGGCTTGTCGAGGACGTGGTCGCGCTCGACCTCCATCTCGCTCGCGAAGCCGAGGAGGTTCGGGATGGTCGGCAGGAAGACGGACGCGGTCTCGCCACGGCGACGGGACCGTACGAAACGGCCGACGGCCTGCGCGAAGAACAACGGCGTCGAGATCGTCGTGGCGTACACGCCGACGGCGAGGCGCGGCACGTCGACGCCCTCCGACACCATGCGGACCGCAACCATCCAGCGGTCCTCGTTCTCGCTGAACTCCTCGATCCGCTGGGAGGACGCCGCCTCGTCGGAGAGCACGATCGTCGCCTTGGTGCCGGTGATCTCGCGGATCAGCTTGGCGTAGGCGCGCGCCGAGTCCTGGTCGGCGGCGATCACGAGCCCGCCCGCGTCCGGGATGCCCTTCCTGACCTCCGTCAGCCGCTTGTCGGCGGCGCGCAGCACATTGGGCATCCAGTCGCCGCGCGGGTCGAGCGCCGTGCGCCAGGCCTGGGAGATGGCGTCCTTGGTCATCGGCTCGCCGAGGCGCGCCGCGATCTCGTCGCCGGCCTTGGTGCGCCAGCGCATATTGCCGCTGTAGGAGAGGAAGATGACGGGCCGTACGACCCCGTCGCCGAGGGCGTTGCCGTATCCGTACGTATAGTCCGCGGCGGACCGCCGGATGCCGTCGTTGCCCTCTTCGTACGCGACGAAGGGGATCGGGTTGGTGTCGGAGCGGAACGGCGTACCGGTCAGCGCGAGCCGGCGGGTCGCCGGGTCGAAGGCCTCCAGGCAGGCCTCGCCCCAGGACTTGGAGTCACCGGCGTGGTGGATCTCGTCGAGGATGACGAGGGTCTTGCGCTGCTCGCAGCGGTTGCGGTGCAGCATGGGCCGTACGCCGACGCCGGCGTACGTCACCGCCACGCCGTGGTACTCCTTGCTCAGCGGCCCGGCGCTGTACTCCGGGTCGAGCTTGATCCCTATCCGCGCCGCCGCGGCCGCCCACTGCTTCTTCAGGTGCTCGGTGGGCGCGACGACGGTCACCTGCTGCACGACATGGTGGTGCAGCAGCCAGGAGGCGAGGGTGAGCGCGAAGGTGGTCTTGCCGGCGCCGGGGGTGGCGACGGCGAGGAAGTCGCGTGGCTGTTCCTGGAGATATCGCTCCATGGCGCCCTGCTGCCAGGCACGCAGCTTGTTGGCGGTACCCCAGGGGGCACGCCCGGGGAAGGCGGGTGAGAGGTGGTGGGAGGCGGTAGTAGTCACGGTCTCCGGTTCAAAGCTCTCGGCAGCACGGGTTCAGATACGACAACCGGGCCACCCTACCGGTGAGCGGCGGGCGGGCCCGGCCAAACGAGGCCGGGTCCGCCCAGGGTGCGACTCAGCTCACATCGCTTCGTGCAAGGCGCGCAGACGCCCAGCGATCCGGCCCGGGTCATCGAGGCTGCACGTGGCCACCTCGATGACCACTTTGTACGACTCATCTTTGTACGACTCATCTCTGTACCTGTACGACTCGTCCTGATCGGCGCCGACCATTTCGGTGCTGTTGAAGTCGAGGAACACGACCGTGGACGTCCACGCCATCCGCTTGTTTCCGTCCACCGGGGGACGGTTCACGGTCAGCGATGGGAGCAGAGCGGCGGCCTTCTCGAAGAGATCGGTGTGAGCCTCCATGCCGAACCAGCCGAACCAGCCGAACTAGGTGTCCCGCGCCCGCAGCCTCGTCCCTACCCACGCCCCCACCAGCGCCACCGCCGCCATCGGCAGGAACACCGCCGCGAACGCCCCCGGGTGCGAGCCCGACGCGCCCGCCACCTCGTGGGCCGCGCCCACCCCGCCGCCGCCCAGCGCGGCGAACGCCGCGCCGCCCGCCGCGAGCAGCAGGACGTTCGACAGCCCGTCCGAGATCTGCAGCGCGGCCGAGTTCGTGCCCGCCTCCCCCGGCGCCGAGAGCTTCAGCAGCAGCACGCTCGTCGAGGCGATCACCATGCCCATACCGAAGCAGCCCACGCCCCACGCGACCCCGACAATCCACACCGGGACCGCCGCGATCAGCACACTCGGCGCGGTGGCGATGGCGGCCGCAACCATCGTCATGCCCAGCGCCATCATCCGCTCCCGGTGCGGCTCCAGGCGCGGCCGGGACTGTACGTACGACCCCAGCGCCCACGTCGCCCCGCCGACCGCCAGCGACAGACCGGCCTGTGTCGGGGACAGCCCGCGCTGGGTGACCAGCATCAGCGGTACAAAGGATTCCGCTGCGATGAAGGACCCGGCCGCGATTCCTCGCAGCAGTACGACGGACGGCAGCCCGCGGGCCGCGCGACAGGTCCCCCGCGGCAGCAGCCCGAGCGCGGCGGGCACCAGCAGCGCCGCGCCCGCCGCCGCCGGGAGCAGCGAGAACCACCTCAGATCCTGGCCCGCGTACTGCAGCAGTCCCGCCCCCAGCGAGATGCCCAGCGCCAGCCGGATCCGCCGCCCGTCGAAGGGCTGCGGCGGCACGGAGGGATCGGCGGGCCCGGAGGCCATCCGCCGTATGGCGGGCAGCGCGAGTGCCAGCGGGAAGACGACCAGCACCGGGATGCCGATGAACACCCAGCGCCAGCCGAGGTGTTCGGTGACGGTCCCGGAGGCGAGCGGGCCCACGACCGAGGGGACCACCCAGCTCGCGGCGAACGCGGCCATGATCGCCGGCCGCAGCCGTTCCGAGTAGGCGCGGCTGACGACCACGTACAGCGCGACGATCACCAGCCCGCCGCCGAGGCCCTGGACCGCCCGGCCGAGGATGAACAGCCACATCGTGCCCGCGGTCCCGGACAGCAGCAGCCCGGCACCGAAGGCCGATATCCCGGCGGCGAGCGGCCGCAGCGGCCCGCTCCGGTCGGCCCACTGCCCGGAGAGCACCATCGCGAAGAGGCTGGTGGTGAAGTACGCCGAGAAGGCGAAGGCGTACAGCGGGATACCGCGCAACTCCCGCGCCGCCACCGGCATCGCGGTGCCGACGGCGGTCGCCTCGAAGGCGATCAGCACGACGACGGAGACCATGCCGATACTGAGCGCGCGATGCGTCCTGGCGAGGACTCCGCCCCCGTCGGCGTCCGAGGCTCCGGGTACGTCGTCGGACGGCGGCGTGAGCCCGGCGTCACGCGGTTCGAGGGCGGTCATGGGCCCCAGAGTAAGGGGCATACATCCAATTGGAACCTGTCGCCGGTCGGGTGCCGACTGGTCCCTTGGTCGTACGACCATGAACGGCGTATGGCAGTCGCGTTGCAGCCCGCGCCGCGCCCTTGAGGCCCGCTTCCGCCCCGCCTACGGTCGAGGAACTGGAGTCACACGGCCGTGTGCCCGAGTGGTTGAGGGACTCGCCTGCAAAGCGAGTTACGTCGGTTCGATTCCGATCACGGCCTCCAAGCCCGCAGAGGGCTGAACTGCCCAAAGACAAGGGGCGGTCCCGAACGGGACCGCCCCTTGTGATCTTTCGTCTCAGTCGGCGTCCCGGTTGCCCGTACGACGGCTCCGGCGAACCCTTCGTCCACCGCCGTCCGGCCCGTCTCCCTCCGGCTTCGCGACGGCGCGCGTCCATGGAGCTGGACGACCACCCACGCGGCGCATGACGGCTCGCTGGAGATCCGAGGCCCTCTGCTCACCCTCTTCCCCGTCTGGTGGCGCGGGACGAGATCGCGTTGAATACATCAATACGCCTGTGCACAGGGCGAGTTCACGGTACTTGTGGCGGTGCAGGCGAGATCCAGGAGGAGCAGTCCATGGCTGGAGCCACACCACCGGGATCGGGGAGCCCTCGACCGCCCGGGGAGCCGCCGGTGCCCGCTCCGCGCCCCGATCCTGGTCCCGGGGGGCCACCCGTGCCGGCTCCGGGCCCCGGTCCCGGCGGGCCGGGTGGCGGGCCCGGATCTCCTGCGCCGGTAAGGCGCTTGGGCGAAGTGGCCGCCCTGGTGTCGGCGATCACTGCCGTGTTCGGCCTCATCCTCGGGTTCTTCGGGCTTCCCACCTTCGTGAACTCACCGACAGCCAGGACCGTGACGAAAACGGTCGAGGCAACCGTCACCGTCACGGCCACGCCGGACCCGGCGGCCGCGACGCCAGGTCCGGGATCCACCAGCAGCGCCGTGCCGCCACCCTCCGCGTCCGCAGCCGGCCCCTTCTCCCTTGTGCGTGACCTGATCCCCTTTGAAAGCGCCCCTTATACCGACTACGTCACAGGGTCGCAGAAGGTCGACGGCCGAAGTCATCCCACGACGCTGAACGCCCTGTGCGGCAAGAGCACCTGGCAGCTGGACCGCGACTACAAGACGCTGACCACTCGTTTCGGGGTCAGTGACGACGCCCCTTCCGGTCGGACGTTCACCTTCTACATCGACGTGGACGGCACCCGTAAGAAAGAGATGACCAAAGGTCCCGGCGACGGTGTGGACACCATGAACGTCGACCTGGACGGCGCCTTCCGCGTCAGCCTGGGAATCGACGGCTGCTCCTACTCCGAGCCGGGCGGGCGCGGGGTGTGGATCGATCCCGCTATCACCAAGGCACGGTAGCCACGACCGGCCGGACCGTGGCACCGGGTGGCCAGGGCGCGGAGGTCACGTTCGTCAGCCTTGAACCCTCGCCCCTCGCCCCTCGCCCCTCGAACCCTCGCCCGCGCCGACCCCGCGAGAATCGCGTCCACCGTCTCGTCCGGGGCCTGGGCGGACGAGTCCTGCCAGAGTCCTGTCCGCGGCCTCTCCTCCCGCAGCACCCGATCCAGCGCCCCGACGGTCCACCGCGCACCATCATCCGCCGGAAGGCATCGCCCCGGACATGTGCGGCCCGGGGCAGCCGCTCGGCGAGGGCCTGGGCGGCGGTGGACTACCCGGAGGCCATGACGCCGGTGACGCTGGTGAGGCCGATGACGCGTACAACTGCGGAGTTCAGCTCTTGGTTCACTCACCGCTCTTCGTTCACTGCGCGTAGGCGTCCTTCAGACCCTGGATGTCGATCTTCTTCATCCCGAGCATGGCCTTCATGACCCGCTGGGACTTGACCGGGTCGGGGTCACTCAGCAGCTCGGGCAGCTGCCTGGGGACGATCTGCCAGGACAACCCGAACTTGTCCTTGAGCCAGCCGCACGGCCCTTCCTCCCCGCCGTCGCTGAGCTTCGCCCAGAGCGTGTCCACCTCTTCCTGCGACGCACAGTCCACAGAGAGCGAGATGGCTTCGGTGAACGTGAACTGCGGGCCGCCGTTGAGCGCGATGAACTGCTGCCCCGCGAGCTCGAAGCTGACGGTCATGGCCGTTCCCGGCTTCCCCGGCCCGGCCTCTCCGTACCGCTGGACGTCGACGACGCGGGAGTCGTCGAAGATCGACGTGTAGTGCTGCGCGGCCTCTTCCGCCTGGTCGTCGAACCACAGGAAGGTCTTGATCTTCTGCATGACGCGTTCTCCTTGCCGGCCGGGAGTGAGTGCCTCAGTCGGGTAGACCCGGCGGGCGGACAAAACTCATCGCCCGCCGGCCGGAACGACCGCCTCGGGTTCCGGCCGGCCGGAACCCGGGCCATGCGCGGTCGTCCACAGGACGCCGTCAGCAGCACGCTCGTCGACGCTGGCCGTCGGCAGCGGCCGTCAACAGACACCCTTCGTCGACGGCGGCCGCCAGCAACAGGTCGTCAGCAGACGCCCTCGTCGACGCTGGCCGCCAGCAACAGGTCGTCAGCAGGCGCCCTCGTCGGCAGTGGCCGTCAGGTCGTACTTGGGCACGATCGTGCTCGTCCCGTCCGCTCGCGGGGCGGCGAGGCCGCCCTCGTCCGACTTCGCCCGGGTGATGCGCATACAGAAGGCGAAGTCCTCGCCGCGCGCGGTGATCTCGTAGGCGTCGTCGTCGCTCCCGCCGGCCGCCTCGACATCGACCGCGTACGAAGGCCCCTGCCCCTCGCCCGCATCGCTGACCTCCGACTCGATGAGGAGGGAGTAGTCGCCGTAGGGATCCTCGAGGTGCGGCTCCTCCTCCAGGGAGGCGGCCGCACTCTGCACGGCGTCGCGGAACTCACTCTTGTTCCAAGAGGTTTTGTCCGCGACCTCGAGTTCCGAGCACCCGTGGAAGACCAGAAGACCGGCGAGGGCGAGCGCGGCGACGCGCCCGAAGGCGTACGCCGCGTCGGAGGGCTCATGGGCTGCGGGGTTGCGGTAGCGCCACGAGGACAGACGCCGGTAGAGCCTGCGCTGGTTGACAAGGCCCAGAGCGACGAAGAGGGCCGCCGCGAGGAAAATGCCCATGGTCATGCCGGTCATACGTGTCTGTACTCCTCAGTCCGAGCCCTCAGTCCGAGCCCTCGGACCAGTCCGAATAGCGGGCGAACGTCTCCGTACCGCTCTTGCCGTTGAACCACCTGACGGTAAGGGAGTCCCCGCCGCCGAACGAGAGGTCCCCGCCGCGGTCCTCGTTCTCGACCCGCTTGCCGCCCCGCTCGCAGAGCAACGCGACCTTGTACTTCTTGCCGGGCTCCTCGACCTTCCGCGCACCCCGGCACTCGAGCCCACTGGATACCAGGATGACCGAGAACGTGTCCGGCTTGTCGGTGTCCGCGCTCTCCTTCAGACCGAGGATCCCGCCGCCGGAGTCGGACCTCCACATACCCACCAGGCCGGTCCCGGTGGGCTCGGCCCCAATACCGTCGGACTCCTCCTCACTCGGAGTCGCGTCGGCCCCGGCCGTCGGCTGCTCGGCCGTCGGCTGTCCGCTCTCCGGCACGCCGGCGGACGGAGTCACACTGGCCGGTGAACTCCCGGCGGCCGAGGGCTTCTTGTCGTCGCTGTCCGTGCCATTCGTGGCGAACCAGACCCCGCCCCCGACAACAGCGACCGCCACGACCGCGGCGGCGACGACGAGGGGGGTCTTCCGACCGCCCCGCTGCGGCGGGGACGGGGGCGGATAGCCGCCGTACGGCGAAGGCTGCTGCGGGTACGGCCCAGGCTGCGGGTAAGGCCCCGGCTGTGCGTACGGACCCGACTGCCCGTACTGCGGTGGCTGATTCGGCGGATACTGCGGAGCTTGAGGAGCCTGGGGCGGCTGTGCCGGCGGCGGAGGGGGAACCGGCGGACCCGGCTGCGCATCCTGCGGTCCCGGCTGACCGTACTGCCCGGGCCAGTCCTGCGGACCCTGATACGGCGGCTGACTCATCGGAGTGCACCTCGTTCCACGGGCATGCCGCCCGCACGTGGGGGGATCTCGTACGAACCCTGCCGGTCCCGGCACGGGCCCGGATGAGCATGGATCACTACTTGCCCTGAGCACCCGCACTCATTCGCCACCGCCCGCCTTCCGGGGAAAGCGACCGCGCCAAGTGTTACTGATCGCCCGAACGCTGCGGCCCACAGGGCCAACGGACCGTCTACTTGGTCCGGTTGTCCACTACGGCACCGCAGCCGTGCCGCTCTGCCGACTCCGCCGCGAACGCCCGCAGCAGCAGCCGCTCCAACTCCCGGGTCGCGGCGTCACGGCCCTTCGCCGGATCGGCGGCAGCAACGAGGTAGCGCGCCGGCTCTGTCCGCTGCTCACACCTGGCAGAGGCCCAGGCATCGGCCCACTCGCCTTCGCTGCGTCCGTCGGACGCGAAGACCCGTCCCGTACGGGTGCTGAGCACATCGCCGGAGAGGGCCCCGTACAGCGCGGTCAACTGGAACAGCGGCTCCCCTCCCTTGTCGACGATCTGGCAGTCCTCGAGGGGCGCGGCGTCCACCGGGGCTTCGACCACGCCGCCCACGGAAGAGGCGCCGCGGCGGCTGGAGAGACCGCTCAGCACAGCAGTCAGCGCCCGGCACGTCCCATGGGCCTCCGCCACGGCCTTCACCTCCGTCCTCCCCGGCTTCGGTCCAGCGAGAGAGGTGACCGTTTTCCCGAGAGCCGCCTCGCACCCCCACTTGTCGTTCGCCCGGCCCGCAGTCTCGGTGACCACGCGCGCGATCCTCGTGAGGCCGGCGGCAGCCTCGGCGGAGTCCTGCTCACCGTCCGTCAGGGCACTCGCCCTGACGACGAGATCCGGGACCCCCGTACGCCTGCAGTCCAACTGCACCACCGCGTTGCGCAGGGGGCCGACCCAACTGACCACCCCCGACCAGCCGGACCCGACAGGCGTCGTCGGCAGCGGGCTCTGCAACAGGTTCTGCCGACCGAGGCCGGCGAGGATCCCGCGGACTTCCCCTGCCCGGCCGACGCCGAGAGAGACCGATCCGCCGTCCGCGCCACGGGCTGTAACCGCGCAGGTCTCGAGCCAGCCCGCATCGCCTGCGAAGACCGAATGCTCCTCCGAATCCCGGTCCACGTAAGCGCTGTTGGATCGGAGAAGGCTCCGCACTGCTTCACCGGGGACGACTCCTCCGCATGCGCGCGCCACTGAACGGCCGTCCTGCCACCGTTCGTACCCGCCCCCGAAGAAGACGACCGCCGCCGCGACGAGGGCCAGAACCACCGTGACGGCGGCGACGATCACCCCCGACCGGGTTCGACGGCTATTGCTCATCAGTCCAACTTTCCACACACCCAGCACAGCTACCGAGAGGCCGGCCCCTGGGCGGGTTCAGGTATTGCCGAGGTATTCGTGGCGAACCCGGCCGCGCATCCTGCGGTCCCGGCTGCCCGTACTGCCCGGGCCAGTCCTGCGGCTGAGCACCCGTACTCATTCCCCACCACCCGCCTTCCGGGGAGCGTCAGCGACGGCACCGCACCCATGCCGCTGCGCCGACCCAGCGGCGAACACCTTCAGCGCCCGCCGCTCCAGCTCCGGATCGGCGGTCGCGAACCGCTCGCCGTCGTCAAGCGGTTCGATCGCATAGAGAGCGTCGCCGGACGGGCACGAGACCGTCGTCCAGTACACGCCCTGCGATCCGCCGGAGCGGCCGAGGTAGGTCTTGCCCCGGAGGGTCTCCAGCCGGGCGCTCTTCACATACGGGCCGTAGTAGGCGGCCAGCCGGAAGAGCTTCTTGCCCTGCGCGTCCGCGAGGAGGCAGTCCTCGATCGGCGCCGCCCCGTCCGCCGCCGCCTCATATCCGGCCGAGCCGGTCCCCCGGCAGGTGCCCTTCGTCTCCGCCGCCCGCTTGAGGGTCTTGAACGTGCCGTCGGGCGCCTGGCTCACGTCCGCGCCGTCCGGCAGTTCGCATCCCTGCTTCTCCGCGGCCTTCGTGAGCGTCTGCGTCACGATCCGGGCCAGCCGCGTCTGCTGGGTGCGGTCGTCGAAGGACGGAACGGACGCGTCCCGGTGGGCGGCGATGCTCACGATCAGGTCGTCGCCGGGGCCCTTGCCGCAGGGCAGATACGCCCCGGCGTACGCAAGGTAGCCGCGCGGACTGATCACGGCCGGCCAGCCCCCGCCCACCGGACCCACCAGCTGGCCGCTCCAATGGGTCTCGATCCGGGCCAGCTGCGAGAGCATGCGCGCCGAATCCGAGCCCTGCTGTACCCGTACGACCATGGACGCCTTGCCGCGGCCGGGCTCGAAGGCGGTACAGCCGTTCCAGCCCGCCTCCTTGCCCCGCAGCCGTTCCGCGCCCAGCAGGTCCTTCGCCTGCTCCCCGTCCAGCAAACCGTCGCACGCGGAGGACAGCGAGCGGCCGTCCTGCCATTCGTCGTACGCCCCGGTGCCGTAGGCGATCCCCCCGCCCGCGACGGCGAGTCCGAGGACCACCGCCGCGGAGATCATCGCTTTACGACGCCATGCCTGGCTGCCGCCCATGCTCCAGTCCTTACCTTCGATGCCTGCATCCCGGCAGTCCTGCCTGCCCTGCCGGTCCTGCCGGTCCTGTCAGTCCCTGCCCAGGGCCGCCAACGCCGATGTGCGGGAGGTGATGTAGGACTGGGACGACTCATCACGCATGTTGATGACCATCTGGTCGTTCCGGTAGTCCAATCCCCGTCCCCCGGCCCAGCTGTTGATCAGGTCGTGGGCCGCCTGGTTCTTGGCTCCGAGATCCTTCGAAGCGCCTTCCTTCGCGAACTGGTCCGCCTCCGCCTTCACGTCCTTCGACCACTCGTAGGTCGCGGTGTCCAGCAGGCGCTGCGCGGCGTCGCCGACTCCGGGAATGAGCGTGATGGGCGTTCCACCCGCGTGGTAGGTGTACTTGGCCACGTCGTCGGCCCAGCCCTTCTTGGCGTCCCGGTCGTCGAGAATGACGTCGGTGCCGATGGCGTTGAAGGTGCCCGTTCCTATCCCGGCCCGACGTGCGGGGTTGTCCCAGTTCTCGGTACCGTGTCCCGGGCTCGCACCGGCCGCGGCCAGCCCCTGCGCCGCCTGGGCGCGTTCGGCCTCATACATCATCGCGAAGTTCGCCGGTTCGTCGGCAGCGCCGCGGAGCAACCGGGTCAGGCTGGTCCTGTCGACGTTGATGTGCGCGCCGTCCTTGTCGGGGAACACATCGCCGCCCCCGTTGTACGCGAACCGCTGGTCGTCGGTGAGAATGCCGTGCGTGTCCGGGGCGTAGTCGGTCAGGGCCCTGGCCAAACCGTCCTGAAGGTTTCCGTCGATGCTGTCCCCCTTGGCGCCCTTGTCGAGAAGCGCGATGGTGTCCTGCATGACGCGGGCCTGCTCGACGGTGTGCTTGCCGTCGCTCTGGGTCTGCGTGTCTCCAGAGGCCGTACCCGTCGAAGCGGCGGCGATGGCGTCGCCCAGTCCGTCCCGGGCGTCCGAGTCCGCCTTGTCGTCGCCGGTCGTTTCGATGTTCCCGCGCCACTCCGTGGTGTTGGTGGAGTCCCAATCCCGCTCTTTGAGCAGGTAGTGGAGCCGGTCGTTGCCACGGTTCTCAGCGTCTTTTCCGCCGGCGCCGGGGTCGAGGTATCCGGTGGCCGTCTCGGCATCCTTGCTCATGACCTTCAGGGCGCCATCCACAGGATCGTTGGCGAACCAGCCGTCTTCCTTGCCTTCGAACTTCCCGTGCAGATCCCAGATGTCGGGATCCCTCTTCTCCGCTGCGATCATGTCGTCCGTGATGTCGGCCATGAACTGCGGGGAGTAGTCGGCATCGCCCTGCTTCAAGAGCGTCACAAGACTTTGGTATCCGCGCGCCTCCTGGCCGTGCCCCGTGCCGACCGCGATCTTGTCGCCGGTCACATCGAGGTCGTATTTCTCCACACCGGCCTTCTGCAGTCCCTCGCGCCAGCTGTTGTAGAAGTTCGCGTCGGGACTCTTCGACCACTGCTCGTACGCCGCTCGGTATCCCGTGCTGCCGAACGGAAGTTTCTTGCCGTTCGCGTCCTTGAAATCCGGTACGCGGGTGCCGCCGGCCACCGTATTGGCCAGCCCACGCTCGAGCGCCAGATAGTCCTTTCTGTTCTGGGTGTCGTCGAAGTACGCCAGATCATTGAACTTGTTGCTCAGCTTCAATGTGTCCTCGGGCCCGAGCGAGCTGAGGAACGTCCGGCTGTACGCCTTGTCGTCCGCGTTGTCCCGGTTGAGCCGCACCCACTCGGCCCGCTCGTCCGGCGACAGCTTGTCCCCTTCGAGCATCCGGTCCGCGTACCGCTTCGCCTCCCGGGCCTCGTACACCTCGATGTCGCCCACGGCCCGGTCATTGAAGTCGTGCGTGTTGAACGGGTCCAGCATCCGGTCGAAGAAGCCCTTGACGCCTGCGGCCTCGTGCAGCGCGAGTTTGACGCCCTGGTCGGCGTCGTCCACGGCCTGGACCGCGTTCTTGATCTTCCGGGTCCATTCCGCCTCGGCGGCTCTCCGCTCCTGCACGGCGTTGTTGTAGTCGGTGTCCTTCCGGCCCGCGTCCAGCTGGGTGAGGTCGTACGTCGCCTTTCCCTGCGTGTCCACGGCCATGTGGTCCGCCTTCGCGTCCGCGGCCAGGTCCTTCACGGCCTTCACAAGCCTCGCGAACTGCGTGTACGCGTCCCGCAGCAGCGAGGCGATCGCCCGCGCCTCCACCTGTGCGCCCGCGAACTGCTTGCGCGTCGCGGCGAACTGAGCCGCAGCGGCAGCTGCGCTCAGGCCGGCCCAGCCGTCCTCGTATGTGACGCTCTGCACCGTGGCCTTGTAGACGTCCTCGAGATCGTCGAATCCCGAGGCCATCTCGTCCCACATGCCGGCCGCCGTGCTGAGCGCATCCACCTTGACGGTCACGACATCTTGATAAGTAAGCATGATTCCCCCGCCGGCGCCTACTGGCTGGCCGAGCCCTGCGGCAGCAGAGCCGCCCATCTGCCCGTGAGCTGCTGGTTGTAGTTCCCGAAGTCCTTGGCGGTCCCCTGCAACGCGGCCTTGTCGTTCGCAAGGCGCGCCTCCAGCGACTTGACCCCCAGGCCCCACTCCTCGTGGGCGTCCTTCAGCCCGGTGCCGGTCTGCCATCCGGTGAACTCGCGCACGGTGCTGCCCGTGGTGTCGTCCGCAGCGGCGCCGGCCTTCCTGGTCCCCGGCTGGACGACCTCCTCCAAGGCCCTGACAGCAACGGCCGTCCCCGTCGGATCCGTCTTCAGATCGGCCTCCCCGGCCGGTCCGGCTCCACCGGCGCCTCCAGGCCCGGCGCTGTTGATCCGCGTCGCGGACTCTGCTCGTAATGCGGCCCATTCCTGCTCGAACGACATCTGCGCCACTCCCCGTTCCGAGCCCGTGATCACTACTGGACCCGCACACGTTACGAAGGCGAACACGTCCGAGGCACGCACTGGAACCGAACACTTGCGCATCTCTTACGCGACCGGGGTCCCGCGGTACGTCGATGCACAACTGGCCACGAGGGGCCGGAACTTCGTACTCGGCCGTCGCCTCGGCCGTCGGGGCGGCCCACGCCTCGGCCATCGCCTCCGGTAGCGGGCTCCGGCATCCGACCCCGAGACGGCGGGCGGAGTGACGGGGGCGTTCGCGCCCACGCCCGCCCGGCCCTTCTCTGCTTGGTCGCCGACCCTGTCCCCTCACCGTGGCTGCCGGGATCGCGACCGCAAGCTGACCGCCCTCCGGGCAGGCCCCGCTGTTTGAGTAGGCTCCTGTCATTCCAGACCAGCCCGGGGGATTCGCAGATGGAACGAGTACACACGGAACGGCCGCGTGCGGACACACCCCGCCAGATCGGCCCGTACCACCTGATCACCCGCCTCGATCCGACCGGCCCGGGCTTCCCGCCCGTCCCCCAGCGCCGCTTCATCGCGCGCAGCGCGGACGGCGACCGTACGGTGCTGATCAGTGCACCGCTCGACTCCACCGACCCCGGCCGCTTCCTGGTCGAGGCGGACGCTGCCCGCCGACTGCTGGGCCCCTGGGTGTCCCCGGTCACCGAACTCCCGCCGCCGTCCTCGACCCCCTGGTACGCCTCCCCCTACCTCCCTGCGCTGCCGCTCCCCGTGGCCCTGGCCGTCCATGGCGGCCCGCTGCCCGAGCGCACCGTGCGGGCCCTGGGCGCGGCCCTGGCCGAGACCCTCGCGGGCGCACACGCCACGGGGATCACGCATGCGGGCCTGTCCCCCTCGGCCGTACTCCTGGCCGGGGACGGCCCGCGCCTGACGTGCTTCGGCGCGGTACGCGCAGCAGCCCCCGACGGCGAACAGCGCACCGGCCTCCCGGGCCTGGAGTCGGGCAGCCTGGCCCCGGAACAGGCTTCGGGCGGCCGCCCGCGCCCGCCGGGCGACATCTACGCACTGGGAGCGGTCCTTGCGTACGCGTCGACGGGCCACACGGTCCCGGAGCGCTCGGAACTCCCCGCCTCCCTGAGCTCGTTGATCTCCGCCTGCCTGACGCGGGACCCCGCGGGCCGCCCCACGGCTGCCGAGGCCCTGCGCGCGCTCCCGCCTCCCTCCGCCGCCCCGACAGCCACGGTCCTCGACTCGACCGCATCGCTGCTCACCCCCGGCTGGCTGCCGGGCCGCGTCGTGGCGGCGGTGGCTCGCCAGTCGGCGGAAGTACTCGCCGCGGAGCTCCGCCTCCCGCTCTCTCCCGGGATCTGACCGGTGCTTTCTCCCCTGACCCACGACGACCCCGCCGAGATCGGCGCCTACCGCCTGACCGCCCGCCTGGGCAGCGGCGGCATGGGCACCGTCTACCTCGCCCGCTCCGCCGGCGGCCGCACCGTCGCACTCAAAACCATGCACGCGGCCATCGCATCCGACCCGGCCTCCCGCACCCGTTTCCGCCTGGAAACCGACGCCGCCCGAATCATCGGCGGCCACCACGGCGCCACCGTCGTCGACGCCGACCCGATCTCCGAAACCCCCTGGCTGGCAACGGAATACGTCCTCGGCCCGCCCCTCGACGACGCGATCACCCTCTCCGGCCCCCTGCCCGAAACCTCCGTCCGCGCACTGGGCGCGGCACTCGCCGGAGCCCTCGCCCAGCTCCACGCCTCCGACGTCGTCCACCGCGACCTCAAACCCTCCAACGTGATGATCACGGCCTACGGCCCCAAAATCATCGACTTCGGCATCGCCCACGCAGCAGGAGACGACCGCCTCACCCGCACCGGAGCAGCCGCCGGCACCCCCGCCTTCATGTCCCCCGAGCAGGCCACCGGACAGGAACACACCCCAGCAGGCGACGTCTTCGCCCTGGCAGGCGTCCTCGTCTTCGCCGCCACAGGCCACGGCCCCTTCGGCACCGGCCAACCCGCCGACCTCATCTACCGCGTCCGCTACGCCGACCCCGACCTCACCGGCCTCCCCGACACCCTGACCCCCCTCCTCACCCGCTGCCTCGCCAAAGACCCGACACACCGACCGACCACGACCGAGCTGACATCCCAACTCCACGACGGCCACGGCCAATTCGCCGACCACCTCCCCGACACCCTCCTCGCAGAAATAGCCCGCCGCGCAGCAGAAGTCTGGCAACACCAGCCCCACCGACTTCCCGCTCCGACCGACTTCACGCTGGCCTCGACCACCCCTGACGCCGCTCCGTCCGGCATGTCCCGCCGCAAGTTGCTGGCCATCTCGGGCGGTTCAGCACTCGCGGCAGTGGCTGCTGGAGCGGGCGGGTGGTCATGGTTCAAGAACCCCGGTGGCCAAGCCACCGGAGCGGACACCAAACCAAGCACGCCGTCCGCGGCAGACCTGTCGCCGACGGACCCGTCGACAACGCCTGCGGACAAACGACAGGTCTGGGCCAAGAGCGTCAAGAGCAGCGGCCTCCAGCTCACGCCGATGCCGGTGGGTGACACTGCCGTGCTGATGACCGACGAGGGACTGCTCGGTCTGGCCGCCCTGAGTGGAGAGCGTCGCTGGCTCGTGGATACGGTGAAGCAGCCCCGGCATGTCCATTCGGACGGGAAGCAGATCTACGCACTGCTGCCCGGCGGCTCACACGGCCATCAGCTGTCACTCCATACAGTCGACCCTGTCGGCGGCCGGACGAGCCCGTCCGTCTCATTCGGCACATTCGACAAGCCCCTGCAGCAGGCCGCACTCCTCCATGTCGCCGACAATGCGGTCTATTTGGCCGCCAGGAAGGGGTCACCGAACGACTCCTCCCAGGTGAAAGCGGCAAGCTGGTGCGTATTGGCAGTCAGCCGCCGCACCGGTGAGGAGCTGTGGAGCGAGCCGATTCGGTCGTACGACTTCGAGGCTCCCGGTGATGTCATCCTCGCCGCCCTTGCCGGAAAACGTCTGATCCTGTGCCGGAAGGCCACGAGCAGCAACGACCTCGAAGTCAGCGCCAGAGATGCACGCTCGGGGGCCCAGCTGTGGAAGGCGACCGTGGCCAAGGGCAGCGACGACTCCTCTCCGCTCACGCCGGGCGGGCTCGCCCTGGACGACAAACACGTCTACTTCGGGTCCGGTCGCATCCAGGCGTTCCGGCTCACCGACGGCTCCATCGCCTGGACGTTCGGTGAGGGCAGCGGCCCACGCAGATACGGCACGCCGGCCGTGAGGGACGGAAAGGTGTACGCAGCCGAGAAGGACAAGGGCATCGTTGTGGTGGACGCAGGTGACGGGGAGCTGCGCTGGATCGCCGAGACGGGTGACAGCCCCGACCTCCGAATCCCGCCTGTCGTCAACAAGGACTACGCATTCTGCATGGCCGCCACGAGCGTGCGCGCGGTTGAACTCGCCAAGCGTTCTCAGGCCTGGTCCTTCACACCCCACTCGTCCAGCCTCGCCCTGCATGCAAGCGCCAAACGCCTCATCATGTCGGACGGTAAGCAGGCCAGAGCCATCCGCCTCGACATCACATTCTAAGAATTCAACAAGAAGGACACTCAGGATGAATCCCCTCGGCCCCGGCGACCCACTCCGGCTCGGCCCGTACCGGCTTGCAGGCGTGCTCGGTGCCGGCGGCATGGGCAAGGTGTACTTCGGCCACGACAGTCAGGGACGAGCTGCGGCCATCAAGGTCCTCCTGCCCCAACTGGCTCATGACCAGCACCTGGTGCAGCGATTCCTCCGCGAGGCCGAAGCGGCGCGTGCCGTCACCGGCCCGGGTGTCGCACACGTCCTCGCGGCGCAGACCGAGGGGGGCCGACCCTGGATCGCCTCCGAGTTCCTGGCGGGACCCACTCTGGACCAGGCTGTCTCGGCGCACGGACTCTTCTCCGAGCAGGCCGTTCGCGCGCTGGCCGCGTCTCTCGCCCAGGCGCTCCAGAACATCCACGCTGTCGGTCTGATCCACCGGGACCTCAAGCCGGAGAACATCGTTCTGACGTCGAACGGTCCTCGGATCATCGACTTCGGTATCGCGCGGCCCGAACACGGACTCACCCTGACCACTACGGGACAGGTGCCGGTGACGCCCGGCTATGGCGCACCGGAACAGGTACTGGGCCAGCGCGTCGGTCCGGCAGCTGACATCTTCTCACTGGGCGCCGTGCTGGCGTATGCGGCGAGCGGCCGACGAGCGTACGACGGCGCCCACGTGGCCGCGGTGCAGTACGAAGTGGTGCATGGGGAGCCGGACCTGAGCCAGGTACCGGAGCAATTGCGGACGCTCATCGGTCCGTGCCTGGCCAAGGATCCCGCCTTCAGGCCCTCCCCCGACCAGATCCGTACTGCCTTCGCGCCGCCGCGGGGGGCCGAACGCATTTGGCAGCACGGCCCCCTGGCCACCGACATCAAACAACGCGAGGTCGGCGCGAAGCAGTTGACCACCCTCCCCGGAACGGTCGTGTCAGCGCCGCCGAACCGACGCCGGTTCCTGACCGGGATCGCGACAGGGGCAGCGGTACTGGCGGCCGGAGGAGGGGCAGCCGCCTGGCTGCTGGGCGACGACGAATCCGGCGACCGCGCGAAGAAAACCTCGCCGCAGGCGAAGAACGGCGCGGTACCCGCTGCCGGGAAACGCATGTGGGGCCCGCTCATGATTGCGGACCCCTGGAGCCCTCCCGCACTCGTCATCGACGGCAATGTGGTCTTCGGCGGCAAGGACGGCGGCCTGGTGGTCCACGGCGCGGTCGACGGCAAGAAGAAATGGGAAGCCCTCAACATCACCCCGTCCTCCGAGTTCCTCGCGCTGCCCGATGGCCTGCTCGTGGCCGCGGACGCCGGCGGGACGGTTCACGCCTTCACCCCGTCCACCGGTAAACAGCAGTGGACCGCGGATGTGGACGCCGTAGTACTGCTCGCGGCGAACGATGACGCCCTCTTCCTCATGACGCGGGACAAGAAGATCCGCGCCCTCGACACAAAGACGCGCAAGCCGTTGTGGACTGTCACCTCACCATTTGGCTCCGGCTACGGAACGGCCGGCAAGAGGCACCTGGTCCTCCACACCGACACCGGCGACGTCAGCGCCCTCGATACCGGCTCGGGCAAGAAGCTCTGGGAACGCCGTGGCCTGGCCACGTACACCGCGATACCGGCGGTTCATGGCGACAACGTCATTGTCGGCGGCAACTCGCTGAAGGCTGTCGGGCTCGACGACGGCAAAGACGTGTGGTCCGTGCCCTCCCAATCCGGTCTCGAGTCGTTCGGATGGGGCTCGGCATCGGTCGACGGGAGACGCGTCTACGCAGTCGACAACACGGTGCTCCACTGTCGTGAGCTGAGCAACGGCGCGAAGCTCTGGGCGTACGACCTGAAGACGTTCCACGTTGCCAACACACCCCCGGCAGTGCTCGACTCGGTTGTCTGTGGGATCACAGTCAAGGGCAAGTCTTTCGACGCGGTGGCCATCCACAAGGAAACAGGCAAGCGCGCCTGGGGCCACGAGCAGCACCGCTCCAAGTCCCTGAAACTGACGGCGGATCGCAATCAGCTCTTCCTGCTCCAGGGGGAGAGCGCGACATCAGTGTCAGGAGGCTGACGAGCAGCGGTGCTGCGGCTGTTTCACATCACGGTGAGAC
The DNA here is from genome assembly GCF_026341125.1 of Streptomyces sp. NBC_01142. Classification (NCBI taxonomy): domain Bacteria; kingdom Bacillati; phylum Actinomycetota; class Actinomycetes; order Kitasatosporales; family Streptomycetaceae; genus Streptomyces; species Streptomyces sp. NBC_01142. Next base: position 2,074,930 of record NZ_JAPEOR010000002.1, read on the forward strand.
CCTGACTCATCCGGGCTGGCCGGGGCCGGGGCCGGGCGGACCCGGGGGGTAGGCAGGGTTCGGGCTCTGACCGGTCTGCGGTGGACCGTAGGCCGGGTATGGCTGCTGTTGCGGCGTGGATCCGTAGGCAGGCGTCGACGACGCAAGGGCCGCGTTGCTGCGGCGGGAGCGGATGACCACGACGGCGACTGCGGCGCCGAGGAGGGCGGCCGCGCCGACGCCGAGTGCGATCCAGAGGCCGGTGTTGCTGTCGTCACTGGACGAGCCGACGGCCGGCTTGTCGTCCTTCGCGTTGCTCTCGCTGCCTGCCGTGTCCTTGGAGGCTTCGGGGGAGGGCGACTTGGGGGCGGCGGCCGCGAGGTCGGGGAGCGGAAATTCGTCGGCGGGGCCGGGGTCGCCCGGGGTCCTCAGCGCGCGGAGGGGACGCACCGCGCCGTAGCCTACGTAGTCGTTGCGCTTGTTGCCGCTCGTCGGGCCGCTGACTGTGTTGAGCATGACCCGCAGAACTTGATTGTTGGTCCACTCGGGGTGCTTGGACCAGATCAGGGCGGCGGAGGCGGAAGCGATTGCGCTGGCGTCACTGGTTCCGTGCGAGTTGCAGAGGCCGGTCTTGCCACCACAGGCGTGGACCATCTCCTCACCAGGTGCCGCTACGTCCACTTGGGGGCCGTACTGGGACTCTTTGGTCTTCTTGAGATTCTTACCGAAGGCACCGACGCCGACAACTCCGGGAGTGCCAGCGGGATAGTCGAGCGCTGGGCTACCGTCGTTGCCTGTTGCAGCAAAGATCAACGAACCCTTCTCGATGGCATACCTCACAGCATCCGACATTCGCTGTTTGCCGCTTTCCGTGCCCATCGAAATATTGATTACCTTGGCACCCGCGTCGACTGCATAGCGAATGGCCTCCGGCGCGGATCTATTGAACTCCTCGTCGCCCTCAGCTCGATTGCTCTCATCACCAGACCTGGGCATTCGAATGGGAAGGATCTTGGCACCCGGCGCAAGCCCGAAGGCACCGTCCCCCCCGCCGCTCTTGCCTGTCCCTGCGATCAGCCCGGCCATGCCTGTGCCGTGACCGTCATAATCCGTCTGCTCGTCGCCCCGCTCGTCCGGTGCCAAATCGCTGCCCCTGAGTACCTGCCCCCGAAGGTCTGGGTTCGTTGCGTCGACACCGGTGTCAATGACAGCAACTGTGACGCCCTTCCCGGTGCTGGTCTGCCAGATCTTCTCAGCCCCCATGGCATCCAGGTGCCATTGCTGGGACCGGATCGTCTCGGCATGTGCTGGAGTTGCTGCGATGCCCACCAGCAGCAATCCCACAGCCGACGCAACGACAGTAGGCCGGACAAGTCGCTTGCTGCTGGGGGCTCGCATCTCTTCCCTCTGACGGTTCGGTCTGGACTAGTCGATGACTGGCGGGACTACACGTCGGTTGCCCTGCTGCCAGGTCTCTTCGTCCTCCGACAGGTAGTCCGGACGCTCGCCGTTCCGGTCGTCACGACGAGAGTTGGCACCTTGCGACCCTGGAGGCACCGCTCCGGTTCGGCCGGCCTGTCCGGCGTTTGCTCCACCGGTGGAGCTGGGGTCCACGCCTCGAACCAGCCCTGATCCACCGGGCGTGAAGGGCCGGGCGCTGTTCTGCCCAGGCTGTTGAGGCCGACCGCCGACAATGCCACCCATCTCGGATCCCAGGCGACGCCCGCCGGAGATACCGCCCTGACTCGCGCCCCCCATAGGTCCGCCGCCAGGCATCCCTGGCATGCCGGGCATGCCGCCGCGGCCCATTGGCCCGCGGGCAGTGGTGGCTTCGTTGCCGACTACCGTGCCACGGGGAATTCCGCCAGTGGAGCGGCCCGTGCTCGGCGGTACAGGGCGGCCACCGGCGATGCCACTTTCGCGCGGCATCCTGGGGTTGGTGCCGGCTTGCCCGGACGGGACAACACTCCGCCCACCCTGAGGTGTCTTACCACCGGGTCCACCGGTATTGGGTACCGCAGGGTTGCCGCCGAACGTAGGCGGGATCCTTCCCGGCAGGACTGGGCCCGGCGTGACGGGGCCCAGCCCGTCAGGCCTGCTGGTCGGCGGGCCAGGCGTTCCGGGGGGCGCGGTGGGCGCCGGGTCGGGCAGCGTGGCAACGCTGTCGATCCCCATGTCCACAGGGCCTTCCACCGGCCGCGATGCGCCCGCACTGATTCCGCCCGTACCGGCTCCGGTGTCGACTCTGGCCTGCGACACCTCGTCACGAGCCACGGTGCGCTCCTGAGCGGGCGCATACGCGCGCTCCGCCGAGGACGAGCTACCGTCACTGCCTGAACGCGCGAGATCCTGAGACCCTCCACCAGACACCCGCCCGCCGTCAGGCACGAACTGATCCGGCGGCGGCTGGAAAGTCGGGACCTCTAGCTTGCCGATCTCCACATACGACGTCTTGTACGAACCCGCCAGTTCTCTCATCATGTCAGCGGCTTCGACCCGGTTCTTCTCCTCGGTCGCAGCCAGCGCAGCCGTCGCATTCGCTGCCACAGTCTTCGAGTCAGTGTCGTTCGGCGCCGACTTGGCCGCCTCCAAGTTGGCCGAGGCCTGCTCCTTGGAGGTGTACCTCGGGATCGCCTTCTGTGTGGTGGCAATATCCTCGGCGGCCCTGCTCATCCACTCCGACGCACTCTGGCTGTAGTCCGCCAGCCGCTGCGTCGCGCTCGCCAGGCTCTCGCCCCATTCGACGAAGGCCTGGAAGCCTTCGCCCTTCCACTCCACGCGTTCTGGGCGGAACTTCAGCTGCTGCGCGATCTTCCCTATCTCAACGTAGGCGCTGGACAGCCGGTCCGCGGCTGCCTGCACCTGGACGCTGCTGGCCTGGTCGAGCCACGCCAGCATTTCCTCGTGAGACATGCTGTGGAAGGGTGTCGTGCCGCCGCCGCTTCCGCTTTCCTTGGGTTCCATTATCCCGCCTCTATCCCCGTGGTTCCCAGTGGCCGTTACTGGGTGTTCCCGACGCCGGCCGTGTCGCCCGGCTGTTGCGCCTCACCGCTGGGCTGCTGGGCCTTGTTCTTCTCGGCCTGCTCCTTCGCCCGTTCCCTGGCCAGCTCCTGGGCCACGGTGTCCTTCTCGTAGTCGTACTTGCTCTCAGTACGCTGCCTGATGGTCAGCATGCGCCTACGGATGTCGTCGTCCATGCCCTGATAGCCGTCCTTGGACGCGACGACAGCGATGCCCATGCCTTCCATGCAGTCCGCAAGCAGCTGCGAGAGCTGCTTCAGCTGGGTGATGACGGTGTCGTACGCATTGAAGAGGCCGGACGCTTCGACCCAGCCGTTGCCTCCGCCCCCGAACTGCGTGCGGTCGATCGCGTCGTCGCCGATCTTCTTGGGTCCGGCCGGCGAGCCATTGAGATCGAGAACGAGCTTGTCGACCCGCTTCTTGAACTCCCCCATCGACTCAGGGTCGTACAGCATCGCGGCCATCACTGGGTTGACCATGCGCAACTGCCGCTCGTCGCTCGACATTCCCCCGCCGCTGCCACCGTCCTGTACCACGTACGCCTCCCCGTTTACACACGTCTACAGGGATCACTGTACCGAGGCGGAGTGACAGTCCGCACCCCCGGATTGCACATGCAATGAGCATCACACAGTTACGAGTTGGGAACCGCAACCGCCGCCTGAGGCCTGATCGGGAGGCGGTTGATCGGGCGGCCCGTTGCCGCGCGTACCGCCGAAGCCACCGCCGCCGGGGAAGTGACCACCGGGACCGCGCTCGCCGCCTTTGCACCGAAGGGGGCCACCACGTCGCGTTCCTCGATCAGTTTCACGATGCGAATGTCCGGGGCGTCCAGGGATGTCGGGAGTGCGTAGCCCGTCAGGTCCGGGTGGCGGATCAGGCCGCGGGCCGTGCGGAGGTTCTCCGTCAGGGCCGTGCCGACGCCCTGGGTGATGCCCGCCTCGATGCGGGTGGCCAGTTGGGCCGGGTTCAGGACGCGGCCCACATCCTGGGCCACCGCCATTTCGACCACGCGGATCGAGCCGAGCTCGATGTCGACATCGACCACCGCGCGGATCGCGCAGAACGCCATGCCCACGAACGCGTCGCCCTGGCCCTCCTCGTCGAGGGGCTCCGTGGGGTGGGGGCGGCACTGGGCCGTGGCCCACAGTTCCTTGCCGTCCATCGCCTCGGTGACCGTGGTGGAGAGCACGCCGTCGTACGACGTGATCTTGCCGTCGGTGATCTGGAGCAGCTCGGTGGACATGCCGAACTTGTGGGCCAGGGGCTGGAGAAGCTGCGTACGGACCATCTTGGCCGCGCGCTCCACCGCGCCGCCCGAGACCCAGGTGTGGCGGCCGTGGGCCGCCGGGCCCGCCGGGGGCTGGTCCGTGTCGACGGAGGCGACGTGGACCTCGTCGATGCCCAGCGTCTCCTGGACGATCTGGCGGGCGAGGGTGGAGAAGCCCTGGCCGGTCTCGACGGCGGCGCAGATGACGGTCGCGATGCCGTCGTGGACCTTGACGGTCGCCGTGGAGACTTCGTCGGTGCCTTCGGCGCCCAGCATGTGGACCATGCCCAGTGCGTAGCCGACGCCGCGCCGCACCGCTCCCGGTTCGCCGGCGCCTTCCGGGCCGCCGGGGAGCAGCCAGTCGTTCTCGGGGGTGTCCTTGGGGAGGGAAGGGAGCGGGAAGTCACGGACCGCGCAGAGGAGTTCGGCGACCGGGGCAGGACAGGTGACGGTCTGGCCCGTCGGGAGGATGTCGCCGGTCGCCAGTGCGTTGCGCAGTCGAAGTTCGGTGGGGTCCAGGCCGAGCTTCACGGACAGTTTGTCCATCTGGGCCTCGTACGCCGCACAGACCTGCATCGCGCCCTCGCCCCGGACGTGGCCCGAGGGAGGGTTGTTCGTACGGACCGCCCAGCCCTCGATGAAGGCGTGCGGGACGACGTACGGGCCGCAGGCGAACGCGACCGCCGCGGCCAGCGACTCGGAGGAGGCGTCGGCGTACGCGCCCGCGTCCAGCAGCAGTTGGGCCTCGACCTTGACCAGGTGGCCCTCCGCGTCCGCGTGGTGGCGGTAGCGCAGCAGCGTCGGGTGGCGGTGGGCGTGGCCCAGGAAGGACTCCTCGCGGGTCGCCGTCAGCTTGACCGGGCAGCCCGTCTTCAGCGCCAGCATGCCCAGGGGGAGCTGGAAACCGGGGTCCTCGCGGTCGCCCGTCGCGCCCGGGACTCCGGTGACCACGATCTTCACCCGGTCCGGCTCCAGGCCGAAGCATGCCGCCGCGAGGTCACGGTCCGTGTGGGGGTCGGTGGAGGCGACGTACAGCTCCACACCGCCGTCCGGGCGCGGCACGGCGAGACCTGCCTCGGCACCGATGGGGGCCGGGTCCTGGCGGCCGATGCGGTAGAGGCCCTCGACGATCACGTCGCCCGTCGCGTCCGGGTCGCCGTAGCGGAGCGGGATGTGGCGGATCAGGTTGCCGTCGGGGTGCAGGGGTTCGGCGGCGAAGGCCTTCTCCGGGTCGGTGACCGGTTCCAGGGGTTCGTACTCGACCGCGATGGCCGCAGCGGCCAGGCGGGCCGTGTCGGGGTGGTCCGCGGCGACCGCCGCGATCGCCTCGCCGTGATGGCGGACGATCTCGGAGGCGAAGACGGGACGGTCGGCAATACGCCTGCCGTAAGCGGAATCACCCGTAATGTCCTGGTGTGTGACCACGGCTCGTACGCCCGGCATCTCCAGCGCCGCCGAGGTGTCGATCGAGCCGATCCGGGCATGAGGGTGCGGGGAGCGCAGGATCGCCGCCCACAGCAGGCCCTCGGCCCACAGATCGGCGGCGTACGGAAACGTCCCCTCGGTCTTGGCTCGGGCGTCGGCCGGGGGCAGGGACGCGCCGAGACCGTGGGCGGGCGCCTCCGGCTGGGGGCCGTCGACCGCCTGGGGCGTCGTCGTGGTGGCCGCGTCGTTGCTCACGCCATGCCTCCGTCGTGCGGGTGGGGCTGCACACTACCTGCGCCGGGGGGCGCCTGGTGCGGGATGCGGGCTTCCTCGCTCGCCTCCGCCGCGGCCGCGGCGCTCGCTCCGCGTTCGGCGACCACTTCGCGTACGGCGTCGAGAACGCCCCGGTAGCCGGAGCAGCGGCAGAGGTTGCCGCAGAGCGCCTGGCGGGTCTGGAGCTCGGTGGGGGCGTGGTTGCCCTCGAGGAGGTCGTGGACGGTCATGGCCATGCCGGGGATGCAGAAGCCGCACTGGACCGCGCCACAGCCGGCCAGGGCGCGCTGTACGTCGGACGGTTCGCCGTCGGTGGCGAGGCCTTCGACCGTACGGACCTCGGAGCCGGCGGCGGTCGCGGCGGGGACCAGGCAGGAGGCGACGAGACGGCCGTCGACCTGGACGTTGCACGCGCCGCACTCGCCCTGCGAGCAGCCGTCCTTGGCGCCGGCGAGGCCGAGACGCTCGCGCAGCACGTAGAGGAGGGACTCGCCGAGCCAGGCGTCGGTGACGGGGCGGTCTGTGCCGTTGACCCGCAGGACGTAGGAGGTGGGCGGGTGTTCGGCGCTGCCCGTGGAGGAGGTGGGGGCGGGGGCTTCCTCCTCGGGGGCCTGGGCCGGAATGTCCTCCGGGAGGGGGACTGCCTCGGCCGCCTCTTCCCTCGGCTGCGGCTCGGGGGCCGGCTCCTCGGGCCCTGTCGCCCAGGGCGCCGGAGCGCCACCCGGAAGCGTTGCCCACGGGGCCGGTGCGCCACCCGGAAGCGTCGCCGGCGGGGTCGTACCGCCCCACTGCTCCCGCAGCGAGGACGTGGTGAACTCCCCCGACTCGTCCGGCAGATCGCCGTCCGCCACCGGAACCGCCCACTGGCCGGTCATCTCCGCAGACTCGGAGGAAGCGGAAGGGCCGGAGGGAGAGGAAGGGCCGGACGGGGCCGAGGGGTCGAAGGGGCCGGGGAAGGCACCCGTGACCGGCGCCTGCCCGACATCCGGGAAGGTCCACTGACCCGTCGCCTGCGGGTCGGCCGCCGCGGGCTCCGGCCAGTGCGCCGCCGACGCCGCCGACGCCGCCGACTCCATCGTCGGCTCCCCCGCCTGTTGCGGCACCACCCAGGTGCCCGTCGCCGACGGATCGGACGCGGCAGTCGGCGTCAGTGGCGTGATCATCGGAGGTACGTAGCCGTGGCCCGGTGCCTCGAGCGGCGCGGCGTCCAGTGCGCCCTCGGGCGGCAACTGCAGGAACGCGGTGGCCTCGGCGTCGTACTCGCCGCCTTGAGGCGTCGGTTGCCAGCCCCCGTACTCCTGCGGGTTGTACTCCTGCGGGTTCTCCGGGTTCTCCGGGTTCTCCTCGTTTCTCACGACAGCGCCCTCCCGAGTGCACGTCGGGCCAGCGCGGCGACGGTGCGCCGCAGATGCAGTACGGCGGGCGGCAGCACGGCCTGCTCCTCGCCGGGCGCGGCCGGATCCGGATCCGGGATGCAGGCCGCCGCGACGTACTCGCCGAAGGCCGCGAGCGCCTCGCCCGTCAGCCCCCGCTCGCCGTCCCAGTCGATCAGGGAGGCGATCCAGCGCTCGGCCTCCAGCGGGCGCAGCGGCATGGGCGCGATCGCCCCGACCGCGCAGCGCACCCCGCGACGTGCCGGGTCGAGGACGACGGCGACGGATGCGCCGGCGCGGCCCGGACCTGTGCGGCCGGTCGCCTTCAGGAAGACCTGCGGGGCGTGCAGCAGGGGTACGCGTACGAAGCCGATGAGTTCGGCGGGGCCGAGCATCTCGCGGCCGGCCAGCAGATGGGAGACGGGAATCTCGCGGCGGGCGCCGTCGGGGCCGGCGATCACCAGGTCCGCCTCCAGGGCGGCCAGCACGGGCAGGGCATCGCCCGTCGGGGCGGCGGTGGCGATATTGCCGCCGAGCGTGCCGGCGTTTCGGATCTGGGGCGGGCCCGCGGCGCGCGCGGAAGCGGCCAGCGCGGGGATGAGGGCCGCGAAGTCGGGCCGTCCCATCCGGGCGTGGGTGAGTCCGGCGCCGAGCAGCGCGTGGCCGTCCTGGTAGCGCCAGCCGCGGATCTCGCTGATGCGGCCGAGGCCGACGAGGCCCGCGGGGCGGAGTTGGCCCTTGTTGACGGCGGCCATGAGGTCCGTACCGCCGGCGACGGGCACGGCGGCGGACATGGCGGTGAGAGCCGCCACGGCCTCGTCGAGCGAGGCCGGCAGCGTCACCGACTGCGCCGCCTGCGGTGCGTGCGTGGTCACCCAGCTGCCCCTTCCCGGTGTCCCGGCTGTCCCGCCTGTGTTGCCGTACCGTACGTGCTCACAGCCCGGACGTGGCAACTCTGGCACATCTTCCGAGCCGACCGACGAGAGGGTCCGCGAAGGACGCATCCGTACCGGATGCCCCTTCTCGTGCCGATGGTCCGATTTCGCATACGGTCACCGCCACATGCGGATTGCCACTCTTCGGCGATCCTTGTACGACTTATTCCCCTGCGGTCTTCCACAGTCCCAGGGTCCCGGGCGCACGGCACCGTTGTTTCCGTCCGGCTCACACGTTTGGGGGCGCCCCCTCGATCGGGCGTCCGAGCACTCCGGGTCGTTTCTGCCACGGCAACGGGCCACCGGGGCGCCGGTAGTCGACGCCGAGCGCGTCAAGCCGCGCGTAGTGGGCGGTCATTCGGCGCTCGAAGTCCTCGAAGTCCCGCTCGGCGGGGGCGGGCAGCGCGGACCAGGCGACCTCGGCGAAGGCGGCGAGGCGCGGGAAGACCTGGTAGTCGACGCGGGAGCGGTCCTGCATCACCTCGGTCCAGACGTTGGCCTGGGTGCCCAGGACGTGCGCGGCGGCCTCGGGCGGCAGCGACGGGGGCACGGGCTCGAAGCGGTAGATGTCCTCCAGGGTGCGTACGTACCCGATGGGCATCGGCTCGTCGGCGCCGCCGTCCTGGCGATGGTCCAAGTACACCTGCTGCTGGGGGCACATGACGACGTCGTGACCGGCCTCGGCGGCGGTGACACCGCCCTGGTAGCCACGCCAGGAGGAGACTGCGGCGCCCGGTGCGAGACCGCCCTCGAGGATCTCGTCCCAGCCGATGAGACGGCGGCCGCGCTCGGCGAGCCAGGTGTCGAAGTGCCGGACGAACCAGGACTGCAGCTCGTCCTCGTCGGCCAGGCCGAGTTCCTTGATACGGGCCTGGGCGGCCGGGGACGCCTTCCACTGGCCCTTCGGGCACTCGTCGCCGCCGACGTGGACGAAGGTGGAGGGGAAGAGGTCGAGGAGCTCCTCGAAGACGCCCTCGTAGAAGCGGAGGGTGTGGTCAGTGGGGGCGAGCACGTTCGGGCTGACGCCCCAGTTGTCCCAGACGGAGAGGCGGGCGCTCCCCTTGACCGATGCGGGGGTGGCGTCGGCGGACCCGGCGGCGGTGTTGGTGACGTCGGTGTTGCCCAGTTCCGGGTACGCGGCGATGGCTGCCTGCGAGTGGCCGGGGATGTCGATCTCGGGGACGACGGTGATATGCCGCTCGGCGGCGTACGCGACGATCTCGCGGATGTCGTCCTGGGTGTAGTAACCGCCGTGCGGCGTCTCGTCCCAGAGCTCGGAGGCGCGGTGGCCGTACTTGGTGCGGGACCGCCAGGCGCCGACCTCCGTCAGCTTCGGGTAGCGCTTGATCTCGATGCGCCAGCCCTGGTCGTCGGTGAGGTGGAAGTGGAAGACGTTGAGCTTGTGGGCGGCGAGGAGGTCGAGGTAGCGCAGCACGTCGTCCTTGGGGAGGAAGTGCCGTGATACGTCGAGCATGAGGCCGCGCCAGGCGAAGCGGGGGCTGTCCTGGATGGTGACCATCGGAAGGTCCCACTCCTGGCCCGGTGTGAGGGGCGCCCGCCGGAACGCCTCGGGGCCGAGCAGTTGCCGGAAGGTCTGGGCCCCCCAGAAGACGCCGGCCGGGCTGCCGCCCTCGATGCGGTGGGCGTACCCGTCGACGACGATGCGATATCCCTCGGGGGCAAGGCCGGACGCGATGCTCAGCACCACGCGGTTGTCGCCGCACCTGCCGTCCGCCAGGGGCAGACCGGTGGCTGCGCCGACCGTTGCGCGCAGCCAGCGCGCGACGCCCTCGGTACCCGGCTGGGCCTCGAGCAGCGTCTCCGCGTCGAGCGGGACGTAACCGGGGGGAGGCACCCAGGAGAAGCTCTTCGGAGCCGGAATCAGATCCATCACGTCAGTCCTTCACCGCGCCGCCGAGGCCGGAGACCAGGCGTCGCTGTACGAGTACGAAGAAGACCAGCACCGGGACGGTCATCACGGTGGACGCTGCCATGATCCCGCCCCAGTCGTTCTCGTCCGGCTTGAAGAAGACGAGCAGCGCCATCGGCAGCGTCGACTGCGAGGTGTCGCTGATGATGAAGGACTTGGCGAACAGGAAGTCGTTCCACGTCGAGATGAACGAGAAGACGCTCGTCGCCACCAGCCCCGGGAAGACCAGCGGGAACAGGATCTGCCACAGGAACCGCGTCCGGCTCGCGCCGTCGATGTACGCCGCCTCCTCCAGCGCCTCGGGGACCGCCTTGACGAAGCCGCGCAGCATCCAGATCGCGAACGGCAACGAGAAGGCGATGTGCGGCAGGATCAGCGAGCCGAGGGTGTTCAGCTGGCCGAAGTCCCGCATCAGGAAGAACAGCGGAATCGTCAGTGCCTCGATGGGCACCATCTGCGCGACCAGAAACATGATCAGCAGGGTGGTACGGAACCTGAAACGGAATCGGGTGACCGCCGTCGCGGCCAGGAAGGCGATCAGCGCGGACGCGATCACGACCGTGCCCGCCACCACCAGGCTGTTGAGGAAATAGGTGCCGAATTCCTCCTGCTCGAAAACGCGGCGGAAGGAGTCCAGGGACGGGGAAAGCGTCCATGGCCGGGCGTCGGTCGACTGGACCTCGCCCGCCGGTTTGAAGGCGGAGAGCACCATCCAGTACAGCGGAAAGGCAACGACGACCGCGACGACGAGCGCCGATGCCTCGGCGGCCAGCCGCCAGGGACGACGGATGCGCACGTGGCTCACAGTTCTTCTCCCTGGCGTCGCAGCAGTCGCAGATACACGAGTGTGACCGCCAGCAGAATCAGCAGCATGACCACGCCGATCGCCGAGCCCAGGCTGTACTGGGAGGACGCGAAGGCCTTCTGATAGGCGTACACATTGAGCACGAGATTCTGGCCGGCGATGCCTCCGCCGTTCGTCATCACATAGATCTGCGTGAAGACCTTGAAGTCCCAGATGATCGACTGAATGGTGACGACCACCAGAATGGGGCGGAGCATCGGGGCGGTGACGGAGCGCCAGATCCGCCACTGTGACGCGCCGTCCAGCGAGGCTGCCTCCAGCACTTCACCGGGGATCGCCTTGACGCCTGCGTAGACCGTCACCATCACAAACGGGAACGAGCACCACACCACCTCGAGGAGCACCAGCGCGAAGGCGCTGTAGCGCCCGTACGTCCACGAGAAGTCACCGAGCCCCAGCAGCCGGTTGACCGGCCCGAAGTCCGGGTCGAAGAGGAAGACCCAGACCGTGGATCCGGTGATGGCCGGGGTCGCCCATGCGCCGAGCGCGGCCATCATCAGGGCGAGCCGCGGTACGGCCCGTACGCGCGTCAGGAGGACGGCGAGCGCGCAGCCGACGGCGAGGGTGGCGATGACGCAGGCGGCCGCGAAGACGACGGTCGCCAGCAGCACCTGCCAGAACTGGTTGTCGGCGAAGAGCGTGCGGTAGTTGCCCAGGCCCTGAAAGGTGGTCGGTTCGCCGCCGCTGACCTGGGCCTGGGTGTACTCGAGGAAGGAGATCAGGCCGAGCTGGTAGACGGGGTAGACGAGCAGCGCGGCCAGCACGACGAGCGCCGGCGCGAGATAGAGCCAGGCCGTCCGGCCCCCGCGGCCCGGGGGGCGCCTGGGACTGCGAGCGACGCCCGGCGAAGCGCCGGGCACCTTCCGGGCGCGGGGAACGCGCGTCGGCCGTTCGGCGGGCCGCTCCCCCACGCGGACGGCAACGGGGGCCACCGCGGGCGCACCTGCCCCGCCGACGCGGGTACCACCGCCACCGGGGCCGCCGGGGGTACCCGGGCCGCCGGGGGTACCCGGGCTGCCGGGAGTACCCGGACCCTCGGGAATGCCCGCCTCGCCGCCGGGGCCGGGGCAGCCACTGACGCCCGAGCGGCGGGGAACGCCCGCCCCGCCGGGAGTACCGGGGCCGTCGTGAGCGCCCGCCCCGCCGCCGGCGCCCAGGCCGTGTCGGACGCGCGCCTCGCCCCGGTGGCCCGAGGGCTCGGGGGGTTCCGGCCCACGGTTCGTACCGTGTGTCATCCCGGTCAGCTCGCGTCGGCGAACGCCGCGTTCATCTTCTTCGCGGCGTCGTCCGACGCCGCCGCCACGTCCTTCTTGCCGCTGACGATCTCCTGGAACATCGTCGGCAGGACCAGTGACGCGTCGATCTGGCCCCAGCCCGGCGAGGCCGGTACGAACTTCGCTCCCGCGCCCAGCGTCGTGACGAACGGGCCGACGAACGGCTCCTTCTTCGCCACCTCCGACCGCACATCCGTGTACGTCGGCAGGAAGCCCATCGCGTCGAACAGCGCCCGCTGCGTCTCCTTGCCGGTGAACTCCTTCATCAGGTCCACCGCGAGGGTGCGGTGCGAACTGCTCTTCAGTACGCCGATGTTGTTGCCGCCCGCGAAGGCCGGGGCCGTATCGCCCACCTTCAGACCCGGCAGCGGTACAACCGCGTACTTGCCCTTCACCGAGCCCGCCTCCACCGCCTGGTGGCTGAAGTCGCCGCCGATCGCCATCGCCGCCTTGCCCGAGGCGAAGGCGGTGACCGTGGCGTTGCCGCCCATCGAGGCACATTTGGCGGCCGGGCAGTTGTCGTCACCGAAGAGCGAGGTGTACGCCTTGATGCCCTTCCGGGCGGCCGTACTGTTGATCGCGGACGTGTACGAGCCGCCGCTCTCCTCGGCCAGTTCGCCGCCGTTCGCCCAGATGAAGGGCATCGCGCCATAGGTGTACGCACCGCCGACCGCGAGCCCGTACAGATCCGGCTTCTCCTTGTGGATCTTCTTGGCGGTGGCGATCAGCTCGTCCTGGGTCTTGGGCGGCTCGATCCCCAGGTCCTTGAAGACATCGGTGCGGTAGTAGAGCGCACGTACGCCGACGAAGAGCGGTGCACCGTAGATCCTGCCGTCGACCGTGACCGACTGCCTGGCGGTCGGGTCGGTGTCCTTCGCCTCGTCCCAGGCGTTGAACTCCGCGCCGACGTCGGCGAGTCCGCCGTCCTTGACGTAACCGGCAGTGTCGGTGTTGCCGTACTCGATCAGATCCGGCGCGCTCTTCGGGTCGTTGAACGCGGCCTTGATCTTCTGGGCGCGGGTCTCGACCGGTATGTACTCGATCTCGACCTTCGCATCCTTGTGCTCCTTGCGGAACGCGGCGACGGCGGCGTCGACGACCTGCTCCTTGGGCTTGTTGTTGACCTCCTGGAAGAGCCAGACGCGCAGGGTGCCGCTCTTCTCGTCCTTCTTCGCGCTGTTGTCGGAGGTCTGGGGGGCGCAGGCGGCGGTGAGGCCCGCCAGCACAAGTGCCGCGGCCGGGGCGGCAATTCGGGCGGTCAGCAGCTTCATGCGGGGTCCCCTACGAGTAGACTACGAGTAGGCGTTGCAACATGCGCAACGTGCGTTTCGTAATGCACAACACGCAGGAGGCTAGAGCCGCGCACACGAGCCGGACAAGAGGTCTCAACCACTCTGTGACCAGCCGCCGCACCCCGTGCAACGCCCGGAGACCGCGGGACAGACCCGGCACAGACCCGGGAGAGAGTCGGGAGACGGCCGGCAGAGGCCCGGGAGAGAACGCGAACGGCCCCCGGGGTGCGCACGAATGCACATCCCGGGGGCCGTCCCGGCGGGTACCGACAGTTCCGGCGTGTACCGGAGCCGACGCCCTACTTCTTGTCCTTGCCGCCCTTGCCCTTGTCCTTGTCGCCACCCGGGCCCATGGACTCGTAGATCTCCTTGCACATCGGGCAGACCGGATACTTCTTGGGATCGCGTCCCGGTACCCAGACCTTCCCGCACAGTGCCACCACGGGAGTGCCTTCGAGGGCGCTCGCCATGATCTTGTCCTTCTGGACGTAATGGGCGTAGCGCTCGTGGTCGCCGTCGCCGTGCGACACCTGTGGCGTCGGCTCTACGAGGGTCCCCGTGCCTGTCCCGCGCTCGGGCTCAAGAGTGCTCATGAGCTCCAAGGGTACTCACGCCGACGGCGTACCGTCGGCCATGGGCCCGCCCGGACACAGACATCGCTCGCCGTCCGGGCCCCGGCGAAGGCGGCGAAAGCGGTGGGCAGCGTCACCGCGAAGCACGCGCCGACGCCGGCGGCTTCCTGCCCAAGGACGCGCCGCCCGCCGAATTGCTCGCCTCGGTACGGGTGGTGGCCGCGCGCGCGGCCATGGTCGCCCCGGCCGTCAGCCGTCAGCCGCCGGCTGATCGTGGAGGGCGCCGACGCGACAGGGCGCCCGGCCGCCCCGGAGGTCAGTTGAGCGACGGGTCGTCCGGATAGGTCGCGAACATCGCGAGCTCGCTGCGCTGGCGCCGCAGCACCGCCCGCCACAGACTCTCCGGCCGCGGCGACGACACATCGCCGGGCTCCGACTCCACCACGTACCAGGCCCCGTCGCCCAGTTCGTCCTCGAGCTGGCCCGGCCCCCAGCCCGCGTACCCGGCGAAGATCCGCAGCGATCCCAGCGCCCCGCCGAGCAGCTCAGGCGGCGCCTCCAGGTCGACCAGGCCGATCGCTCCGTACACCCGCCGCCAGCCCAGCGGCCCTTCGTCGCCGGGGATCACGGCTACGCCGAGCGCCGAGTCGAGGGAGACGGGACCGCCCTGGAAGACCACGCCGGGTTCGCCCGCGAGGTCGGCCCAGGACTCCAGGATGTCGCCGACGACCACGGGGGTGGGCCGGTTGAGGACGACGCCGAGCGAGCCCTCGTCGTCGTGATCGAGCAGCAGAATCACCGCCCGGTCGAAGTTCGGGTCCACGAGGGCGGGGGTGGCGACGAGCAGCCGCCCTGTGAGCGAGGACACCTCGGTCATGCGAGACATGATCCCGCATCTTCGCCCTCCGCGGGGAGCACACGGCTCAGTGTGATCGAGTGCAGCTCAGAGCGCGCCGTGGGCATCCGTGGCGAGAGCAAGCCGCGGTGACGGTCGGCGACAGTGCGCGAGCTGAGCGTGTTGTGCCGCATTCATTACGCCTGTGAACGGCCCCTGGCCCTACGTAACAGGGGCAGAAGCCCCTTACCCTTTTCCCTGGCCCCCTGTCCGACCTCCCCCTCGCGTCGCTGGGGGGACCCCGACCGGAACGCGAGATTCATGACCGGCACAGACGATGTACTGCTTGTCCACGGCGGAACCCCGCTGGAGGGCGAGATCCGCGTCCGCGGCGCGAAGAACCTCGTGCCCAAGGCGATGGTCGCCGCCCTGCTCGGCAGCGAACCGAGCCGGCTGCGCAATGTGCCCGACATCCGTGATGTGCGCGTCGTACGCGGACTGCTGCAGCTGCACGGTGTGACGGTCCGTCCCGGCGAGGAGCCGGGCGAGCTGGTGCTCGACCCGTCGCACGTCGAGAGCGCGAACGTGGCTGACATCGATGCCCACGCGGGCTCCTCTCGCATCCCGATCCTCTTCTGCGGCCCGTTGCTGCACCGGCTCGGCCACGCCTTCATCCCGGGCCTGGGCGGCTGCGACATCGGCGGCCGGCCGATCGACTTCCACTTCGAGGTGCTGCGCCAGTTCGGCGCGACGATCGAGAAGCGGGAGGACGGTCAGTACCTGGAGGCCCCGCAGCGGCTTCGCGGATGCAAGATCCGGCTGCCGTACCCCTCGGTGGGCTCGACGGAGCAGGTGCTGCTGACGGCCGTGCTGGCCGAGGGTGTCACCGAGCTCTCGAACGCCGCGGTGGAGCCGGAGATCGAGGACCTCATCTGCGTACTGCAGAAGATGGGCGCGATCATCTCCATGGACACCGACCGGACCATCCGGATCACCGGTGTCGACAAGCTCGGCGGCTACACCCACCGGGCGCTCCCGGACCGCCTGGAGGCGGCCTCCTGGGCGTCGGCGGCGCTGGCGACCGAGGGCAACATCTATGTGCGCGGAGCCCAGCAGCGCTCGATGATGACGTTCCTCAACACCTACCGGAAGGTGGGCGGTGCCTTCGAGATCGACGACGAGGGCATCCGCTTCTGGCACCCGGGCGGTTCGCTCAACGCGATCGCCCTGGAGACGGACGTGCACCCCGGTTTCCAGACCGACTGGCAGCAGCCGCTGGTGGTGGCGCTGACCCAGGCGGCGGGCCTGTCCATCGTCCACGAGACGGTGTACGAGTCGCGGCTGGGCTTCACCTCCGCGCTCAACCAGATGGGTGCACACATTCAGCTCTACCGCGAGTGCCTGGGCGGTTCCGACTGCCGCTTCGGCCAGCGCAACTTCCTGCACTCGGCGGTCGTGTCGGGCCCGACGAAGCTCCAGGGCGCGGACCTGGTCATCCCGGACCTGCGCGGCGGCTTCTCCTACCTGATCGCGGCGCTGGCGGCGCAGGGAACCTCCCGGGTCCACGGCATCGACCTGATCAACCGTGGCTACGAGAACTTCATGGAGAAGCTCGAGAAGCTCGGCGCGAAGGTCGAACTCCCGGGCCGCAAGCTCGTCTGACCGGGGCGCACGTCCCGTACCCGGGCTTCCGCCCCGGCCCCGCGCCCCGGTCCCCCGGACGTCGTCCGGGGGGACCCCCGGGAGGCCGAAAGCCGCCCGTCCGGCGATCGGGGACACTCCCCCTGCGCCGTACGGGCGCAGGGGGACTCCCCAGGGGCGGACGGAGCCTGGGGGCCAAAAGCCCCCGGCAAGGGGCCCGGCGGCCCCTCCAGGGCCCGTACACACGCGAAAGGGCGGCCACTCCCCGGAAGGGGGTGGCCGCCCTCACTGCTGTGCCTTGGGGTTACTTGCCCTTGGCGGCTTCCTTGAGCTTGGAGCCCGCGGAGACCTTCACGCTGTAGCCGGCCGGGATCTGGATCGGGTCGCCGGTCTGCGGGTTACGAGCGGTGCGAGCGGCACGGTGGGTGCGCTCGAAGGTCAGGAAGCCGGGGATGGTGACCTTCTCGTCGCCCTTGGCGACGACCTCGCCGACGGTCTCGGCGAGAGCGGCCAGAACGGCGTCGGCGTCCTTGCGAGTCACCTCGGCGCGGTCGGCCAGCGCGGCCACCAGCTCACTGCGGTTCATGTTGTTACTCCCGTGTTCTTCTTGCCTGTGAGGCGTGAGATCGAAGCCGATGCTGCCAGGGCCCTCGGACAGTCCCCGGACCCGGGTCTGCTGTCAGACCCTCGCGCCCGAATACGCATCCTGCCCCCACCAGCGGCGGGAAAGCCAATCCGGCACCCTCCGGAGTCACACGAAAAGCGCCACTGCCTCGTCGTGGTGACGTTCCGTCCACTTCCTGGAGACTCCGCGCAGCCGCAGAGCCTCGAGCGCGGGGCTCATGGTCCGCCACCCTAGAGCGGCAGTCGCGGCCCCGCGACCCGCGACGCGCCGGGTATCAGCCCGACGTGGGGCCTGTCACAGCCGTGCCGGCCGCCGTGGCGGCGTTGCGGACCGCTCCGGCGACCGCTCCCGCGACCCTGTCGTTGAAGACCGACGGGATGATGTAGTTCGGGTTGAGTTCGTCCTCGGTGACGACATCAGCGAGAGCGGCCGCCGCCGCGAGCATCATCTCGGTGTTGACGGTCCGGGAGTGCGCGTCCAGCAGGCCGCGGAAGACGCCCGGGAAGACCAGCACGTTGTTGATCTGGTTGGGGAAGTCCGAGCGGCCCGTGGCGACAACTGCGGCCGTCTGGCGGGCGATTGCCGGGTCGACCTCCGGGTCGGGGTTCGCGAGCGCGAATACGATCGCGCCGTCCGCCATCGCGGCCACATCCTGCGCGCCCAGCACGTTCGGGGCGGAGACACCGATGAAGACGTCCGCGCCGACGACCGCCTGCTTGAGCGTGCCGGTGGCACCCTCGGGGTTGGTGTTGTCGGCGATCCAGCGCAGCGCCGACTCGGGCGCGGCGTCGACCAGGTCCCCGCGGCCCGCGTGCACCACGCCGTGGATGTCGGCGACGACGGCGTGCTTGACGCCCGCCGCGATGAGCAGCTTCAGGATGGCCGTGCCGGCCGCGCCGGCGCCGGACATGACGACCCGTACGTCACCGATGCCCTTGCCGACCACGCGCAGCGCGTTGGTCAGCGAGGCGAGGACGACGATCGCGGTGCCGTGCTGGTCGTCGTGGAAGACCGGAATGTCCAGGGCCTCGCGCAGCCGCGCCTCGATCTCGAAGCAGCGGGGCGCGGAGATGTCCTCGAGGTTGATGCCCGCGAAGCCGGGGGCGATCGCCTTGACGATCTCGACGATGGCATCCGTGTCCTGCGTGTCGAGGCAGATCGGCCAGGCGTCGATGCCGGCGAAGCGCTTGAAGAGGGCCGCCTTGCCCTCCATGACCGGGAGCGCGGCCATGGGGCCGATGTTGCCGAGGCCGAGGACGGCGGAACCGTCGGTCACCACTGCAACGGAGTTGCGCTTGATGGTGAGGCGGCGGGCGTCCTCGGGGTTCTCGGCGATGGCCATGCAGACCCGCGCCACACCCGGCGTGTAGATCATCGAGAGATCGTCACGGTTACGGATGGGGTGCTTGGACTGCATCTCGATCTTGCCGCCGAGGTGCATCAGGAACGTACGGTCGGAGACCTTGCCGAGGACGACACCCTCGATCTTGCGCAGCTCCTCGACGATCTCGTCGGCGTGCGTGGTCGAGCTGGCCGCGATCGTGACGTCGATCCGCAGCTTCTCGTGGCCGGAAGCGGTCACGTCCAGGCCTGTCACAGAGCCGCCGGAGGACTCCACGGCCGTGGTGAGCTGAGAGACCGCGGTTCCGCTCGCGGGCACCTCCAGCCGGACCGTCATCGAGTACGAGACGCTGGGCGCCGTTGCCATGACCGGGTTCCTCTGCTTTCCCTAGCTTCAATGCCATGCGGCCGTGGCTGCTGCCCGGCAACGCTTTCCGATGTTCGCACCTACCTGCGGGTAGCAGGTAATAGTGGTCATTTAGTTTTCGGAAAGTGTTTTCCACCATACGAGATGCCCTGTCCCCGGTGGAAGCCCTCACTGCCGAGCGCCGCAAAAAACAGGTCCGCGCCACCTTCCGGTGGCGCGGACCTGTCTCTCGTACACGTAAGTGGCACCGACCCGCCATGCTCGCCTCGCGGCAAGTGGTCGCTCTGAGCGACGAAGGTTGGGCCCGGGGGCTTGGATCGAGCCGGTGCCACCACCAGGCTAACAAACCGCCCCGGTAAGTGAATCCCGCACCGCAGGTTGACTCGCAATCAGCCCGGATGGCCCTGGAACCGGCCGCGTCCGGTCAGTCCCTCAGCAGGTCCGGCACACCGTCCGCATCCGGCTCGTCACGTCGGTCCGAGACCACCGTGAGCTGCTGCGTCGCCCGCGTGAGCGCCACGTACAGCACCCGCAGCCCCGCCGGGGACTCGTCCGCGATCTCCGCCGGCGAGACGACGACCGTCGCGTCGTACTCCAGTCCCTTCGCCTCCAGCGAGCCGAGCGCCACCACCCGCTCGCCGAGCCCGGCCAGCCAACGCGCCGCCTGCTCGCGCCGGTTCATCGCGACGACGACGCCGACCGTGCCGTCCACGCGGTCCAGCAGACGCTGCGCCTCGGCACGTACGGCCCCGCCCAGGTCCCCGTCCCGTACGACCGCGAAACGGGGACGCACGCCCGTGGAGCGGACCGCAGACGGGGACTCCATACCGGGCATCGCGAGCGCGAGCACCTTGGCCGCCAGCTCGGCGATCTCGGCGGGGTTGCGGTAGTTGACGGTGAGCTGGAAGCGGCGGCGCGGGCGGCTTCCCAGCGCCTCGTCGCGCGCCTCGGCGGCCTCGTCCGGCGTGGACCAGGACGACTGCGCCGGGTCGCCGACGACCGTCCAGGTGGCGGTCCGGCCGCGGCGGCCGACCATCCGCCACTGCATCGGGGTGAGGTCCTGCGCCTCGTCGACGATGACATGCGCGTACTCGGTACGTTCCTGGGCCAGCCGTTCCGCCCGCTCGCGCTGGGTCTCCTCGCGGTGCGGCATCAGCTCCTCGAGACCCGTGAGCGCGTCGAGCGGGTCGTACTCGCGTCTCTTCCTGGGCCGGGCAGGGGTGCCGAGCAGCGTCCCCAGCTCGTCAAGGAGCGCCACGTCGTGCACGGAGAGGGCGTCGCGCCTGAGGGAGCGGGCGAGACGTCGCACCTCACCCGGGTTGAGCACGCGGCGCGCCCAGCGGCCCAGCCGCCGCTCGTCGGACATGGACGTCAGGACGCCGCGCGGGGTCAGCTCGGGCCACCACGCGTCCAGGAAGGTGATGAAGCTGTCCTCGGCGGTGATGTCCTCGTCGAAGGAGGAACGCAGCTCGGCGGCGAGCTCCGGGTCCCCCAGAGCACGTCCCGCGGAGCCGGACTTCGACCAGAGGGCGTCCAGCAGCATTCTGCGGGCCCGCGGACGCAGCAGATTGACCGGTGTCGTGCCGCCGAGGACGTTGTGGCGGATGCGTCTGAGCTCGTCGGCCTCGATCTCGATCCGGCGGCCGAAGGCCACGACCCGCAGCCGGGTCGGCGGCCCGGAGGCGGCCTCGGGCTCCTCGCCGAAGGCCAGCTGGCCGTCCGCCTGCCGGCCGCCCGCCGCCTGGACGCCCCGCACCGGCGGAGGCCCGGAGAGGTCCAGCGCACCCCGTGCGGCGTGGCGGAGCACCTTGAGCATCCGGGAGGAGCCCTTGATGCGGGCCACCGCCGGTTCGTCGTACGCCGTGGCCTCCGCCCCGTCGACCAGATGGCCGACCGCGCGGATGGCGACCTGCCCCTCCTCGCCCAGCGACGGCAGCACGCCCTCGGTGTACGCGACGAGCAGCGGGGTCGGCGAGACGATCAGGATGCCGCCCGCGTACCGCCGCCGGTCCTGGTAGAGCAGATACGCCGCCCGGTGCAGGGCCACCGCGGTCTTGCCGGTCCCCGGACCGCCCTCGACATAGGTGACGGAGGCGGCGGGGGCGCGGATCACCAGGTCCTGCTCGGCCTGGATGGAGGCGACGATGTCCCGCATCGTGTGGCTACGGGCCTGCCCGAGCGCCGCCATCAGGGCGCCGTCGCCGATGACCGGGAGCTCCTCGCCCGCCAGCGTGGCGGTCAGCTCCGGGCGCATCAGATCGTCCTCGACGCCCAGGACCCTGCGGCCCTTGGAGCGGATGACCCGGCGGCGTACCACCCGGCCCGGATCGACCGGGGTGGAGCGGTAGAAGGGCGCGGCGGCCGGGGCGCGCCAGTCGATGACCAGCGGTGCGTAGTCGGAGTCGAGGACTCCGATGCGGCCGATGTGCAGGGTCTCGCCGATCTCGGCGACCTGGCGGGTTCCGTCGGTGCGGACGGCGTCGTCGGCAGGCTCGACGGAGGTGTAGGCACCGTCCGGGCCCTTCTTGCCGTCCTTGCCGTAGAGCAGGTCGATCCGCCCGAAGAGGAAGTCCTCGAACTCGTTGTTCAGGCGATTGAGGTGGACACCCGCCCGGAAGACCTGGGCGTCCCGCTCCGCGAGCGCGCCGGGCGTGCCGACCTGGCCCCGTTTGGCGGCATCGTTCATGAGGAACTCCGCCTCGTGGATCTTCTCCTCGAGACGGCGGTACACCTGGTCGAGATGTTCCTGCTCGACACCGATTTCGCGGTCCCGGACCGTATCGACGGCGGTATCGACCACGGAATGAACAGCGGCATCCTGCGCGGCCACCGAGGCCCCCTTCTGACGTGCACTGGGCAGCCGTCAACCGTACGCGAAGGGGGCGTATCTGTCAGGCTTCGACCTCCACCAATCGCTTGCCGTCGAACGTACGGACCTCGAAGTGGTCGATGTCGTTCCGGTCCATCGCCGCGCCACCGTGGACATAGAGCGGCTTCTTGGCCATCGCGTTGGGGCTGTCCGGGATGCCGTATCCCCACTTCGGTACCGCCCAGGAGGTCACGACCTCCTCCTCGCCGGTCTTGGAGACGGCGATCAGGTTGCACTTCTGCGGACCCTTGACGTTCTTCAGTTCGAGAACGGTGTGGGTGCCCCAGCCCTTCTTCTCCATGCCGACGGTCGCGCTGACCTGGGTCGTCGCGTCCGTGCCCTGGACCTTCTCCTCCATGTGATGCAGGAAGGCGTCCTCGGCGGGACTGGTGGGGTGCGGAAGGGCCTGGTTGCTGCTGCCACCGGTGCCGTCCGCCGTGACGACCACCGCGACGGCCGGCCCGCCGATGATCAGGGCCGCGGCGGCCGCGACCATGTACATCCCCCGCCTGCGCTTGGCCGCCCGCTTGACGGCGACCTCGTCGAGAAGGCCGCCGAGCAGCCGCGGGCTGGGGGCCGTGGGCACCACAGGAACGGGCTTGGACGGCGGGAAGGATGCCATGCCGGGCATTTGGGGCATGTTCAGCACATTCGACTGCCGCACCGGAGCGGGTGCCGGGGCCTCCGCCAGCATGGCCAGCATCGGCTCCATCCCGGAGAACTCCTCGAGGTGGACGGCGCAGATGTCGCAGCCCGCCAGATGCGCCTCGAAGGCGGAGGCGTCCGCATCGTCCAGAATGCCGAGCACGTATGCGCCGACCGCATCGTGTACGGATTCCTGCTCATACATGGTCATGCCGTGACCCCCCTCTCCTCCAGAGCGAGCTTCATGGAACGGAGTGCGTAGAACACCCGGGACCGCACCGTCCCGCTGGGTATGCCCAGCGTTTCGGCCGCCTCATTGACCGTGCGCCCCTTGAAATACGTCTCGACCAACACTTCCCGGTGAGCGGGCGTCAAATCATCGAGCGCATCTGAGAGCGTCATCAGCCACAACGCCTTGTCGATCTCGTCCTCCGCGGGCATGACCTCCAGCGGCGACGGATCGACCTCCTGCGGCCGGGCCTGCCGGCTGCGGTGACCGTCGATGACGATGCGGCGTGCGACCGTCACCAGCCAGGGTCGGACAGAGCCGGTCGCTCGGTTGAGCTGACCGGCGTTCTTCCAGGCACGGATGAGCGTCTCCTGTACGACGTCCTCGGCGCGCTGGCGATCGCCGGCGACAAGGCGCAGTACATAGGCAAGCAAAGGCCCCGCATGTTCGCGATACAGCGCGCGCATCAACTCCTCGTCAGGTACGGAGGTGTCGTTGCGTGGCTTCTCGCTTCGATGGCGGGCCCTTTGCGGACGGTCATCGGCCACGGCGGCATCCTTGCGCACCTGAACCTCCCGGTCGAGACCCTGTTTTCGGCTGACGGCTTCTCTCCCATCACTACGGGGGCCGCCGGAGGATCATTCAACATCCGCCGAAAAACTTTCAAGATCTTTTACGGGGGATCCCCTCACCGCCCCCGGCGCCGTCTCAGGCCCGTGCGACAGCGGCCCTGCGCCGGTGCCTGGCGACCCGTTCGCGGTTGCCGCACACCTCGCTCGAGCACCAGCGGCGCCGCCGTCCGCGGGAGGTGTCCAGGTAGACGCGTCGGCAGTTGTCGCCCTCGCACTGCCGCAGCCGGGCCCGGGCCGCCGGGTCGGTCAGCAGCTCCACGGCGTCCCTCGCCACGGCCGCGATCAGCGCCGCGCACTCGGGCCCGGCACTCAGCGCCCGTACCAGTGAGCCGCTGTCGTCACGTACGGCTCTGATGCCGGGCGGCGGGTCCGCAGCGAAGGCATTGACCCGCTCCAGCGCGGACTCGGCGTACCGGCCGTCGATCTCGGCCCGTACCAACTGACCCACGCAGTCACGCAGTTCGATGAAGCGCGGCGTCCACCGGTCGTCGATGTCCAGGAGCGGCGTCCCCGCGGGCAGCAGCCCCGCACCCGTCAGCCACCGCCCGAGCCGGCCGGCACCTGCCAGCGGATCGGGCACGCCGCAGACCGCCTCCGAGGTCGCCACCAGGTCCAGACAGACGCGCCCGGAGTCGAACCGCCACTCGTACGCGCCCATGCCCGCTGCCACGCCTCTGTCACCGCCTCGGGGTCACCGTCGGGTGTCACCACCAGAGTGCCCCGCGACGGGTGCGGCCGGAACCCCCTCCTCCTGCCCGGTCCGGCCGCACCGGCGAATGTCAGTCGCGGGCGATGCCCGGTGCGATGTCCTCGTGCCGCTCGGCCGGCGCCGTGCCGCGTGCCGTGCCGCGTGCGGTGGGCGCGGCCGGCGGCTTCCCGCAGAACGCCGCTTCGAGCGTGCCGGACATGACATTCAACACATCGGTGTTGTTCGAGGTGTTCGCCACCGCGGTGATGCTCCGCATGCCGTTCTCCGAGGTGAAGGAGTACGTGTAGTAGCCCTGGACGGTGCCCGTGTGGCCCTGGACGGAGACGCCGCAGGACAGATCGCGGCGGCGCAGGCCGAGCCCGTACCCCTGGGTGCTGTTCACCGGCGCCCACTGCCGCATCTGCGTCAGCAGGCCGGCGGGGAGCAGCCGGCCGCGGAGGAGGGCGGAGAAGAATGTGTCCAGATCCCGTGTGCTGGAAATCATCGCGCCGGCGCTCTGCGCCCAGGAGGCGGTCTGCCGGGTGGAGTCGACCAGCGGCGCACCGGCCTCGTCGGGCCTGAGGTAGCCCTTGGTGTGCCGGCCCGGAAGGGCGGTGCCGGGGTGCACATAGGAGGTGTCGCGCAGCTTCAGGGGTTCGATGATCCGGTCGCGGTACTCGTCGTGCACGGAGCGGCCGGTGACCTTCTCGATGAGCTGTCCCACCACCACGAAGTTGGTGTTGGAGTAGCGGTAGGCGGTGCCCGGTACGCCGGTCGGCGGGTGCGCGAGCGACAGGTCCAGCAACTCCTGGAAGGTGAACACCTTGTTGCGGACGGACTCGAAGCCCGGCACGGTCTGCGCGAACATGTCGTCGGTGTAGTCGTACAGACCGCTGCGATGGCTCAGTAGATGGCGCACCGTGATGCGGTCGTCGGGGAGCAGTCCGGGCAGATAGGTGTTGACGGGGGCGTCCAGGTCGACGCTGCCCT